>JBFXIT010000142.1:0-4397 GCA_050175655.1 Leucobacter sp.
CGCGATGAGGTCGGATCAGGCCAGCAGGGTGAGCGCCGCCGGGGCGACCCGCACCTCGAACGGGGAGCGCCCCACGCGCTCGCCGTCGGCATAGGCGACCTCGTCTCCCGCCTCGATGCGCGCGCGGCGCACGCGCGTGATGCGCACCTCGGGCAGGCGTTCGTGCCGGCCCCGGGCGAGCACTCCCAGCACGCTGAGGATCCGGAGCTTCGTGCCGTGGCTCACCTCGACGAGGTCGAGCAGGCCGTCGTCCGCGGATGCGCCCGGTGCGAGGGGGATGCCGCCTCCGATGGCGCGGATGTTCATCGCGGTGGCGAGCAAGCCGTAGAAGCTGCGAGTCTCGTGCCTCCCGGTGGCGGTCTCCGTGCTCACGGTGAACGGGCGGGAACGCAGCACCGCGAGCTCGATGAGCAGCGCCAGATGGTAGCGGAGCGGCCCGAGCGGCAGGCGCAGGGCGTTCGCGCGGCGGTTGATCGCCGCGTCGAAGCCGATCGAGAGGCCGCCTGCGAACCAGTGCTCGCGCACGTCGGCATCCGCCTGGCCGGGGTCGGGAGACGACGGTACTGCGGATTGCGGTGCTGCGGACGACGGTGCTGCGGGCTGCAGTGCTGCGGGCAGCGCGACGACCCCCAGGTCGACGGACCGCGGAGTGCTCTCGACCGAGAGGATGCGGTGCACGGCGCTGCGCGGGTGCCCGCGCAGCCCGAACTGACGGGCGAAGTCGTTGCCGCTGCCCGCCGGGACGACTCCGATGGGCAGCGCCCGGGCCTCGGGCAGTTGCAGCACGAGGCCGATGAGGCCGTCGCCTCCGACGAGCACCAGGCCGCGCAGGCCGGTGGCGCAGGCGGATCGCACCGCCTCCCGGCATGCTTCGGCATCGGGCCCGGAGATCTCGACTGCGGCGACTCCGGCCTTCGCGAAGGCCGCGAGCACGCGCCGTGCGACCCTCCGGCCGCGGCCGAGGGCCGAGGTCGGGTTCACGACGACCCCGAACGGTCGGTCGGCGTCGGTTGAGACGCCGTTGGACGAGACGCCGTCGGCTGCGATGCTCCCGGGCGCCGCACTGCGCCCTGCCGTGTCCACTGACGGTCTCTCAGTGCTTCAGCGGATAGGTCTCGACCCCCAGGATTCCGCGGCCCGGATGGGTGCGGGAGAGGTGGAACACCGAGAAGCCGCCGGGGGGCAGCGCCGCGGCCTCGTCGAGGTAGGCGCCGGGCAGACTGCCGGTGGCGAGAGCCAGCTCACGTGCGGCGTCGGGCAGCACGGGGCGGTGGGTGCAGATGACCGCGTTCTTGCCCTTGCGCACCACCTTGCCGACGATCGAGCGGAGCTCGTCGATCCTGCCCTCGTCCCACGCCTCCTGGCTCAGACCCTCGTTCACGCGGATGGTCTTGTGCAGGTGGTGCGCCAGAGGGGTGACGGTGCGCATGCAGCGCTCAGCGGTCGACGAGAGTATGCGCACCGGGCCGAACGCCTCGAGTGTGGGCACGAGGGTCTCCGCCTGCTGCTCGCCGCGATCGGTGAGCGGCCGAAGCCGATCCTCGGGCCAGTGGATGCTGCGCTGCTCGGCCTTTGCGTGGCGCAGGAGCACGACCGAGAAGGTGTCGATCGCGCCGCGCCGTGCGAGGCTGACGAAGACGTCGAAGAGTTCGCGATCCGCACGGTAGCTCAGACGCTTCTTCGCCTCTTCGAGGGGCACCCACTCGAGTGCGGCGACCTCGTTGTTCGGGCGGAACGTCGAGACCTCCACCGCCTTCTCGGTGACCTCGGCCGCCCAGTACTGCACGGTCTTGCGGTCGTCGCCGTTCGGGAGCTGGTAGGTGATGGTGCCCAGGTTGACGCCCAGCGACACTGAGAGGCCGGTCTCTTCCAGCGTCTCCCGCACCGCGGCCTGCGGCATGCTCTCGCCGGGATCGAGCTTGCCCTTCGGGAACGAGACGTCCTTCTGCTTGGTGCGGTGGATCAGCAGCACCATGAGCTGCTCGCCGCCGTCGGGCTCTGTCACGCGCCGCCAGCACACGGTGCCGGCGGCCAGGATCGGGTCGCTCACCGGCCGCTCCAGCTGCGGTTCTCGCGCGATCGCGCCTGCGTGCGGTCGATCATCACGAGGTCCTGCAGATCTGGCAGGGGCTGGCCGTTCTCGTCGACGGTGCGCCGCTTCCAGGTGCCGTCGGCCAGCATGTGCCAGGAGCTCACCTCGTCGCTGAAGCCGTATCCGAAGAAGCGCTCGATGCGCGCCAGATGCTCGCGGTCGACGATGCGGGCGAGCACCTCGATGCGGCGGTCGAGGTTGCGGTGCATGAGGTCGGCGCTGCCGATGTAGACCTCGGGCTCGCCGGCGTTCTCGAAGGCGTAGATGCGGGAGTGCTCGAGGTAGCGGCCCAGCACGGACCGGACCCGGATGTTCTCCGACAGCCCCGGCACGCCGGCGCGGATCGAGCAGATGCCGCGGATCCAGATGTCGACGGGCACGCCGGCCCGACCCGCTCGGTAGAGCGCGTCGATGATCTGCTCGTCGACCATGCTGTTGGCCTTGAGCTTGATGCCGCTGGGTCGACCGGCGCGGGCGTGCTCGGCCTCGCGTTCGATGCGGCTGAGCAGGCCGTCGCGCAGCCCCTCGGGGGCGACGAGCAGACGATCGTAGTTCGTCTCGATCGCATAGCCAGAGAGCACGTTGAACAGCTTCGTCACGTCGCGGCCCACTTCGGGCGACGACGTGAAGAGGCCGAAGTCCTCGTAGATGCGGCTGGTCTTGGGGTTGTAGTTGCCGGTGCCGATGTGGCAGTAGTGGGCGAGGCGCCCCTGCTCCTCGCGGATCACGTGCACGAGCTTGCAGTGGGTCTTCAGGCCGACGAGGCCGTAGACCACGTGCACCCCGGCCTGCTCGAGCTTGCGGGCCCAGGTGATGTTGGCCTCCTCGTCGAAGCGGGCCTTGATCTCGACCAGCGCCAGCACCTGCTTGCCGGCCTCGGCCGCCTTGATGAGCGACGCGACGATGGGGCTGTCGCCCGACGTGCGGTAGAGCGTCTGCTTGATGGCCAGCACGTCGGGGTCGGTCGCCGCCTGCTCGACGAAGGCCTGCACACTGGTCGCGAACGACTCGTACGGGTGGTGCACGAGGATCTCGCGGCGCGCGATCGCGCCGAACACATCGGGCTTCTCGCTCGGCGAGACCGTGCGGAACTGCGGGTGCGTGACCGGGATGTGCGGCGTGAACTTCAGATCCTGGCGGCCGATGCGGGTGAGGGCGAAGAGGCCGCTCAGGTCGAGGGGGGCCGGGAGCGTGTAGACCTGCTGCGCGTCGATGTCGAACTCGCGCACCAGCAGCTCGAGCGTCGCGGCGTCCATGTCGTCGGAGATCTCGAGGCGGATCGGCGGGCCGAAGCGGCGCCGCAGCAGCTCCTTCTCGAGCGCCTGCAGCAGATTCTCGGTCTCGTCCTCCTCGATCTCCATGTCCTCGTTGCGCGTCACGCGGAAGACGTGGTGGTCCATCACCTCCATGCCGGGGAAGAGACCGCCGAGCTGATTCGCGATCAGCTCCTCGAGCGGGATGAAGCGCACGTCGTCGACGCTCTCGCGCTGATCCACCCGCACGTAGCGGGGGATCATCTGAGGCACCTTCAGCCGGGCGAACTCGACCTTGTCGGTGCGGGGGTTGCGCACGCGGATCGACATGTTGAGCGCACGCCCCGAGATGTAGGGGAAGGGGTGCGCCGGGTCGACGGCGAGCGGCATCAGCACGGGATAGATGTGCTGCTCGTAGTAGTCGGTGAGGTGCGCGCGATCGGCGGCGTCGAGCTGCTGCCAGTCGACGATGCGGATGCCGGCCTCGGCGAGCGCAGGCTGGACGTGATCGCGGAAGCAGCGCGCATGCCGCTCCTGCAGCTCGTAGGCGGTGCGGTTGATGTCTTCGAGCACGTCGGTGGGCGCGCGCCCGACGTTGGTCGGCACGGCGAGGCCGGTCACGATGCGGCGCTTGAGGCCCGCGACGCGCACCATGAAGAACTCGTCGAGGTTCGATGCGAAGATGGCGAGGAAGTTCGCCCGCTCGAGCAGCGGCACCGCCGGATCCTCGGCCAGCTCGAGCACCCGCTGATTGAACGCGAGCCAGCTCAGCTCGCGGTCGATGTAGCGATCGGGCGGCAGTGCGCCGTCGTCTGCAGGGGGCGCGACTGCGATGTCGATCTCGGCGGTTTCTTCGCTCATGCCTCCATTTTGGCATCGACCGCCGACAAAGGGGCCGCCGGGCCCGGTCGAACCCACTGTCGACTCGATGAAGCGATGGTGAACCCGGCGGATCGGTACATGCGCTCCGCGGCCTCGTTCTCGCCGTCGACGTAGAGCGAGACCCGCTCCGGCGCATGCTGCGCCATGCGTGCGAGGGTGACCTCGAGCAG
>JBFXIT010000143.1:0-4393 GCA_050175655.1 Leucobacter sp.
TCGCACCAGCCGTCCCCCGGGCTCGCGTCGTGCTCGTCGCCGAGCGAGTCGACGGCCATGCCGAGCGTCGGCTTGTCGATGACTCCGCCCCACTGGTTCTCGTAGTCGAGGTAGGTCTCGAAGTGGGCCGGGCTGCCGAATTTGCGCCCCTCGCCCTCGGGGCGCCCCTGGCTCCACCAGTCCGGCGCCGGGTTGACGCCTTCGCCGCCCTCACCGCCCGAGCCTTCTTCGCCGCCCTCTTCGCCGAACGACTGGATACCGCCGCCCAGGCCGGAACCGGGACCGGGATCCTGATCCTGGCCTTCCGACGGAGCGCCCACCGGCGCGTCGAGGGGCGTGCCGAGAGGATCCTGCGTCTCCGAGGCTTCGCCCGACGGCGCCTCCTCGGCCCAGGCCACCTGCGGGGTGAGAGCCGGCACGAAGAAGCCGAGCACGAGCGCAGCCGCCGCGCCGGTGGCGATCGTGCCGAGCAGCGGGTTGCGCGCGAAGTCGGGTCGCGGCAGCGCGAGATCCGGCGGCACCCGCCCGCCGACCACCTCGAAATAGGCCTGAACCAGCAGCGCGACGGGAACCGCGGCGACCGTGAACTGCGCGACGAGCATCAGCACCGTCACGACCGTCTGCGGCACGCCGAGGGCGCCGAGCCCGCTGAGGCCCGCCACGACCAGCGCATAGAAGACGACGCCGCCGAGGCCCAGCAGCGCGACCCGGCCCGCGCGAGCCCGTACGAGCTCGCTCGAACGCCGGAGGATACCGCGCACCCCGTGCCGCTCGAAGGCTGCGACCGGCAGGATCAGCAGGCTGTTCACGAGGATGACGACCGCGAGCCCGAACGGCACCGCGTAGGCGGCGAGCATCGGCCACGACAGCCAGCCGCTCGTCGCGCGCCATCCCATCGAAGCCCGCACCCCGAGAACCGCGAGCAGCACGATGCCCGCCGCGCTCACAAGCGGCGCCAGCACGATCGCCAGCAGCAGCTCGACCACCACGATGGCGAACGCGGCCGCGAAGGGCAGGCATCGCCTCACCCCGCGCCAGAGCGCAGCCGCGAAGCTCCAGCGCGGCGCCTTCCGCCCCGCGTGGCGCTCCCCCAGCGCCGCGGCGATGGCGAGGTAGCCGATCGCCGAGACGAGCGCGATGGCGATGCCGGCGGGCAGGCCGACCTGCAGCAGCAGCGACACGATGCCGCGATCCGTGATCTCACCGTCTGCGAACACCGCGCCGCGCTGCGCCCAGGCGAGCTCGGAGGTCGCCATGACCGCGAGGGCGGTGATGGCCCCGGCGGCGAGGTTCAGCACGGCGAGCAGCGCAGTGGTCGCCCAGAGGCCCCGGCCGAACAGCGCGAACCCGCTGCCGACGCTTCTGAGCGCCGGTGGTGTTCTGCGCAGTCGCATCGGCGCCTCCTGATGACTCGCTGTCCGTCACCGGTGCGGTCACCGGCAGTCAGCGGTCATCGTAGGCAGAATCCCGTGGCCCGATGCGGCCATTGACCTCTACCGGCCAGGGTGAGATCGCGGGTGAGGATCACACACCGACTCCGTCGAAGACGAGCCGCGCGGCGATCACCACCATCACCACCGCCACGCACCAGTCGAGGATCTGCCATGAGCGCGGAGTGGCGAAGAACCGGGTGAGCGCTCTCGCCCCGTAGCCCAGCACGGCGAACCAGATGATGCTCGCCAGCGCGCCGCCGAGCACGAACCACCAGCGCGCCGGGTCGCCCTGCGCATTGCCGATCGAGCCCATCAGCACCATGGTGTCGAGATAGACGTGGGGGTTGAGGTAGGTGATGGCGAGGCAGGCGAGCACGGTCTTGCCGAGCGGGGTCTGCGATCCCTCGCCCGCCACCAGCGCCTCGGGCCGCAGCGCGCGGCGAACGGCGCCCCACGCATACCAGAGCAGGAACGCCACGCCGCCCCAGCGGATGATCTCGAGCACGATCGGCGCGCGCTCGACGACGAAGCCGATGCCCGCCACCCCCAGGAACTCGAGCAGCGCATCGGTGAGCCCGCAGATCAGCACGACGGGCAGCACGTGCCGACGGCGGATCCCCTGCTGCAGCACGAAGGCGTTCTGGGCGCCGATGGCGACGATGAGGGAGAGGCCCGTGCCGAAGCCGAGCAGCGTGGGTGTGAGCATGCCTCCGACGTTAGGACGATCCACCGCCGCGATCCACTTCAGAAGGCCTCATCATTCTCAAGTAACATAAGCATTGCTTCACAAAGGGGGAATGGTGGATCTGCCGGTCGAGCACCTCGCCACCTTCGCCGCCATCGTCGACGAGGGCAGCTTCGAGGGCGCGGCGCGGCGCCTGCACATCACCCCATCCGCAGTCAGCCAGCGGGTCAAGGCCATGGAGCAGCGCGTGGGGTCGGTACTCGTGCAGCGCAGCCGCCCCATCGAGGTGACGGCCGCGGGCGCTACGATCCTCCGCGTCGCCCGACAGCTCGATCGCCTCGTCGACGATGCCGCGCGGGAGCTGGGAGGCGGGCCGGCCGGCGGCACGGTCATCCCCGTCGTCGTGAACGCCGACTCCCTCGCTACCTGGTTCGTGCCGGCCCTGGTGAGGGCCGCGCGCGAGACCGACGCCCGCTTCGAGATCATCCGGGCCGACGAGACGCTCAGCACCGAGCAGCTGAGGCGCGGCGAGGCCATCGCCGCCGTCACTGCGACGAAGGAGCCGGTGCCCGGATGCACGAGCACCCGGCTGGGCGTCGACCACTATTCCGCCGTCGCCTCGCCGGGCTTCGTCTCGGAGCACTTCGCGGCGGGCGTCACCGCCGACGCGCTGCAACGCGCCCCGGTGGTCGAGTTCGACCGTCACGACGCCTTCCAGCAGCGCTTCATCAGAAGGATCACCCGGGCCCGCATCGAACCGCCCCGACACTACGTTCCCTCGTCGGCCGAGTTCGCGCTCGCCATCGAGCTCGGGCTCGGGTGGGGAATGCTGCCCGAACTGCAGTGCCGGGAGCCGCTCGCCGAGGGGCGCCTCGTCGAGCTGAGCCCGGGATCGAGGATCGAGATGCCCCTCTACTGGCAGCGGTGGAACCTGAGCTCCCCCACCCTCGACGCGCTCTCCGCGGTGATCGCCGAAGAGGCCGCTGCCGCGCTGCGCTGAGGATCCCGCGCCGGCACGGGCCCGACGTCCCCCGCCGCGAACGGTAGGCTCGTTGGCGGCGAGAGGAGCGGCGGATGCTGGGAGTGCTGTACGGCTTCGCGGTGATCCTCGGCATCATCGGCGCCGGCTACCTCGCAGCGGTCGGGGGCGTCGTCAAGGGCGATCAGCGCCGTGTGCTCAACAGGATGGCGTTCTACGTCGCGCTCCCGGCGCTGCTGTTCGACGTGCTGCACGACAGCGATCCGGCGGTGCTGCTCTCTCCGGTCATCCTGATCACCACAATTGCGGCCGTCGCGGCCGCTGCGATCTACGTCGTCGCCTCCCGATGGTGGTTCAAGCAGGATCTCGCCGCCACCACCCTCGGCGCCACCAGCTCGGGCTACGTCAACTCCAACAACCTCGGCCTGCCGGTCGCGATCTACATCCTGGGCGACGCGGCCTACGTCGCGCCGCTGATCCTCATCCAGGTGGCCGTCTACACCCCCGTCGTGCTCGCCGTCCTCGAGTCGACCCGGGGCAACAGGGGCGGGTTCCTGCTCGCCCTCGGCCGGGCCGCGAGGAACCCCGTCATCATCGCGTCGGTGCTCGGCTTCGCCGTCGCGATGCTCGGCCTCGAGGTGCCGCAGATCGTGCTCGGACCGATCGAGATGCTCGGCGCGGCCAGCGTGCCGATGGTGCTGCTGAGCTTCGGCATCTCGCTGCGCGGCCAGCGCGCCCTGCAGCGGGGCAGCGACCGGGCGCCGGTACTGGCGGCCACCGCGATCAAGCTGCTGCTGATGCCCCTGCTCGCCTGGCTGCTCTGCCTCGCGCTCGGCCTCGGCCCGCACGAGACATTCGTGGCCACCACGATCGCCGCCCTGCCCACGGCGCAGAACGTCTACAACTACGCGGCCACCTACCGGCGCGCCGAGACTCAGGTGCGCGACACCGTCTTCGTGACGACCTTCGCCGCTCTGCCGGTGATCGCCTTCATCGCCTGGATGCTCGCGGCCTGACCTGCGCACGGTCGACTCGGTGCGGGGCGGCGCGCGGCCGCGCGATGCCCCGTGCGGCCGATCGCGATCAGCTCGCGGTGCTGAACACCGTCGCGCCCTCGGCACCCGAGTCGTCGAGGCGCAGCGCCCGGACGAGTTCGGCGGCGTGCTCGGTCGAGAGGATCACCCGCGCGAAGCGGTCGAACTCGCCGACCCAGCCGTGATCCTCCTCCGCCCCCTCTCCGAGGTCGAAGTCGATCACGACGGCGGGGCGCCCGCTGCGGATCACCGCGAAATCACG
>JBFXIT010000144.1:0-4268 GCA_050175655.1 Leucobacter sp.
GCTCAGCGGCCCGCTCTGCGGCGCGGAGCTGGGCTCGGAGAGGATGACGGGGCCGCGGCGCAGCACCTCGATGGGGGCGGTCAGCGTCTCGACCTGGGCCGCCGGATCGTCATCGACGCCCGGCCTGCCGGCGTGGGTGACCGACAGGCGGTGGCCCCGCGGCTCGTGCGGGCGCACGTGCAGGCGCAGCCTCCGCCCGACGATCAGCCAGCCGAGGCCCACCGCGAAGGCGGCGAGGCCGGCCAGCGCGGCGACGCCGAGCGACCAGCGCGGCCCGAACGCGTCGGCGACCGCGCCGGCGATCGGAGCGCCGATCGGGGTGCCTCCCGTCAGGATGGCGAAGTAGAGCGAGAGCACGCGGCCGCGCACGCGGGGATCGGAGGTCGTCTGCACAAACCCGTTCGCGGTCGACAACAGCGTCGCCGTGCAGAAGCCGAGCAGCACGAGCGTCGCGGCGAACGACCAGAAGCTCGGAATGAGGGCGCTGACGACGCTCGCGACGCCGAAGCCGCCGGCTGACGCGATCACCGTACGCAGGCGGGCGGCGGGGCGCTGCGCCACGAGCAGGGCGCCGGCCAGGGATCCGATGGCGAGGATCGAAGAGAGCAGACCGTACTCCCCCGCACCGCGGCCGAACTCCACCGCCATGGTCGACGAGTAGACGGGGAAGTTCATGCCGAAGGTGCCGATGAGGAACACGATGACGAAGATGACGAGGAGGTCGCGCCGCTGCGCCACGTAGCGGAATCCCGCGGCCAGCTGCGCGAGCTGCGGTTCGCGGCCGCTCGCCGGAACGGCCGATCGGCGGGGCAGGCGCATCGCGGCGAGCGCCGCCAGCATCGCGATGAAGGTGACGGCATTGATGACGAAGACCCAGCCCGAGCCGACGACGGCGATCAGCACGCCGGCGACCGCGGGGCCGATGAGCCTCGCCGAGTTGAACGAGGCCGAGTTGAGCGCCACCGCGTTCGAGAGCTGGGAGGTGCCGACCAGGTCGGAGACGAAGGCCTGGCGCGCGGGGGTGTCGAAGGCGTTCACGACGCCGAGTGCGAGCGCGAATCCGTACAGGTGCCCGAGCTGTGCGTGACCGAACACGAGGAGCAGGCCCAGGCCGAGCGCCAGCAGCATCAGCAGGCTCTGGGTGACCATCAGCACGCGGCGCCTGTCGAAACGGTCGGCGACGGCTCCGCTCAGCGGCACGAGCAGCAGCTGGGGGCCGAACTGCAGCGCCATCGTGATGCCGACCGCGACGGCGTCGTTGTCGCTGAGCTCGGTCAGCACGACCCAGTTCTGGGCCGTCGCCTGCATCCAGGCCCCGATGTTCGACACGAGCGCCCCGGCGAACCAGATGCGGTAGTTGCGTATGCCGAGAGATCGGAACATCGTGGACACGGCGGGCGGGACCTCCTCGGGTTTCGCCCTCTACCCTACGCCTTCGCCTGCCGCCCCGGCTCTCGTGGCCAGGCGGTCAGAACCTACCGCCCATGTCGAGCAGGCGGCGGATCCGATCCGGGATCGGCGGGTGCGTGGCGAAGAGCCGCTGCGTGAGCCCGGGCTTCAGCGGATCGGCGATCCACAGGTGCGCCATGCTGCTGTTCTGCTTCTGCAGCGGGCGGCCGTACTCGCTCAGCTTGTGCAGCGCGCTCGCCAGCGCCTCGGGGTGGCGCGTGGTGAGCGCTCCCGTGGCGTCGGCGAGATATTCCCGCTGCCGCGAGACCGCGAGCTGCACCATGCTCGCCACCAGGGGGGCGACGAGCATGGCGACGAGGCCGAAGATCAGCACGACGGGGTTGCTGTTGTTGTTGCGGCCGAAGAAGGCCATGCGGACGAGCACGTCGGCGATCATGCCGACGGCGACGACGAGACCGTAGACGATCATCGAGACGCGGATGTCGTAGTTGCGCACGTGCCCGAGTTCGTGGGCCATCACGCCCTCGAGTTCGGCATCGGTCATCATGTCGAGTAGCCCCGTCGTCGCGGCGACCATCGCATGCTCGGGGTCGCGCCCGGTGGCGAAGGCGTTGGGCGCCGGGTCGTTCACGATGTAGACCTCGGGCATCGGGGTGCCGGTGGTGATCGACAGGTTCTCGACGATGCGGTACAGGCGGGGGTTGTCGGCCGGCCCGATCCGCTGCGCGCCGCTCATCGCGATCGCCTGCTTGCCCGCGGCGAAGTACTGGATCACCGCATAGCCCACGGCGAACACCATCACCCAGACCACGATGGCCCAGGACTGATAGATCGCGGAGGCGAGCCAGCCCAGCCCGCCGATGATGGCGATGAAGAGCAGGATGATGAGGGCGCTGTTGACCTTGTTGCGCCGGATCGCGCGGTACACGGCGGCGCCTTAGAACTGAATGCGCGGCGGCTCCGAGATGGCCGCGACGTCGTCGACCTCGAAGAACTCGCGCTCGCGGAAGCCCATGCCGCGCGCGAAGAGCGTGTTCGGGAAGATCTGGATCTTCGTGTTGAACTCGCGCACCCCGCCGTTGTAGAAGCGCCGCGCCGCCTGGATCTTGTTCTCGGTGTCGACCAGCTCGCCCTGCAGCTGCAGGAAGTTCTGGCTCGCCTGCAGCTGAGGATACGCCTCGGCGACGGCGAAGATGCTCTTGAGCGCCTGCTGCATGTGGTTCTCGGCGAGGGACGCCTCGGCGGGCGTGGAGGCGGAGATGGTCTCGGCCCGGGCCTGGGTCACGGCCTCGAAGACGCCCTTCTCGTGGGCGGCGTAGCCCTTGACCGTCTCGACGAGGCTCGGGATCAGATCGGCTCGTCGCTTCAGCTGCACCGTGATGTCGCTCCACGCCTCGTCGACGCGCACGCGGAGGGTGACCAGTGAGTTGTAGGTCGCCCAGAGGTAGATGCCGACGATCAGGAGAACGCCGACGATCACGAGGACGGCGATGAGGGATCCGTTCATGCGGGAATTCTATCGAGGGTGGCGGGGAACTGGCTGTGCGTCAGGGCCCGAGCACGTGCTCCAGGTAGGGGTTGGCGAAGACGCGGTCGGGGTCGAGCCGGTCTCGCACTCGCGCGAACTCGTCAAAGAGGGGGTAGCTCTCGCGCAGCTGAGCCGCGGTGCGGGTGTGCATCTTGCCCCAGTGCGGCCGGCCGCCGTGGGCCGCGAGCACCGCCTCCGCCTCGCGGAAGTACTCTCGGTCGGGGTCGCGCCAGTAACGGTGCACCGCGATGTAGCCGGTCTCGCGCCCGTGCGCGGTCGAGAGCATCAGCCCGTCCGCCGCCGCGGTGCGCATCTCGATGGGGAACGAGACGCGATAGTCGCGCCGCTCGATCAGGGAGCGCAGCTCGCGGATCGCCGCGGGCACCGCCTCGAGCGGCAGCCCGAACTCCATCTCGCGGAACCGCACGCGACGGCGGGTGATGTAGACCCTGTGCGACTCGTCGCTGTAGTCGCGACGGCTCGAGACCGACTCGATGAGCCGGTTGACGTGAGGCGTGCTCGCCGGAACCCAGCGCTCGAAGCCGACCAGGGCGCCGAGCACCCCGTTGTTCACGACCTCTTCGTCGAGAAAGCGCGCCGCCCGCCCGAGGGGCTCCGCACCGCCGGACGGGGAGGCGCCGTCGAGGGGGATGCGGGTATTGGTCTTGGTGCGGGTGCCGCACGTGTGCGGGAACCAGAAGAACTCGAAGTGGTCGGCCTCGCGGTTGAGTTCGAGGTAGCGGTCGAGCACCTCGTCGAGCGGCATGGGCGCCTCGACCGCTCGCAGCAGGTAGCGCGGCACGCACTGGATGGTGATCGTCACGAGCACCCCCAGCGCGCCGAGGGCGAGCGCGACGGCGGGCAGCAGCTCCGGGTTCTCGTCCTCGCTCACCGTCAGCAGCTCCCCCGTGCCCGTCACGATCGTGGCTCCGACGACCCGGGTCGCGATGCCGCCGAGGGCGATGCCCGTGCCGTGGGTGCCGGTGCTCGTGGCGCCCGAGACGGTCTGCCGGTCGATGTCGCCCATGTTCTCGAGCGCGAGCCCGAGGGGGTTCAGGATCGCGGGCAGCTCCCACAGGTGCGTGCCCGCCCAGAGCGTGACCCGCCCCCGCTCCAGGTCGACGTCGACCAGCCCGCGCAGACGGCTCATGTCGAGGCGCACGCCCCCGGTCGCACCGATGGCGGTGAAGCTGTGGGAGGCGCCGATCGGCTTGAGGGTGTGGCCGGTCTCCCGCGCCCGATCGACCGCGAGCACGATCTGCTCGGTGCTGCGCGGGGCGACCTCCAGCACCGGCTGCGAGCGCTCGGTGCGCGCCCAGTTCTGCCATCT
>JBFXIT010000145.1:0-4246 GCA_050175655.1 Leucobacter sp.
GCTCCGTACATGTCGCTGGGCTCGTCGTGCAGCAGCCTGATCCTCCTCCGCACCGCGAGGTCGAGCAGGGTCGCGGTCATCGCGGTGCGGCGGGCGCGCACGAGCTCTGCGGCGACTGCGGCGGCGATGCCCGCGGGCGGCTCGTACTGCGCGATGATCGCCCGGCCGGTCTTCGCGCCGCGCAGACCGCGCACGGCCGTCACGACGGTGAGGCCGATCGCGGCGGCGAGGCTCGCGAGGCCTCCGTAGAAGAGCAGGGGCACGCGCTCGAGGAACGGCACGGGCGGGCCTGCGAAGGTGCCCGGAGCGAAGCCCGCGGCGATGGTGATGTTCTCGTAGGGCGCGAGGTCGTGCTCCTCGACGACGATCGAGTCGCCCTCTGCTCCGATCTCGCACGGCTCGCCCGAGCCGAATGCACCGCGGTAGCAGGCCGCGTTGCCGTTGAAGGCCGGCACCAGATCCTCGTCCAGGATTAGGCGCGCGCTCACCCGCCCGAACGGCTGCGCCCAGTCGGTGCCGTTGACGTCCCAGTAGAACTCATCGGCGCCGGTGTCGGGGCCACCGTCGGAGAAGTGTCGGGTGACGTCCCGCTGCGAGTACTCGATCACGTAGGTCTGCGCGCCGTGCACGAAGCTGCCCTCGGGCACCGCGATGGTGACGGAGAGGAAATCGCCGTACTCCTCGGTGGTGAAGGGTCTGGGCGAGCCGCTGTCGTCGGTGACGGAGTCGATGCGCAGATCGGTCTCGTGCTCGCCGCGATCGTCTCCGTAGATGCGGGGGATGTCGCGGATGATGCCGCGGTTCTGGTCGAAGTCGGGGAAGAGCACGACGATCCGCTCGGTCGTGCGGAGGGTGGATCGGCCCTCGTCGTCCTTCCCGAGCTCGTAGACGGCGTCGAACGACTCGACCGTGAAATCGTTCACGTCGGCATGCACGGGGGGAGTGCGCAGGGGGCCGGGCTGCGCAGCTCGCGGGGTCTGTGCGGCCTGCGCGGGGGAGAGCGCCTGCGAGAGCAGGCTCGCGCTCGCCGCACCGCCGAGCGTCAGTGAGAGGATCGCGATCGCCGCGATCCTGAGTGCGCTCTTCCGCTGGGTCCGGCTCATGCTGACGACGATACACCGGAGGGACCGCCGGATCCCGGTCGCGGGGGCGGCAGTGCCGCGGCGCGACCGGCACTTGTATCGACGAGACGGGAGGATCGGGCGGGGTCGTCGTCGCGACTCGGAGCGAGCGCGCAGTCCGTCGATTATAAACACCTGATTACGGACTGGTTTCCCGGGTGTTGCGGACGAAGCTGGGAAGTTCGCACTTGTCTCTTTATGGGAGATAAGTGTCTGGCGAAGATGGATACAAGCTCAGAACTCAACCGCCGAATCGCGAACCCGAAGGCGTGCCGCGATTCCCGATACGAGGATGCCGCATGGATGCCCTTCCGCTGCTCGACCGCTCGTCGGACGCGCCCATCTGGTTCCAGATCATGCGCGCGATCGAGGCGAGGATCGCCGACGGCACCTGGAGCGCCGGAGACCGGCTGCCCAGCGAGAACGAGCTCCGCGCGCACTTCCAGGCCTCCCGCACGTCCGTCCGAGATGCCCTGTCGCGCCTCGAGAGTGCGGGGATGATCTCGAGGCAGCAGGGGCGCGGCGCCTTCGTGCAGGCGGCGACCGGGCCGTCCGCGTGGACGCTGCCCTCCGCCCCGAGCCTGCTCGGCGAATACAGCGAGGACGGACAGAGCGCTCTCACCTCCCGCATCCTGCGCGCCGACATCGAGCAGCTGCCCGCAGCCGCAGCCGCCCTGTTCTCCCGCGGGCCGGCCGACCGGGACGGGGTCGGGTTCACGCTCGAGCGCGTGCGCTCGGTGGCATCTCGAACCGCCGTGCACGTCACCAACTACCTCCCCAGCCGGTTCTCGGGCGTGCTGCCCGAGCTGCGCAACCCTCGGGCGAGCCTGTACGCGACCATCACCCGGGTGATGGGCATCCGCATCGCCCGGATGCACCGCACGATCGAGGCCGCGGTCGCCGATCGCACCCTCGCCTCGCTGCTCGAGGTGGAGCCCGGGCATCCCATCGTCGTGGTCGAGGCGGTCGCCTACGACCAGCAGGGCGAGCCGATCGACTACTCGCGCGCATCCGTGCGCACCGACAGGCTGCGCGTGAGCGTGGACACCGGATTCGACGCGGGCGGCATCTCGAGCGCCTCCGGCATCTATCCGGGGCTGCAGCGCGACGACTCGGCCTGACCACGACCCCACCCCCGACGACCCTTCTCGTTTTCGCATAGGAGCACACATGAGCGACCATCGGATCCTCGTCATCGGCGACAGCTACATGCCCGCGGACGTGTTCGTCCGCGCCTTCGCCGAGCGCGGCATCGAGGTCGACAGCGCGACCGTGGCCATCGCCGAGCCGACGTGGGAGACGGGGCGGATCACCGAGTTCGAGGGGGATCCGGCCGAGGTCGCGCGTCTCGCGGAAGGGTACGACATCGTGGCGTTCCACGGGGCGCCCTTCACCGCGGAGGTCCTCGAGGCCCTGCCGGGCCTGCGACTCGCGGCCTGCGCCCGCGGCGGCCCCGTGAACGTGGACATCGAGGCGGCCAACGCGGCCGGCGTGCGGATCACGACGACCCCGGGGAAGAACGCCGAGGCGGTGGCCGATCTGACCATCGGCTTCCTCATCTCCATCGTGCGCAATCTTCCCGCCTCGGTCCGCGACGTCGAGCAGCGGGTGGCCGAGGGCCGGCCCGTCACCGACTCGAACTTCGAGGGCGCGAAGTGGTTCGGGCGGGAGATCGGCGGCCTCCGTCTCGGCCTGGTCGGCTACGGCAACGTCGCGCGTCTCGTGGCCGCCCGTGCTCGTGCGCTCGGCGCCTCGATCGTCGCGTACGACCCCTTCGTCGACCCTTCGACGGTCGCCGATGTCGAGCTGGTCGGGACACTGGACGAGCTCCTCCCGGCCTCCGACGTGCTGAGCGTGCACGCGCGCGCGACCGCCGAGAACCGGCACCTGATCGGGGCACGGGAGATCGGCCTGCTGCCCGCCGGATCCTTCCTCATCAACACCGCGCGCGAGTCGCTCGTCGACGAGGCCGCCATGCTGGAGGCGCTCGAATCCGGGCAGCTCCTGGGAGCGGCGCTCGACGTCAACGAGCCCGACGGCCCCTGGCGCGAGCTCGTGGCGCACCCGCGCCTGATGATGACGCCGCACCTGGGAGGGGCGACCTTCGAGACCCTGCGCCGTGGCGCGGAGATGCTCGTCGACGAGGCCGAGCGGTTCATCGCCGGCGAGGCGCTGAGGTGGGCGAGATGAGCGCACCAGTCTTCCTCGCGATCGACGCCGGCACCGGATCGGCTCGTGCCCTCGCGTTCGACGAGTCCGGCCTCCTGGTGGCGAGCGCCGCGCGGGAGTGGAGTCACGAGCCGGTGGCCGGGCATCCCGGGGGCACCGCATTCGACCCGATCGGCGGATGGCGCGCCATCGCGGCGGCCGTCTCCGAGGTCGTCGCCCGTCTCGACGGGCGCCCCGTCGCCGCCGTGGCCGCGTCGAGCATGCGCGAGGGCTTCGTGCTCTACGACGGCAGCGGCGAAGAGCTCTGGGCCTGCCCGAACACCGACGGCCGTGCGCGCGTCGAGGCCGACGAGCTCGTCGCCGAGGGGGTGGCCGACGAGATCTACCGCATCGCGGGTGACTGGGTATCGATCACCGATCCGGCCTGGCTGCGCTGGATCGCGCGGCACGAGCCCGGGCTCTTGGCGCGGGCGCGGCACCTCGGCTTGCTGAGCGACTGGGTAACCACCCGGATCACGGGGGAGTTCGTCACCGAGCCCACCTGCGGATCGAGCGCCGCGCTCTTCGACCTGAGCGCCCGGACCTGGTCGGCGGATCTCGCCGCCGCGGTCGGCCTCGACGAGGCCGTGCTGCCTCCCGTCGTCGAATGCGGCACCCCCGTCGGAACGGTCACGGCCGAGGCCTCCGCGCTCACCGGGCTGCCCGTGGGAACGCCGGTGGTCGCGGGCGGCGCGGACACGCAGCTCGCGTTGCACGGCATCGCGGCGCGCGAAGGCCTGCCCACCATCGTGGCGGGCACGTTCTGGCAGACCGCGGCAGTGACCTCCGCCCCGGTGATCGACCCGAGGCGCCGGCTCAGGACCCTCTGCCACGTCGATCCCGGCAGTTGGATGGTCGAGGGCATCGGATTCCTCTCCGGGCTCGCCATGCGCTGGTTCAGGGATGCGATGTGCCCC
>JBFXIT010000146.1:0-4233 GCA_050175655.1 Leucobacter sp.
CGGGCGGAATACGCCGGTCGCGACCTGAGACCTCATACTTGAACCATCACGCAACGAACACGAAGGAGAGAACCATATGTGCGCACGAGTGACCTGCGGTAACTGCGGCAAGCCGACCTGGAGCGGCTGCGGGCAGCACATCGAGCAGGCTCTGGCAGGAGTACCCGAGGCCGAGCGCTGCCACTGCGGCGAATAGTCGCGGCAGGAGCGCCGAGCGGTGCCGGGCGGGTGACGAGGATCGCCCGGCCCGGCACCGCTCATCGGTTTCGTCCGGCGGCGATGCGCTCCCGCCTCAGTCCTCGATGACGACGTCCTTCGTCTCGCGGCCGAGCAGCAGGGAGACGAGGGTGAGGATCGCCGCGCCCGTGAGGTAGAAGCCGACGTAGACCGGGCTGCCGCCGGCGAGGCCCCACAGCCACACGGCGATGATGGGCGCGAGGGCCGCGCCGAGGATCGACGAGACGTTGTAGGCGATCGCCGAGCCGGTGTAGCGCACGTTGGTGGGGAACATCTCGGGCAGGAACGCTCCCATCGGGCCGAAGGTGAGCCCCATCAGGGTGAATCCGAGGGCGAGGAAGAACATCACCGAGCCCGTGCCGCCGGTCAGCAGCGGCACGAAGGCGAAGCCGAAGAGGGCGATGCCGATCGTCACCCAGATCAGCGTGCGGCGGCGGCCGAAGCGGTCGGCCAGCGGCCCGGCGACCATGGTGAAGACGCCGAAGAAGATCACGCCGAACACCAGCATCAGGATGAAGTCGTTGTACGAGTACCCGAGCCCCGCGATGTAGCTCACCGGGTCGAAATCGGCTCCCGACGCTCGCGCTGCGGCCTCGGCTCCCTCGAGGGTCTGCCGGGTGCCGAAGGTCAGCGTGAACGAGGTCATCAGGTAGAACAGCACATAGGTGGCGAGCATGGCGAAGGTGCCGTAGACGATGCCCCTCCAGTGATGCCTGAACGCCTCGGCGAGCGGCATCTTCTTCACCTTGCCCGACTGCTGCGCCTGCTCGAAGGCGTGCGACTCGACGAGCTTCAACCGCACCCAGAGGCCGATGATCACCATCACGGCGGAGAAGAGGAACGGCACTCGCCAGCCCCAGCTGAGGAACGCGTCTGAGGCGACCCCGGGCTCGGTGGGGTCGGAGAGCCCCAGGTTGATGCCGAAGAAGAGCATGTTCGCGATGATGAAGCCGATGGGCGCCCCGAGCTGGGGGAAGGTGCCGTACCAGGCGCGCTTGCCCGCCGGCGCATTCTCGGTGGCGACGAGCGCGGCCCCCGACCACTCCCCGCCGATGGCGAAGCCCTGCGCGAGGCGCATGACGAGCAGCAGCACGGCGGCCCAGGGCCCGATGACCTCGTGGGTGGGCAGCAGGCCGATGAGGAAGGTGGCGATGCCCATCGTCAGCAGCGAGGCCACGAGCGTGGTCTTGCGGCCCACCCGGTCGCCGAGGTGGCCGAAGAAGACGGCGCCCACGGGGCGGGCGAGCATCGCGGCGCCGAAGGTGGCGAAGGATGCGAGCAGCGCGGTGGTCTCGTTGCCGGTGGGGAAGAAGAGGATCGGGAACACCAGCACCGCTGCCGTCGCATACACGTAGAAGTCGTAGAACTCGATGGTGGTGCCCACCATGCTCGCGAGGATGACGCGTGAGGTGGAGTTGCGCGGCGCGGTGACGGCGGGTGCGGAGGACATGCGTGACTTTCGTTCGGAGGCTGCTGCGGCGTCGAGACCCCGGAGGCACGGAGCTCGGCGACGATATATTCTACGTCCGACCTTGTGGCATTCGAGCGGAGACACGTGCGGCCCGGGCGGGAGGCCCGGGCCGCACGCTGCGGAGGATCGCGATCCTCGGCTCGCTCGACGGTCAGCCGATGCCGACCATCTCCTCGATGTGGGTCTTGCCGACCCTCTGCATCACCTCGGGGCGGTTCGCCTTGAGCCACCACAGCCGCACGAACGCGAGCAGCATCGTCGCGACGAAGATGTACGGGATCACGTTGAGCGGCCACGCGGGCACGGGCCAGACGTTGGCGAAGAACACGTAGGCCATCGCCACGACCGCGACGACCGCGCACACCCACACCAGGGTGTTCGGGATGCCCGCGCGCTTCGTGTAGATGATGCCCGCGATGGCGACGAGCGCGTACGCGACCATGTACCCGTAGGTGCCGTAGGTGTCGACCCAGACCACGATGTCCATGGGGTGGGTGCCGATGACCAGCAGGATGACGTCGAGCACGATCGCCGCGGGGCCCGCGACCAGCAGCACGCGGTGCGGGGTGAGGTGGGTCTCGTGGGTGCGGCCGAAGCGCTCGGGCACCACGCCCTCCTTGCCCATCACGTAGATGATGCGGCCGACCACGTTGAGCGGTGCCACCACGACGGCGAAGAACGATGCGGCCACGCCGAAGACGAGGATCGGGGCGAACCAGACCGGCATGCCGATCCGCTCGTTGATGGCCTGCAGCGGGCTCGCGACCTCGCCCAGCTCGTCGCCGAGCACGGCGATCTGCGTGTAGGCGGCGAACACGTAGAGCACGCCCACCACGACCGCGCTCCACATGATCGCGCGGGGGATCGCGGTCTTCGGGTTGCGGGCCTCGCGACCGAGGGCGTCGGCCGACGAGAAGCCGACGAAGCCGAGGATGCCGAGCACCATGCCGGCGGCCACGCCCTGGAAGGGCACGCCCTCGAACGAGAACTGCGCGGGATCCCAGGCGTCGGGGCCGAGCCAGATGAGCGCGGTGACCAGCAGGATCAGGATGATCGCGACCGACACCAGCTCGAGGACGAGCGAGACGCGGGCCGAGATGCGGATGCCGCGGATGGTGAAGAACGTCGCGAGACCGCCGATGACGACCGTGAGGATCACGAGCCAGACGATGCCCGTGGCGGGGATGCCGAAGAGCTGCAGCAGGTCGGAGGCGTAGGAGACGGCGCCGCCGAGCGAGCCGGCGGCGATGCCCCACGAGCCGATGAGCAGAGCGACGCCGGCGGCGAAGGCGCCGCTCGGGCCGAGACCCTGGGCCACGTAGGTGTAGAGCGAGCCCGCCGACGCGTGCTTGCGGGCGAACACCGAGACGATGTAGCCGACGCAGAGGATCACGATGGTAGCCAGCGCGAACGCGAACATGGTGCCGTTGCCGGCGCCGAGGAAGATGGCGGCGGCGGTGAACGCGATCACCGCGCTCGGGGCGATGCTCGCGATGGCCTGAGCCGCGAGCTCGGGGCCTGACATGACCCCTTCGCGAAGGCCGGCGTCGACCTTCTTGTCCAGTGCTTGAGACATGGTTCTCTCCTTCGAGTGTGTGGGTGATGCGGTGGTTACGGGATGAGCAGGGTGCGCAGCACCCCGCCGGTCTCGAGGTCGTCGAGCGCCTCGGCCGCCTCGTCGAGGGGGCGCCGGCCGGAGATGAGCGGATCGAGCTTCAGCTGGCCGTCCATGTAGCGGTCGACCAGGGCCGGGATGTCGATGGAGGGTCGCACGGAGCCGTAGTTCGAGCCGAGGATGCGCTGATCGGCCTCCGCGAGCACGAGCGGCTCGAACGAGGCTTTCGCACCGGTCGGCGGCAGGCCCACGATCACGGCCGCTCCGCCGAGGCCGAGCATGCGGATGGCCTGCTCGGTGGTGCTGGTGCGGCCGATGGCGTCGAAGGCGTAGTCGACGCCGTCGGGGATCAGCTCGAACAGCTGCTCGACGGCGTCGCGCTCCGAGGCGTCGATGCGGTCGGTGGCGCCGAACTGGAGCGCCATGCTGGTCTTCTCGGGCACCACGTCGATGGCGATGATCCGCTCGGCGCCTGCGAGCTTCGCGCCCTGCACCACGTTGAGGCCCACGCCGCCGCAGCCGATCACGGCAACGGTGGAGCCCGGCTCGACCGCCGCGGTGTTCAGCACGGCGCCCACGCCGGTGGCCACGGCGCAGCCGACGACGGCGATGATGTCGAGAGGGGCGTCGTCGCGCACCTTGATGGCTCCCGAGGCGGGCACCACGACCTCCTCGGCGTACGAAGAGACGCCGAGGTAGTGGTGGATCGGCTCTGCCTCGCCGTTCTCCGCGGGAATGCTCAGCCGCGAGGTGCCGTCGAAGAGCACGCCCTTCGGAGCGACAACGGTGGCGACCTTCTGGCAGCGGGCCTCGTGGCCTTGCAGGCAGTAGCGGCACTCGCCGCAGGGCGGCACCCAGCTGAGCACGACGTGGTCGCCCACGGCGAGCGAGGTGACGCCCTCGCCCAGCT
>JBFXIT010000147.1:0-4214 GCA_050175655.1 Leucobacter sp.
CGAACTTCGAGACTCCCTGGAACGCGACGGCGTCGCCCAGCAGCTCCTCGTCGGGCTCCGATGCGCCGCGAGACTGGATCATCTCGCGGAACGCGTCGATCCGCTCCTGGGCCTCGCTCGCGGTCAGTCGATCGTCGCGCACGAGCTGAGAGAGCACCGACGCCGAGGCCATCGAGATCGAGCACCCCTGCCCCTCCCAGGCGAGCGCCGAGATCGCACCGGTCGCCGGATCCACGGCGATGGAGAGGTCGATCTCGTCGCCGCAGCTCGGGTTGAACTCGTGATGCGATGCGGACAGCACGCCCTCGGGCGCCTCGAACGGACCCTTGCCGATCGGTCGCTTCGAGTGATCGAGGATCAGCTCCTGATACAGGCCGTCGAGTGCGCTCATCGAGGCACCTCCACTCCGAAGTACCGTTGCGCGCCGCGCAGCGCCTCGATGAACCGGTCGATCTCCTCCTCGGTCGTCGTCAGATGCACGCTGGCGCGAGTGCTCGAGGCCATGCCGAGCGCGCGGTGCAGGGGCTGCGCGCAGTGGTGACCGACGCGCACGAGCACGCCCTGTTCATCGAGATACTGCCCCACGTCGTGCGCATGCAGCCCCTCGACCGCAACGGCGGCGAGTGCCACGCGGTCCCGGGCTCCCTGCGGGCCGAGCAGTCGCAGGCCCGGGGTGTCGAGGATGCCGGCGACCAGGCGCTCGACCAGCTCGTGCTCGCGAGCGGCCGAGCGATCCATGCCGACCTCGGAGTTGAAGCGCACGGCCTCGCCCAGGCCGACGACCTGCGACACCGGCTGCGTACCCGCCTCGAACCGCAGGGGCGGAGGCATGAAGTCGGCCGACTCCATGGTCACCTTGGTGATCATGCTGCCGCCGGTGCGCGCGGGCGGCAGCGCCGCGAGCATCTCGGGTCGGCCGTAGAGCACGCCGATGCCGTTCGGGCCCAGCATCTTGTGCCCTGAGAACGCGGCGAAATCGACGCCGAGCGCGCCGAGGTCGACAGGCAGATGGGGCACGGACTGGCATGCGTCGAGCACCGTGACCGCTCCCACGGAGCGCGCCAGTTCGACCAGCTCGGCGACCGGAGCCACGTAGCCTGTGACGTTGGAGACGTGCGAGAAGGCGAATATGCGCGTGCGGGCATTGATCGCGGCCCGCGCGTCGTCGAGGGACCAGGTTCCGTATTCGTTCACCGGAATGTAGGCGAAGGTCGCACCCGTCTTGGCTGCGAGCCGCTGCCACGGAACGAGGTTCGCATGATGCTCGGCCTCGGTCACGAGGATCTCGTCGCCCGGGCCCAAGGCGAAGCGCTCGCTGCCCTGCACGCCGAGCCCGGCGTTCGCCTCGCCGATGCCCAACGCCACGATGTTGAGCGCATCGGTGGCGTTCTCGGCCCACGCGATCTGGTCGGGAGAGGCCGCGCCCACGAAGCCTGCGACCGCAGCGCGCGAGCCCTCGAAGAGCTCCGTGGCGGTGCCCACCGCCTGGCTGGTGCCGCGATGGACCGCGGCGTTCGCGCTTGAGAGGAACGACCGTTCGGCCTCGAGCACGCGCGCCGGACGCTGCGAGGTCGCCGCCGCATCGAGGTAGGCGACCGGGCGCCCATCGGTGAGAGGAGGATCAGTGAAGTACGGGAAGGCCGAGCGCAACTCGGCGACCTCCGCTGGGGTGAGAGCGGGCATGCACCCATTCTCTCACTCGCGCCGACGCCGCCTCGGGCAGGGGATTGCGCTCTGCGCGAAGTCGAGGCCATGCGCTGCGCGGTGTTTGCGGACGATATTTCCGCTATCTGCTTGAGTTTCCCCCGGCACCCTCATGGTCTCGAGAGGAGGGTATTCGGCGAATACCTTTTTGTTGCTCATCGCGCCGTCGGTGTTCCCTATCCGGTTGCACGGAGGCGGCGAGAGATTCTCTGGGGGGAGAGAAGGAATATGGAAGCACGGATCGAACGCGGCAGGATCGCTCTGCCGATGAAGATCGCATTGGCGGCAGCCTCGGCGCTGGCACTGGCCTTCGGCGCCGTCGCGCCTGCGATGGCGGCCGACCACACGCTCGGAGCGAGCGACGTCGTCGGCTTCGAGGACGGCCGCGAGGGCACCGCCGGCTACAACTACGACCAGTGGCATGTCGGCCTCTCGGTGACCACCGATCCGACCTGGGCCGGCAAGCCCGTCTCAGACAGCCTCGCCTTCAATCAGTGCTCCGTCACCACCCTGGCGCACCCGAACGCGGCGGGCGGCAGCCACACGCAGGTGCTGAAGGGCTACCCGATCGCTGCTCGCCCGACCTCCACGCCCGCAGACACGACGGCGATCGCCGCAGTGCTCAACTCGATCTCGCTCGACGTCGCGAGCGCCGGTGTCGCATCCATCCAGGTCCCCATGTTCCTGTATCCGGCGGGAGGCGGTGCTCCGCTGTTCACCACGGTCCGCAGTGCGAACCTCACCGCGGCGGGGTCCTACACCCTTGCCGGCCAGCCGCTCACCGACTCGCAGGGCAGGTTCGCCGCCACCGATCTGACCTCGTTGCTCGCCGAGCTCGCGGGGAGCGGTGCGACCTACAGCGGCTTCGAGATCCTCGGCGTCGGCTTCACCGGTTCAACGGGAACCCAGGTGGGATCGGTCAGCTTCGGCGGAGACAACTACTTCTTCGGCGGCGTCTGCCCGTCCGTCGGGGCGCCGACGCCGCCGTCGTCGGTGCAGACCGCGGCGAAGTAGCCCGGCTCTCGACCTCCCGGGGCGTTCACCGCGCCCCGGGAGGTTCGCCGTTCAGACGAGTGCCAGCGTGGGCGAGGACAATCAGGGCAATGACTACCGAAGAACCGGCGGAACCCGGGGGCGCCGCCCCGGATGCGGCCTCCGTGGCAGCGAGCGGATCCGTGCAGAACTGAGACGACGGCACGGGAGAACCTCGGAAGCGGAGGCGCCGCCTCCCCTGGATCATCGGGAGTGCCGTGGTGCTCCTCGCCGCGGCCGGCTGGGGCACGGCAGCCGCACTCGGCGCGTTCGATGCCCCGCCCGAAGCGCCCTCGCCGGTGGTCGCGGCGGAGCCCCGACCCGAACCCGAGCCGGCCCCGGAACCCGAGCCGCCCGCCGAACCGGTGCTCGACATCCCCTCGGTGCAGCACATGCCCTACAGCCCCGTGTGGAACCCGCCGGACGAAGGGCAGTACGTCTGGCAGATCGTCGACCCCGACTACGGCTACCCCGAGACGGGCGGCACCCGCTACATCCTCGCGCACGCCTGCGAGAGCCAGAGCTGCGCGGGCGACTCGTTCCGCGCGCTCGAAGCGGGCCACACGCTGACGTTCCTCGGCGAGACCTTCCGCGTCGACGAGAAGCGCGAGATCATGAAGGACGACATCGCCGCGCAGGACATCTGGCATCACGATCCGAACCGCCTGGTGATCATCACCTGCATCATCGAGACGACCTGGGATCAGTCGGACAAGAACGACCTGATCATCGCGACGCGGGTGTAGCGCCGCGCCCAGGCGTCAGCCACCAGTTCACCCCTCCGGCGAGCAGGATGGAGCACGCCGAGATCAGAGGCAGCATCAGCGCCGTCTGCGTTCCGACCCCCGCCGCCAAGATTCCGGCGGCGGCCGCCCCGACCGACTGCCCCACCATGATGCCCGAGCCCAGCATCGTCATCACGGTGGCCGACCGCCCCTCGGGGCTGCGCTGAGCGCCGAAGCTGTAGAGGTTCACGAGCGTCGGGCCGATCCCGAACCCCATCACCACGAGGCTCGCCGCCATCCCGAACTCGCTCCGCACGAACTGCAGCGCGATCGTGCCCACGAAGATGAGCAGCCCGAAGACCAGCCAGCGGGCGCGGAGGGTGAAGCGCGGGGGCAGCAGTGCGACGGAGAGGGCGAGGAAGGCCGAGCCGATGCCCATGGCGCCGTAGAGCAGACCGGCGCCCTCGGGTGCGCCGCGATCCTGCATGAACGCGGTGAGCGATGTCAGCATGGACCCGAAGTAGAGGCCGACGGCGAACACCCCGGCGACGGTGACGAGCAGGGCCGGCCGGAAGAGCGCCGACGCCGGCTCGAGGGTCGCGGCCCGCTCGGCGCGGGATTTCGCCGGGGCGCTCGTCCGGTGCAGCGCGAATGCGCTGACGAAGATGAGGCTGAGCACCGCGGCGCCGACCACGGGAGCCGACGGGCCGACGGTGCTGGCGAGCACTCCGACGATGACCGGGCCGAAGACGA
>JBFXIT010000148.1:0-4214 GCA_050175655.1 Leucobacter sp.
GCGTCGTGCCCGGCGATCCTCACCGTGCCGCTGTCGGGCCGGAGCAGGGTCGCGAGCATCAGCATGAGCGTGGTCTTGCCGCTGCCGTTCGGGCCGACGAGCGCCGTGATCCGCCCCGGCCCGACACTCAGCGACGCGTCGCGCACCACCGGCACGCCCCCGAAGGAGCGCGAGAGTCCGACCGCCTCGATGATGGGATCCATTCTCAGAGTCTAGCCAGCCGGACTCCGCTGGTGGAGAGCAGACGGTGGGGAGCGCGCGGTGCGGCGGGTAGAATCGAATGATGCAGACTTCAGATGCCGCAGCAGGCGACGACCTCACGGCAGACCACGACCGCGCGGGCGAATCCGCCGCACCCCAAGCTCCCGAACCCGCGGAGGCCGAAACGCCTCAGGCAGAGGCCACCGAAGCACCAGCCCCGGAGGCGGAGGCGCCCGAGCGCGCCGGCTTCGACGCACTCGGCCTCGACGACCGCGTGATGCGGGCGCTGAAGGACGTCGGCTACGAGACGCCCTCCGCCATTCAGGCCGCCACGATCCCCGTCCTGCTCGAAGGTCGCGACGTGGTCGGCCTCGCCCAGACCGGCACGGGCAAGACGGCGGCGTTCGCGCTGCCGATCCTCTCGCGCATCGAGCCCGGCCAGGGCGTGCCCCAGGCGCTCGTGCTCGCACCCACCCGTGAGCTCGCTCTCCAGGTCTGCGAGGCCTTCGAGAGCTACGCCAAGCACCTCGACGTGCACCTGCTGCCCGTCTACGGCGGCCAGGCCTACGGCCAGCAGCTCAGCGCGCTGCGCCGTGGCGTCGACATCGTAGTGGGCACCCCCGGCCGCATCATGGACCACCTGAACCGCGGCTCGCTCGACCTCACCGAGATCAAGTACCTCGTGCTCGACGAGGCCGACGAGATGCTCAAGATGGGCTTCGCCGAGGATGTCGAGACGATCCTCGCCGACACCCCCGAAGAGAAGCAGGTCGCGCTCTTCTCCGCCACGATGCCGGCCCAGATCCGCCGCATCTCGCAGCAATACCTGAAGGATCCGCAAGAGGTCAAGATCGCGGGCAAGACCCAGACCAGCGCGAACATCGCCCAGCGCTACATCGTGGTCAGCTACATGCAGAAGCTCGACGCGCTCACCCGCGTGCTCGAGGTCGAGGAGTTCGACGGCGTCATCGTCTTCACCCGCACCCGCGGCGACAGCGAAACCGTCGCCGAGAAGCTGCGCGCCCGCGGCTACTCCGCCGCCGCGATCAACGGCGACATCCCGCAGGCGCAGCGCGAGAAGACGGTGCAGGCGCTGAAGGACGGCCGCCTCGACATCCTCGTCGCCACCGACGTGGCGGCACGCGGCCTCGACGTCGAGCGCATCAGCCACGTCGTCAACTACGACCTGCCGATCGACACCGAGAGCTACGTCCACCGCATCGGCCGCACGGGTCGCGCCGGCCGGACGGGCGACGCGATCAGCTTCGTCACCCCGCGCGAGCGCCGCCTGCTGAAGGCGATCGAGAAGGCCACCAAGCAGCCGCTCACCCAGATGCCCCTGCCGGGCATCGCCGAGGTCAACGCGACCCGACTCTCGCGCTTCGACGACGCGATCACCGCCGCGCTCGGCGAGACCGCCCGCATCGACGCGTTCCGGGACATCATCGACCACTACGTGCGGCACCACGACGTGCCCGAATCGGACGTGGCGGCCGCGCTCGCCGTCGTCGCCCAGGGCGAGACGCCCTTGCTGCTCAACGAGGCCGACGACGAGAAGTTCGCGCGGGATCGGGCGCAGGCGGCGAAGTTCCTGAGCGACGAGCGGCAGGATCGGGGCCGCGGCGACCGCCCCGAACGCGCGCCCCGAGAGGATCGCGGCCCGCGACCGAGCCGGGACGATCTCACCATGTACCGGATCGAGGTCGGCCATCGCCAACGGGTGAAGCCCGGCCAGATCGTGGGTGCGCTCGCGAACGAGGGCGGGCTCTCGCGCGACGACTTCGGCCGCATCCAGATCCGCGACGAGTTCTCGCTCGTCGAACTGCCGAAGACGCTGTCGGCCGAGCAGTCCGCAGGGCTCGCGCAGACGCGCATCAGCGGCAAGCTGATCGACATGAAGCCGGATCGCGGCGGCCGCGGCTCCGGCGGGTACGGCTCCCGGGATCGCGACGACCGGCGCGGCGACTCCCGTGACGGCGGCTACCGCCAGGATCGCGGCGGCTACGACCGCGGCGACCGGAACGACCGGCGCGGCAACGATCGCGGCGGCTACGACCGCAACCGCGACGATCGCGGCGGTTACGGCGGAGACCGCCGCGACGGTGCCTACCGGGGAGACGGCGGTTACCGGGGCGGTTACCAGGGCGGCGGCAACCGCGATGGTGGCACCCGGGATGGCGGCAATCGCGACGGGTATCGCGGCAACCGGGACGACCGGCGCGGCAACGACTTCAACCGCGGCGACTCCAATCGCGGCGACTCGTATCGCGACGACCGGGGCAACGACCGCGGAGGCAGCGGAGGCAAGCGCAAGCCGCGCTGGTGAACGGCTCGGAATGCTGAGGGCCGGTTGAGGCTGTCAGGGTGTTCTCGTAGTGGGACTCCGCGCGTTTCTGCGGCCTTGACGCTCAGGCGAGAGATCCACGCCCAGAAGGACGGATCTGCGGGCGGCTGACCCTCCTGAACGTGAATGTCTGTCTTGAACCGCGCACGGGCGCCTGGCAGGCGCGGGGCTGAGGATCTCAGCGGCTCGGGATCTCGGGCGGAGCGACAGGGCGGCGGCGCAAGCGGCGGATCAGCGCCCAGACGGCGCGCCAGCCCAGCAGCAGCACGCCGAGCGCGCCGGTGGCGACGAGCACGAACGGCAGCGCCGCGCCGCCGTCGGTGCCGAGTACCCGCAACACGAGGCCGAGCGCCACCGTGCCGATCCAGACTGGGAGCCCGCTGCGCAGCACCGCGGCCGGCCTGCGCCAGACCAGGGCGGCGATCCACGCGATGGCGAGGCCTGCGAGGAACGGCCAGGCGGTCTCCCAGAGCCCCGCGAGCGTCGCCTCCCTCGCATGGCTGCCGCGGCCGAGGGCGGCGAAGAGGATCACGAGAACCGCGTCGAGCGCCGCCGCGACCAGGATCGGGGCGAACCGCGGGGTGGTCCGCGGGGCCGGCCTCGGACTGGGGTTCTGGCTGGTCGTCACGGCTGCGCTCATGCCCGCCAGTCTATAAACTTGAAATCTGAAGTAATCGGCAGGAGAGACAGGAGGGAGCAGCGTGACGGAGACGGACGATGTGCGCTGGCTCGACGCCGACGAACGGCGCATGTGGATTCGCCTCGTCGCGACGACGATCCTCCTGCCCGGCGTCGTCGAAGCGCAGTTGAAGCGCGATGCGGGCCTCAACTTCTTCGAGTACCACGTGCTCGCGATGCTCAGCGAGGGGGAGGGCCGCTCCCGCCTGATGAGCGAGCTCGCCGTCTGGAGCAACTCCTCGCTTTCCCGGCTCTCGCACGTCGTGACCCGCCTCGAGAAGCAGGGATGGGTGCGCCGGGAGACCTGCGCGACCGATCGGCGGGCCACGCTCGCGGTGCTCACCGACGCGGGCTTCGCGCATCTCGCCGAGCATGCGCCGGCTCATGTCGAGGAGGTGCGCCGCCTCGTCTTCGACCGGCTCGAGGGCGGCGACGTGAACGCTCTCGCCGAGGGGCTCGGCCGCATTCTGGAGAGCATCGACCCTGCCCGCGGCCGCATCGAGGCCGACTCCGCCGAACAGAGCGTCGAGTAGCGCGCCGCGAGCTCCCACCGGATCAGTCCTGGTGCGTCGAAACACCCATGCGCCGCCTGCTCGCCCGGTGCCACACTTGCCGCAGCAGCAGACATGCGGAAGGGGGCGCATCATGTGGAATCGACGCGAATCGGTAGGGCGCGGCTCGATGCTGGTGGCGCCGTTGCTGGCGTTGTCGCTGGCGGCGGGCTTCGCCGGTTGCGGCGAGAAGGCGGAGCCCGCCTCGCCGGACCCGAGCGAGTCGAGCGAATCGGCGGAGCAGGCGCCCGCGGAGGAGCCGGCCGAGGATCTGCCCGCGGGCGAGGATCTGCCGGGCGACTGGCCCTCGGACATCCTGGTGCCCGACGGATCCATCGTCCTGGTGCTCGAGGTCGGCGGCGGCTACTCGGTCACGGTCGAGGGCGTCGACAGCGACCAGGCCAAGGGCCTCATCGGCGAGATGGCCTCTGCGGGCCTGT
>JBFXIT010000149.1:0-4178 GCA_050175655.1 Leucobacter sp.
GCAACGCTATCTGGGCGCGCCAACGCCTGCGCAGGCGCGCTGGACGCCGCCCGATGCGCACGAGAGCGCCCTGGCCGCGTCTTCTGGGGTGCTCGCCGCGCTCGAAGCGCTCCCCGGAGTGACCAGTGTGCGGGTACATGCGCGGGATCGGGTGCTGTTCGAGAACCGGCGCACCCCGGCTGGAGAATGGGTGGTCGCACCTCTGGGGGCGGAGGCGATGCGTGCCGAGCAGCAGCGTTCGCTCGATCCGGGTGCGGCGATCGAATGGCTGGCCCGATACCAGGTCGTGTTCACCGCCGCGCAGGGCCGGGCCCGCTATCTGCGCCCTGAGACGCTGCCTGCGTACCGTCGCCTCCAAGACGACGCAGCCTGCATGATCGATCTCGCTGAGACGGACGGTGCGGATGTTGGGGTGTTTCGTGATCAGCAGCGGCAACGCCGGATCGCTCTTCGCGTTGCGGACCCCGTGTGGTCACGCCTGAACCCGTTCCGGGCACGCCCTGGCCGTGGACACCCCTCCGCGGCCGAGGAGCTGGAGCGCAGAGCACAGCAACTCGATGACACTGATGTGCTGCGACGCCCACCGCCGGGCGATCCGGGCGGGCCTTCGCTCGGCCTCTGAGACGAGTGCGCTACAAGCTGAGGCCGGGACGGTCTCGGCCCGGAGCCTGGCTCGGGCGCTGCCGCTCCGTGGCGGCGTGGAGCTGCTTGGCACGCTCGGTAGCGAGTGTGCGGGCGTGCTCTGCTGCGGCGCGTGCCGCTGCGATTCGTGCGGCGGCGTCCTCGGGTCGCAGCGCCCGCAGCTGCGCTGCTTCACGGCGCGCGGTCAGTGCGGTGGCGTGCCAGGTGGCGGCCTCACGCTCGGGACGGATGAACCGGGCGCGTACCGGGTCGCGGCGCACCCGCTCGACCCCGATCTCCTGGGCGAGCAACGCCAACCGTTCCTGGTTGTGCCGTTTCCCGAGTGCCGTGTGCGCGGCCTGCGCGTCGGCCAGGTTTCGGGAGGTGTCGGTCACGCGCGGATCGTCGTTCGCGCGGCGTCCAGCGACTCGCTGCGCCCACCCGGTGACGGCGGCTGTGGTGTGTGGGTCTGCGGTGTCGGGCAGCGTGCCCCAGTCGTTCTGCAAGCGGGCGCGTGCGACACCCGCCCGCTTGGTCGCGGCCTGCTGCCCCTGCCGGGCCTTCCGGCGTCCGAGCCTCCCCACGCTCGCGACCCGTTCGTGGGCGGCCTGTTCGTCGTCGACTGCGGCGAGATACGCGGCACCGTCCGCCTCCGCTCGCGGCATCAACTCCGCGAGGACCTCGGTGCGGGCCTGGGCAGCGAGGGCTTCTGCTGAGCGGACTGCTTCCAGGCTCTGCTCGTCCTCGGCCTTGTGGGTGGCGCGCTGTTGATCGAGACGCGCTGCGGTGACCTCCCACCTCGCCGCGAGTCGCTCCGCGTGCTCGGCGTCGCGCAGGAGGCGGGCAACCTCCGTGTTCACGAACTTGATCGGCCCCTCCTTGACGAGCCCCCGCACTTCTTCTGCTGCACGCGCTGTCGCGTCGGTGAGGCCGCGGTCGGCGCGGTCGCGCGCCATCGCCTCGATGAACTGTGCTCTGGCATCGGCTTCGTGGTCGGCGATGATGTGGAGCAGGTTCTGTTCGCGGCCTCTCGTCATGCCGACATAGACGCCCGCAGCGCTGGTCGCGTCGGTGAGGATCGTATGCGAGCTGGTGACGGTTGCGCCCTGCACCCCGTACGCGGTCGCCGCATACGACAGGTGCGCGTGCTCGGCCACATATTCGGCCGGGAGCCGGACGGTGCGCTGCCGTTTCCGGCCACTCCCTGTCTCGAGGACGCTCAGTGCGCCGTCGTCTGCGACGTGCTGCACGACCCACTGCTGCCGGTTCGCCACCCCCATGTCGGCGTGGTTCTTGCGGGTTTGGATCAGGTCTCCGGCGCCGATGGGGAGCCCGTCGCTGCCGTACACGGTGGCGGTGTCGTCGACCTCTCCGCGGGCGACCCGTTCGTCGCGGATACGGGCGTTCAGGGCTCGGGCTTCGTCGTTCGTGGCGACGGTGATTGCTTCGCCGCTCTGCCGCTGCTGCGCGATGCGGTCGCCTGCGTCGTCGTTGCTCGCGTGGAGGCGGATCAGGCCGAGGCGCGTGAGCTGGTCGTACACCTCGCCGGGGTTTCGGCCGTCGCGCATGCGGAGGGTGAGGTCGGCGTAGGCGGGGTCGGTGAATCGGTGCACGACGGCCATATCGAGCGTGCGGCCTCGAAGGTGCGCGGCCATGTCGAGGACGCCGCCGCGCCCGACCGCGGGCAGCTGCGCACGATCCCCCACCAGCGCCACCACCGCGCCCGCCTCGCCGGTGACGGTCAGGAGGGCGATCGCGGTGTCCTGGTCGAGCATCCCGGCTTCGTCCACGATCACCCGCTCGCCCCGCGACAGGCGCGCATCCTCGGAGGGTCCGCGGTAGGTGTGTCCGGTTTCGGGGTCGGTGTCGCCGGGGGTCAGGCGCGTCCAGACGCCGTCGCGGTTCCACCGGTATCCGTGCGCGTGCACGAGCGCCGCAACGCTGCTCGCGGGCACCCCGAGTTCCTGCTGCGCGACCTGCGCGGCACGCAACGTCGGCGCCACCACCCGCGCCGCCCTGCCGTGCTCTGCCGCAACTTCGATCGCCGCGCCGAGCATGGTGGTCTTTCCTGCACCGGCTGCGCCCTCCACGATCACGAGCGGATCAGCAGATGCGACCGCTGCGGCAGCCTGCTCCTGCCCGGCATCAAGCCCCCGCGCTTCCGCTGCTTCGCGCACGTCGGGATGCCGCGGCTCTCGCGTCGGCACTCGTGAAGTGATCAGGTCGCGCAGTTCGGTTTCGGCCTGCACCACGCGCAGGCTGGTGTAGTGCGCCACATGCTCGGGTGTGGGTGCGCCGGGCGGGAGGATCGAGAAGCAATCCTCGAGCGCCAACCTTGTCGCTGCATCGATCAGCTCCCGCAGCTCCGCCACTGTCGCACGCACCCCGGTCTCGGTGATGATGCGGGTTGCGTGCTCCTGCACGGTGTGCCGCGTCCACGCAGAGCTTCCTGCGGCGCAACGATCGAGCGTGCGGGAGGCGATCTGCTGCACCGACACCTCATCCGATGCGACCGCCTCCCGCACGCGCCTGCGTACCAGGTGGTGCGGGTCGTAGCCGGCGTCGCGCAACTCAGCAACCCAGGCTTCTTCTTCCCGCAGTGTCGTGGGCTTTTTCGCGGGGCGTTCGTGCGCCCAGGCCTGCGCGGTGAGCCGTGACAGAACGACCGGCCCCAGTGCCTCGCCCGGATGCGCCGCCTGCCATTCCGCTTCCAGCTGTGCGAGGTTCTTCCGCACCTGCTCGCCCCGCTTCGACATGAGCGCGTTGAACGGTTCCAGCTCGGCGACCTCGCCCGTCACCGGGTCGAGGGTGAGGTCATGCTGTTGCAGCACGGCGGCGAGCTGCGGGTGCGCGGCGATCACAGCGGTGCCCAGGGCGCGGATCGCGCCCTGCTGCTTGAACAGTGCCGCCGTGTCCAGTGCACGCCAGGCGCCCGCCGCCCAGACTCTTGTTCCGATCTGCATGTGGATGTGCCGGTGCGGGTCGCCTGCGCGGGAGGTGCGGTGCGTGATGCCGGCCACCTGCAAGTGCTCGATGGGCACCACTTCCTGCGCGCCGCGCGGACCTGCACGCGTCACCGAATGCTGGGCCAGCCACCGCCGGATCTCCGCAAGCGCATCATGCTGCGCCGCATCCAGCGCCTCGGACACTTCCGGGTGCAAGGCGGCGGCGATCGAGAGCGACTTCGGGGCGTTGATCACCATCTCCGCAAACCTCGGCGACCCCCGCCGATCCGACCCCGCCAGGCGCGGCCTCCCCATCTGCTCCCCGGTGTCCGGGTTGACCCAATCCACCCACCCCGCATACTCCTCCGAAGACAACCCGCGCACACTCACCGCCTCACCCCTTCCGTCGAGCACCGCGTACTCGACGCCCGTGCCTTCGCTCAGGTAATAGTCATCCGCGCGAGACCGATCGGCCTCGATATAGCGCAGCGCATCCGCCCCGGTGCCCCGGAACAGGATCACGCCGCCCTGCATCACACCCACCTCCAAACGTTTCTAAACTAGAAGCAGTAGATATCTACCACGGTAGCATACGTTCATTCGGGAGAGAAG
>JBFXIT010000150.1:0-4105 GCA_050175655.1 Leucobacter sp.
TTGCGTTCTTCCGCAGCCCTCGGAAGGTCGAGAGCGCCGGCCCGGCGACTGCCGCATCAGCCTTTCGATTGATCTTCATCTCGATCCCATGCACGATGCTCGATGCCTCTCCGGCCGATGGAATCGATGAAGGGGCGATCGGGCACGCATAAGAGTCCGGCCCGGAGCAATCGGTGAGGTGCGGGGAGGAGGATGGACGCATGACTATCGTGCACCTGCCTCTGATGCGCACCGATCGCCAGGGCGCGGCTATCGCCGGCGCCACGATGCGGACGATGGAGATCGGCCGGCACCTCATGGCGCTCGTGCTCACCTCGATCGGCGTGCTGCTCGCCCTCGGCGACGGGGCGGCACCGCCCGCGGCGATCGTCTCCGGCGTCGCGATCCTCGCCTGGCATATCGCCGGAACCGTTCTGTCCTCCCAGACCCGCTCGCACGGCCTCGCGGCCTGGTGGCTCATCGGCTTCGCCGCGATCTGGATCGCGGCGGTCGCGGTCTCGGCCGGCTTCATCTGGCTTGCGTTCCTGCTCTGGCTGCTCGCCGGGCATCTCCTGCCGCTCGGGTGGGGGCTGGCCTTCTCCGGATCGGTGCTCGCGGTCGTGATCGTCGCCCCGATCCTGCACCACGGCACGACGAGTTACGCAAACGTGTTCGGGCCGCTCATCGGCGGCGTCTTCGCGTTCGGCACCTCGCGCGGCTACCTCCGGCTGCTGCGCGACGCCGCCGAACGCGAGCGCCTCGTGGCCTCCCTCACCCGGACGCAGGAGGAGATGGCCGAGCTGCAGGACGAGCTCGCGCTGGCACAGCGCCACTCGGGGGCGATCGCCGAACGCACACGGATCTCCCGCGACATCCACGACACCGTCGCGCAGGCGCTCTCGTCGATCCGGCTCCTCGCGCACGCCGGAGCCGGCCGCACCGGTGACGCCGAGGCGGCGCGGACGCTCGCTCAGGTCGAGGGGCTCGCGGGCGGCAGCCTCGCGGACGTGCGAAGGATCGTGGCCGCGCTCGCCCCCGCCGAGCTCGAGGACGGCGCGCTGGCCGCCGCACTGCAGCGGCTGCTCGACCGAGCCCGGGACGAGGCCGGGCTGGCGACGGAGCTGCACGTGGACGACACGCTGCCGATCCTGCCCACCGAGATCGAGGTCGCACTGCTGCGCACCGCGCAGTCGGCGCTTGCGAACGTGCGACTCCACTCCGGCGCGACTCGCGTCGTGATGAGCCTCATAGACGCGGAGGACGCGGTGAGGCTCGACATCATCGACGACGGGGCCGGCTTCGATCTGCCGGAGTGGGAGCGGACCGCCGGCGCCGCATCGAGCTACGGCCTGCGCTTCATGCGCGCCCGCCTGCGCGAGCTCGGCGGCGGCCTCGACATCGAGACCGCGCCGGAAGAGGGCACTGCGATCTCCGTGCATCTGCCCATCCGCACCGATCTCATCCGTACCGATCAGATCCGCACCGGCCTTCCCGGAACCACGGCCGCGCATCCGGCGATCGGAGAGAAGCCATGACGACCACCGTGCTCCTCGTCGACGATCATCCCGTCGTGCGCAGCGGGCTCCGCGCCGTGTTCGAAGCCTCCGGCACCGTGCGCGTCGTCGGAGAGGCCGCCACCGGCGAGGAGGCCATCACTCTCGCCGCTCACCTGCGCCCCGACGTGGTGCTGTGCGACCTGCGTCTCGGCCACGGCATCGACGGCATCCGGACCACCGTCGCACTCCGCGCGCTCGACCCGGCACCTGCGGTCCTCATCCTCACCACCTTCGACCGCGACGCCGAGATCCTCGGTGCGATCGAGGCCGGAGCGGCCGGCTATCTGCTCAAGGATGCGGACCCGGAGGTCATCGTCGACGGGATCCGGCGGGCCGCAGCGGGCGATACCGTGCTCGCCCCCGACCTCGCGTCCCGCGTGCTGAAGGGCATGCGCAGCCCGCTCCCGAGGCTCACCGACCGCGAGATCGAGGTGCTCCGCCTCCTAGCCACAGGATCGGCGAACAGGGAGATCGCCCGCGCTCTCTTCGTCACCGAGGCAACCGTGAAGAGCCACATCGTGCACATCTTCACCAAGCTCGATGTAGACAGCCGGTCCCGTGCGATCCATGTCGCGCGGGAGACCGGCCTGATCTGACTCGGACCGGCCACCCACTCCCCGAAAGGAACCACTCACCCGTGAAGAAGCTGCTCAACGCCTCGTTCATCTACATGCTGGCCGGTGTCGCCTCCGGCCTGTTCTACCGCGAGTTCACCAAGCTCAACGGCTTCCCCGAGGGCGGGTTCACTCAGCTCGGTCTCGCCCACACGCACCTGCTCACCCTCGGGTTCATCGTGCTGCTGATCGTGCTCGTCATCGAGAAGGTCTTCAGGATCTCCCGCAACCCGAAGCTCTTCGCCTGGTTCTTCTGGCTCTACAACGCCGGCGTGATCCTCACCTCGGCCATGCTCATCTGGCACGGCAGCCTCACCGTGCTCGGCGACGAGTCGAACGCGATGATCGCCGGCATCGCGGGTCTGGGGCACATCGCGATCACGGCAGGCATGATCGTCTTCTTCGTCGCCCTCCGTCGGGCGGTCGCCGACCGCGCCCCTGTACAGTGAAAGGCCTCCCGCAGTGACCGTGAAAGAACACTCCAAGACCGTCGGCCCGCGAACGCTCTTCCGGAGCTTCGCCATCGCCGAGATGTTCACCTGGGCCGGCCTCATCACCGCGCTGATCCTTCGCGCGTTCGATGTCGCCGACATCGTGCCGATCGCCGGAGGCATCCACGGATTCGTCTTCCTGTGCTACTCGGCGACCACTGTCTTCGTGTGGGTGAACCAGCGATGGCGCCTGTCCATCGGACTCACCGGTCTGCTGCTGGCGATCGTGCCCTTCGCCACGGTCCCGTTCGAGATCGTCGCAGATCGCAGAGGGCTGCTCGACGGCGACTGGCGGCTCGCCCCGGGGGGAGAGGAGCCGCGGAGCTTCATCGAGCAGGTGCAGGCCTGGGTGCTGCGGCATGCGATTCTCTCGATCGCCCTGCTGCTCCTCCTCGTCACGGTGCTCTTCGTCACCCTGCTCTGGCTCGGCCCGCCCGTGCCCCGCGGCTGAGACCCGCTCACCCGTCCGCCGGCGGCTTCTTCCTGCGCCGATGCTCGCCGACGGTCTGAGACGCCTCGCCGGAGGCGGCGCGCTCGGGCGGGTTCTCGCCACGGGGCTGCACGTGCCCGGGTTCGAGAGAGCGTTGCACGTCCTCGGCGGTGACGGTCGCGATCGGCCCGGTCGTCGCGTCGACGTACCAGTCGACGAGCGCGGGATCCTCGCTGTCGAAGCCGGCGCCGGCGCCCTCGTCCGCGGGCACCTCGCTGACGCCGAACACGAAGTCGTCGCCGTACTCGTCGATCCCGCGACGCACGCCCTGTGCGATCGCGGCCCGGGCGTACTTCCGGCGGATGATGTACGGGTCGGTGCGCAGATCCTTCGCCCAGGAGTACATGATCCCGATCACGATGAACGCGAACGGCAGTGCCGAGACGACCATCAGCGACTGCAGCCCGGAGAGCGCTGATTTCCCTCCCGCGAGCAGCAGCGCGACCGCGATGAGACCGAGCAACAGCCCCCAGAGGATCGTCACCCACTTCGACGGCTCGGGACGACCGCCTTGCGACATGGACGCCATGACGATCGACGCGGAATCGGCGGCGGTAACGAAGAAGATCACGACCGCAACCATCGCGACGATCGAGGTGATGAAGCCGAGCGGCAGGCGCTGCAACAGCTGGAACAGCACCTCCTCGCTCGTGCCCCCGCTGCGCAGATCCTCGCCCTGGAGCGTCATCCAGATCGCGGTGCCGCCGTAGACCACGAACCACGAGATGACGATCGCCGACGGCACCAGGACGACCGTGGTCACGAACTCGCGCAGCGTGCGCCCCCGCGAGATCTTCGCGATGAACATGCCGACGAACGGGGTCCACGACACCCACCACGCCCAGTAATACGTGGTCCACGACCCGAGGAAGGCGATCGCCTCCTCGCCGTCGTTCGCGTTGAGGGTCAGCATCGTGCCCAGCTGCCTCACGAACTCGACCAGCGAGGTGGGCAGGAAGTTCAGGATGAAGACCG
>JBFXIT010000151.1:0-4104 GCA_050175655.1 Leucobacter sp.
CGGGCGTCGATCCTCCGCTCTCTGGCGAGTCTCATCTGCAAGCACCAGGAGCCCCGCAGCTATGGCGAGTTCCTGCGGCAGCGGGTCGAGGCGAACTATCTCGCGGGGGCCGTGCTGATGCCGGAGACCGCGACGACCGAGCTGCTGCGAGAGGCGAAGAAGCAGCGGCAGATCTCGATGGAGGATCTGCGCGACGCATTCGGCGTCTCGTACGAGATGGCCGCGCACCGCTTCACCAATCTCGCGACCCAGCACCTCGATCTCGACGTGCACTTCATGAAGGTGCACGAGTCGGGCACGCTGATCAAGGCGTATCAGAACGACGGCGTGCGGTTCCCCTCGGATGCGCTCGGCAATCTCGAGGGCGCCATGGTCTGCCGCAACTGGACGGCGCGCACGGTCTTCTCGCAGCCCGACCGGTTCAATCCGTGGTACCAGTACACCGACATGGCAGCCGGCGGCACCTACTGGTGCACCTCTCGCGTCGAGAAGGCGAAGGAGGGCCAGTACTCGGTGAGCATGGGCGTGCCCTTCGACTCGGTGAAGTGGTTCCGGGGGCGCGAGACGCCGCATCGCACGCAGTCGTTCTGCCCCGATGAGCGGTGCTGCCGCCGGGCGAGCGACGACATCACCCGCAAGTGGGAGACCGCGGCCTGGCCCGAGGCGGCGACGCCGACGAGCCTGCTCGCCGCGCTGCCCACGGGCACGTTCCCCGGGGTAGACGCGCACGAGGTTTACGCTTTCCTCGAGCAGCACGAGCGCTCGTAGGCGGTTGCGCCGCCTCAATACCACTGAGAGGCCGCACACGCCGCTCGCCACGCCGCCTGCGGGATGCGCGATGCGCGGCGCTGCGATAACGTAGATCGGAGAGGCGAAAGCCAGATCAGCGCAGAGGCGGCAGCCGCGTCGGCGCACGGGCGGAAGCAGCGCCGGTGCCGGAGCGTACGCCGCCTCATCCAGGTCCGAGAAGCAGAGGTGAGTGACGACGTGAACGCCGGGGAACAGGCTCATCGGAGCGGCGAGACCGAGGCTCGTGCGACCCAGCAGTTCCGCGAGGATCTCGGGGCGATGGTTCGCGCGCGCACGACCGACCTGACGATCGACGAGCAGGAGGCGGTCGGGGCGCTGCCCTCGGGCGCCGCCCTGCTGGTGGTGCGCCGCGGCGCGAATCTGGGCGCCCGCTTCCTGCTCGACGAGAACTCGGCGATCGCCGGCCGTCATCCCGCGGTCGACATCTTCCTCGACGACGTCACGGTCTCCCGCAAGCATGCCGAGTTCCGTCGCGACGGGGTGCGCTTCTCGGTGCGCGATCTCGGTTCGCTGAACGGCACCTTCGTCGACGGCCGCCGCATCGACGGCGAGATCCCCCTCGAAGACGGGGCTGAGGTGCAGGTGGGCAAGTTCAAGTTCACCTTCTTCGTCTCTCGTTTCGATCTGCCGGATCAGGCCTGACGTGGCGCGGGCGGCGAGGGCGCAGAGCGGCGCGATCCTGCTCAGCATCGGGCAGGTGCTCGAGACGCTGCAGGGCGACTTCGGCGACCTCAGCCCGTCGAAGCTGCGCTTCCTCGAAGAACAGGGGCTCGTCACGCCGGAGCGCACCAAGTCGGGGTACCGCAAGTTCTCCCAGGCCCATATCGAGCGGCTGCGACTGATCCTCACCCTGCAGCGCGACCACTACCTGCCGCTGCGCGTGATCGCCGAGGTGCTGGCCGACGTGGATCAGGGCCGGGATCCGGTGATCCCCGGCGCGGCTCCGCGCAGCGCCTCGAGCATCCTGGCGCCTCAGCGCCTGCTGAGCCGCGACGAGCTGCAGCGTCTGACGGGCGCCTCCGCGCGCTTCATCGGCGAGGCGATCGCCGCGGGGCTGCTGCCCGCCGCCGACGTGTTCCCGCACGACTGCATCGCCGAGCTGAAGGCGCTCCTGAAGCTCGCCGAGCGAGGACTGACTCCGAGGCACCTGCGAGCGATGCGGGTGGCCGCAGAACGCGATGCGGAGCTCATCCTGCAGTCGGTGGAGGCCCGCGGCGGGCGGGGGAGCAGCCCGAGCGGGGCGGAGGACGCGCTCGAGCTGGTCGACCTGATGGCGACCGTGCGGGGCGGGGTGCTGAAGCGCCGCCTGGCGCACTGATGCCGGTGCCTCGAGGCTCCTGCGCCGACGCTCATGCGCTGAGGGTCGGCGCCGAAGGTCGGGGCACTGGGGGTCTGATGTCTCGTCCGCGACCTCGGCTCCGATCGCGACACACCTAAAGTTTTAGTTGAAGGTTAATTGCCTCGGGGTGACTCTGGCGATAACGTTGAGGGAGCCGGAGCGGCTGCAAGCAGAAAGGGCGTCGATGGAGAATCTCGTGTCGCCGCAGTCCGCCCAGGCCCAGGCCCCCGCGTTCACGCAGGAGCCCCTGTTCGACGACGGCCTGCCGCAGCCGGACACCGACGGCGGCTTCAAGGGCGCCGTCGCCGCCCGCGCAGCCGGCATCAGCTACCGGCAGCTCGATTACTGGGCCCGCACGGGCCTGGTCGAGCCCACCGTGCGCAGCGCCAAGGGTTCGGGCTCCCAGCGCCTCTACGGCTTCCGCGACATCCTCGTGCTCAAGCTCGTGAAGCGCCTGCTCGACACGGGCATCTCCCTGCAGCAGATCCGCGCCGCGGTCGCGCAGCTGCACGAGGCCGGCGTGCACGATCTCGCGCAGACCACGCTCATGAGCGACGGCGCGAGCGTCTACCTCTGCACCTCCAACGACGAGGTGATCGACCTCGTGAGCCGAGGGCAGGGCGTGTTCGGCATCGCCGTCGGCAAGGTGCTCCGAGAGGTCGAGACGACGCTCGTCGACATGGAGGACCACCGCACCGACTCCGTCGCGGTCGACGAACTCGCGGCGCGCCGGGTGCGCAAGACCGGCTAGCGCTCCGGCTCTACTTCAGAGGCCGCTGCTTCAGAGGTCGGTGACCGCGGTGTCTTCCCGCACCTCTTCGGGAACCACGCTGCCGGTGGCCCGGGGCATGCTCGCGGCGGGCGCCTTGATCCCGGCCGCGCTGAGCACCTGGTCGAGCACCTGGTCGAAGTACCCGGCCATCTCCTGAGCGGCCTCGCCCGGCCACATGTGCACGGGCTTCGCGGCGCCCTGCGCCTGCTGCAGCGAGGTGCGCTCCGGCAGCTGCGGGTCGAGGACGAGGGGGCCGAACATCTCGCGCAGCTCGCGGATGCGGAACTGGTGCTCCATCGACTGCGGGCGGGCGCGGTTGATGACGATGCCGAGGGGCTGCAGGCGTGGGCTGACGCCGCGCCTGATCTCCTCGATGGCGCGCAGAGCGCGGTCGGCGGCGGAGACCGCGAAGAGGCCGGGCTCGGTGACGACGAGCACGCGGTCGCTCGCTGCCCAGGCGGTGCGGGTGAGCGCGTTGAGCGACGGGGCGCAGTCGATGATGACGAGATCGTAGTCGGCCTCGACGCCCGCGAGCGCCTCCTCTAGCTTCCAGATGTCGCGCACCGAGGGGTGGGGGCCGTCGAAATTGATGGCCGAGGGGCTGCCGACCAGCAGGTCGATGCGGCCGTTCTCGTGATGCTTGTTCCATCCGCTCGGGGCGATCGCGGCGCGCACCGTGCGCTCCTTCGGGTCTTCGAGCACCGTGGAGATGTTGCCGTAGCCCTCGGGGTTCACGTCCATGCCGGTCGACACGTCGGACTGCGGGTCGAGGTCGACCACGAGGGTGCGCAGCCCCCGGGAGAACGACGCCGAGGCCAGTCCGAGTGCGACAGTGGTCTTGCCGACGCCGCCTTTGAGTGAGCTCACGCTGAGTACATGCACTCCCAAAGTCTATGCGAAGAGTGGCTGAATAGGCATTCAGATCCGTGCGGAAGTGGGCTCGGAAGTCGCCCTATGTATGCGTGGACGTACGGGGGTACTTGTAGGCTGAACCCCGGGCAGATTTTGTATTCCCTGGGCATGAGTAGCAAAGGAACCGCATGTTCGAGAAGATTCTGGTCGCGAACCGGGGCGAGATCGCCATCCGCGCATTCCGCGCGGCCCACGAGTTGGGGGCGTCCACCGTCGCGGTGTTTCCGTACGAGGATCGCAATTCACTGCATCGTCTGAAGGCGGACGAGGC
>JBFXIT010000152.1:0-2861 GCA_050175655.1 Leucobacter sp.
CGGGCCTCGCTGGGCGAGCAGGAGACGATCATCGGCCGCACCAAGCTCGAGGGCGGTCCGCTGTCGGGCGGGGGCGAGTTCGACGCTCCCGATTTCGCGGCGCAGGATCCCGATGCCGACGCACCGCTGATCGACATGGCGGCGCATGTGCGACTCGCGCACCCTGAGCAGAACGACGGCGCGCGGATCCTCCGCAGAGGGTACAACTACGTGGACGGATCGAACCCGCTCGGGCAGCTGGGGGCGGGGCTCTTCTTCATCTCGTTCCAGCGGGATCCCGATGCATTCGTCCGGGTGCAGAGGTCGCTGAAGGCCGACCTGCTCAACGAGTACATCCGGCACATCGGATCGGGGCTCTGGGCCGTGCCCCGGGGCGTCGCGCGCGGAGAGTACCTGGCGCAGGCGCTGTTCGAGTAGGGCGGTCTCAGGCGGACCCAGCCGGGTCTGTTCGCCGCTCACAGCCCGGTGATTCCCCGCGCTCGCGCGACTTCTCCACAGATCCGCATTCCGGCGATCATCGGCGCCTGCGCCGCGTCTAGCCTGGCGCCATGCCAGCCTCGCACCCTCCCGACCCCGAACCGCTGCACTGGAAGCCGCGGCCGACGTTCCGCGAGCGGGTGCTCGGCGCCGTCGGCACCCCGGGGCTCGTCGGCGCGGTGCTCTTCGTCGCGGCGATCGTAGCCGCGATCGTGATCGTCCTCGTTCAGCCCCACGGAGCCCCGGCCTCCTCGGAGTCGGCCGATCCGTTCTCGGCCGGCTCGTCTTCGACAGAGGCGGATGGGCTCGGCGGCGGTTCGGACGGCGGTTCGGTGCCGGACGGGCCCGATGAGACCGGGGGAACGGTCTTCGTCCATGTGGTGGGCGAAGTGGCGTCTCCCGGCGTCGTCGAGCTCGAGGCCGGTGCGCGGGTGGGCGATGCGGTCGCGGCCGCCGGCGGCGCCACCGAACGGGCCGTCCTCGAAGGGGTCAATCTCGCGCGGGTGGTGGCGGACGGGGAGCAGATCGTCGTCCCCGATGCCGAGGCGGCCGCGCAGGGGTCTGTCGGAGGGGTCGGCGGCGCGGGCGATGGCCCCGGAGGGGGCACCGGCGGCGCGATCGATCTGAACACCGCCGAAGCGGACGAGCTCGAGACGCTGCCTCGGGTCGGGCCGGCGCTGGCGCAGCGGATCGTCGAGTGGCGTCAGCGCAACGGGCGGTTCTCTTCAGTGGATCAGCTGCTCGACGTCTCGGGCATCGGGCAGAAGACGCTCGACGGGTTTCGGGATCGAGTGCGGGTGTGACGGCGGCCGGTGCGACCGGGGCGGGGCCGCCGGGCACTTGGCGACTGCTCGCCCCGGCACTGCTCGGCTGGGCCCTCACTGCTGGGGCGATCACATCGCCCGGCGCCGGGGCTCGCATGGCCTGGGCCGCCGCGATCTGCGGCGCCGCGGTCGGGCTCGGCGCCGTCATCGCCGGTGCGGCGCGGGGGAGAGCCGTCTCCACCACGGTTGTCGCGACCGCGGGTCCCGGCGAGCCGCAGGAGCCTCCGCGGCCGCCGAGGAAGCGGGCGATGACGGGCATCGTGCTGATCGTCTGCGCCGTGCCGGTCCTGCTCGGCGCGCGTATCGCGGTCGGCGAGCACGCCCGATCAGATCCGGTGCTCGTCGTCGCGGCCGAGCGGGGCGGATCGATCGCATTCGAGGTGAGGCTGACGGGGTTCCCGAAGACGAGGCTGTCGGAGTTCGGCGAGCGCTCATGGGTGCGAGCCGCCGCGGAGACGCCGCGGGGCCGGGTGCCGGTGCTGCTCTGGCTCGACGAGCGGCCCGGCCGCGACTGGTCGCCGGGCACCGGGCTCGCAGTGCGAGGGGTGCCCGAGTTCTTCGCGCCGGAGGACCAGGCGGCCTTCGGCATACGGGTGCTCGACATCGAGCCCCTCGTCGACGAGGCGCGAGGGCTCGACGGGCGCGGTTTCGGCGCACTCGCCGCCGACCTGCGGAGGGGCCTGCACGAGGCAGCCGGGTCGGTCCCGGGAGCCGAGCTCGTGCCCGGCTTCGCGGTCGGCGATACCGCCCTCGTCGACGAACGGCTCGACCGGGCGATGCTCGAGAGCTCGCTCACGCATCTCACCGCCGTCTCAGGGGCGAACTGCGCGCTCGTCACGGGAGCGATGCTCTGGCTGATGAGCCGGCTGGGAGCCGGCCGTCGTCTCAGACTGTTGTCGGCAGGCGTCGCTCTCATGCTGTTCGTCGGCCTGATCGGGCCGGACGCGAGCGTGCAGCGCGCCGCCGTCATGGCCGCGGTCGTGCTCGCCTCCGGCTTCGGAGGCAGGCGGGCGGTCGCGCTGCCCGCGCTGGGGCTCGCCGTGCTCGTGCTCCTGGCGCTCGATCCGTGGCAGTCGCTGCAGCCGGGCTTCGCGCTCTCGGTGACGGCGACCGGGGGCATCCTGCTGGCCGCGGGGCCCCTGGCGAACTGGCTGCGGCGTCGCGCCCGGATCCCCGCGTTCCTCGCGCTGCCGGTCGCCGTGGCCCTGGCCGCGCAGCTCGCCTGCGGGCCGCTCATCCTCATGCTCCAGGCGGGCATACCGGCGGTCGGCGTGCTCGCCAACGTGCTGGCGGCGCCCGCCGCTCCGCTCGGCACGGGTCTTGGGCTGCTCTCAGCGCTGCTGCTCCCGCTCAGCCCCGTCCTCGGCGAAGCGGCTCTGCTGCTCGCCAGCCTTCCGGCCAGGTGGGTCGCGGCGGTCGCGCACACCTCGGCGGCGCTCCCTCTGGCGCGCTGGCACTGGCCCGAGGGCTGGCCCGGGGCTCTGCTGCTGGCCGGCTGCGAAGCGGGGCTGCTGATCGCCTGGGCCCTGCACCGCGGGCACCTCGGGTTGCCTGCCGGCG
>JBFXIT010000152.1:2961-4093 GCA_050175655.1 Leucobacter sp.
CTGCCTCGCATTCGGGCATCAGAGCGGAGCCCCGGCCGCCTTGGCAGCCGTCGGAGCGCCAGCCGCCGGCGATCCGCCTCGCGGTCGCCTCGCTCGTCGCGGCAGCCCTCGGCCTGTTCGTCGCGGTGACGCTCGTCGCACCGGTCGCGGGCCGTCTCAGCACGCCGCGGGGATGGGCCGTCGTCGCCTGCGACGTGGGTCAAGGGGACGCAGTGCTGCTGCGAGACCCGCTGGTCCCGGGCGAGACGATGCTAGTCGACACCGGCGACGACCCCGAGTTGCTGCTCGCCTGCCTCGACCGCTTCGGGGTCGGGCGCATCTCGCTGCTGGTGCTCAGCCACGACGACCGGGATCACGTCGGCGCCCTCGAGGCCGTGATCGACCGGGTCGACGCCGCGCTCATCGCCCCGGATGCGGGCGAACAGGTCGGCGCTGAGCGAGACGTCGTGCGGCAGCTCGAGGCCGCCCGGGTGCCCTACCGGGTCGGCGCGGCCGGAGACGCCCGGGCCTCCGCAGCGGGGCTCGCCTGGCGCGTGCTCGCCCCCGCTGCCGGGGCTCGCCCCGTCGACACCAACGCGGCGAGCCTCGTCATGGTCGTGCAGGCCGGCTCGGATCGGGTGCTGCTGCTCGGGGACACCGGGCTCGACGAGCAGCAGCGGCTGATCAGTCAGTACGCGGAAGGGGGCGCGTCGGCAACCGGCGCCCTGGGCGCCCGGGTGATCAAGGCCGCCCATCATGGTTCGGGGGATCAGGATCATCGCCTGCCCGCCCTCGTGGGAGCCGAGTGGGCGCTCGTATCGGTCGGAACGGGCAACAACTATGGCCATCCCGCGGCCGACACGCTCGCCGCTCTCTCCCGTGCGGGGACCCGTGCCCTCCGAACCGACCTCCACGGCTCGATCGCGCTCGTGCCGTCCGCGGGCGGGACGCTCGAGCCCTGGGTCGAGCGCCCGGCGGACGGGCGCCCTGCGGTCGAACGCCCGGTGTCGAGCGCGCCCTCGGTGCTCCCTGTCGGCGGTCGCCGCTAAGCTCGAATCGTGGCAGCAAGCAAGGCGAAGATCGCGCAGTTCGGGTACGACGCGGCGCGCCCGGCGCCGGTGGTGCTGATCAGCGGCCCCGAGCAGTTCCTCGC
>JBFXIT010000153.1:0-4075 GCA_050175655.1 Leucobacter sp.
GAGGCGCCTGCCGATGAGGCGGCCGTCGAGGCCGCTGCCGAGTAAGGCCGCACTGCAGTATCCGGAGGCCCGGGTGGTTCGCCACCCGGGCCTCCGTCGTGCCCGGGATCGCGACCGCACTCGGGCGTGAGATCCGCGCTTCCTTCTTGAGAGTGATTCTCAGCTAGCTCTCCAATAGGGTAGAGGGCGTGTCAGAACCGATCGCACTGCCCCTCGACCTGCCCGAACTCGAAGCCGATCTCGGCGGCGGCCTCATGCGCCGCACCGTGCATCCGAGCGGGCTGCGCGTGCTCACCGAGCGCATGCCCGGCTCGCGCAGCGCGACGGTCGGCTTCTGGGTCGGGGTCGGGTCGCGCGACGAGCAGGGCGAGCGCGACGATGCGCCGGCGAGCCTCGGCAGCACCCACTTCCTCGAGCACCTGCTCTTCAAGGGCACGCCGCAGCGCAGCGCCCTGCAGATCGCGACGAGCTTCGACCGCATCGGCGCCGAGAACAACGCGCTCACCGCGAAGGAGTACACCTGCTACTACGCGAAGGTGCGCGACGCCGACCTCGACGGCGCGGTGCAGGTGCTGGCCGACATGGTGACCGACTCGATGCTCGACCCCGGCGAGTTCGAGAGCGAGCGGGGCGTGATCCTCGAAGAGCTGGCGATGGCGGCCGACGATCTCGCCGATGTGACCAACGAGCGCTTCTTCGAGGCAGTGCTAGGGGCTCAGCACCCGCTGGGGCGCCCGATCGGCGGCAGCGCCGAGACGATACGCGGCGCCCGTCGCGACGACGTGCTCGCGCACTACCGCGAGCGCTACGACCCTTCGACGCTCGTGGTCGCTGCGGCCGGAGCGGTGGATCACGATCGCCTCGTCGAGCAGGTCCTGGCCGCGCTCGACGGCGCGCAGGATCGGCGCTGGAGCACAGCGGAGGATCGCGCACCGGTTCGACGCCCAGCCGCCGGCGGCCGGGCCGCCGGAGAGGACGTGGGCGCGAGGGCCGAGGATCGAGCACCTGTGACCGCAGTGCAGCGCGAGAGCGAGCAGGTCAACCTGATGATCGGCGCGCGGGGCCTGCGGGCGGGAGACCCGGGGCGCTTCGCCTTCGGGATCATGAACGCGGTGCTGGGCGGAGGGATGTCGAGCCGGCTGTTCCAGGAGATCCGCGAGAAGCGCGGGCTCGCCTACACCGCCTATTCGTTCGGGGCGAGCTACAGCGACGACGGGGTCTTCGGCATGTATGCGGGCACGGCGCCGGAGAACGCCGCCGAAGTGGTGGAGCTCGCGACGACCGAGCTCGGCCGGGTGGCCGAGGCCGGCATCACCGAGGAAGAGCACGAGCGCGCGCTCGGGCAGATCGCGGGATCGTCCGCGCTCGCGCTCGAGGACAGCGACACCCGCATGGGCCGCCTCGGCCGCGCCGAGCTGGGCCTCGGCGAGATCTACACCCTCGACGCGTCGCTCGCGCGCTTCGAGGCGGTGACAGCCGATCAGATCCGCGAGGCCGCGGCGCTCCTCGCCGCGAGGCCGCAGACCGTCGTCGCGGTCGGCGACGTGGCGCACAGCTCCCTCGCCGACCGCGCCGGCGACGGCAGAGAGTAGCCTGGGGTCATGACTATTTCCGTTGCGGTCAGCGGAGCGAGGGGCCGGCTCGGCTCGCTCGTCTGCGAGGTCGTCGAGGCCCATCCCGCGTTCAAGCTGGGGGCCCAGCTCTCGAGCGCCTCCGGGCCCGACGCAGGCGCGGAGGATGCGATCCTGGTCGACGTCAGTCATCCCGAGGCCTCGCAGGCCATCGTGGAGCGCGCGGTCCGACGAGGCCAGCGCGTGGTGGTGGGCACGAGCGGCTGGTCGGCCGAGCGGATCGAGCGCCTGCGCGGTCTCGTCGAGGCGACCCCCGGAGCGGCCGTGCTCATCGTGCCCAACTTCTCGCTCGGCTCGGTGCTCGGCACCGTGCTGGCGCAGATCGCGGCCCCCTACTTCGACAGCGTCGAGATCGTCGAGGCCCATCACGCGGCCAAGGTCGATTCGCCGAGTGGAACCGCGGTGCGCACCGCCGAGCTGATCGCGGCGGCCCGTGAAGCCGAGGGCCGGCCGTCCATCGATGCGCCGTTCGTCGAGCAGAGCGCTCGCGGGCAGCTCGTCGCGGGAGTCCCGGTGCACAGCCTGCGGCTGCAGGGCGTCATCGCCCGGCAGGAGGTCCGCTTCGGCGGCGCCGGCGAGGTGCTCACGGTGACGCACGACACGCACTCCCAGGATTCCTATCGGGCCGGCATCCGGGCGGCGCTCGAGGCGATCGCCGCCGACAGCCTCGACGGGGTCGTGGTCGGGCTCGACCGCATCCTGGGCATCCGGTGATGGGATCGGCGCGGACGCGGGCACTCGTCGGCGTGGTCGTCATGGCCGCGCTGCTGATCCTCTACTTCGTCTTCGCGGGCATGCGCGCCGTGGCGCTGCTGGTCACCGGCACGCCGATCGCCGTCGCTATGGGCGCGGCGCTGCTCGTGCTGCCCCTCATCGGCGCGTGGGCGCTCGGGCGCGAGCTGCTCTTCGGCTGGCGATCGACCGCCCTGGTCGACCGGCTCGGCGACGAGGGGCGGCTGCCCGACGACCTCGGCGAGGCCGGCCCGACCGGCCGTGCGGACCGGGACGCCGCCGACGCGGTCTTCCCGCGCTACCGGGCCGAGGCCGAGGCGACTCCGGACGACTGGCGGGCGTGGATGCGCCTCGGCATCGTCTACAACGCCTGCGGCGACCGCACGAGGGCTCGGGCTGCGATTCGATCAGCGATTTCGCTCGAACGCAACGAAATCCGTCGTGATTCTCCTGCAAATTAGGTGATGTCGTAAGTTCTGCATAGAATCGGGCTCGTTAATCAGTCCGAAGAAGGGCAGGCATGGAAACCACGACGAACCCACCGACTCGAGCGCTCGACTCGGTGACCGGCATCAGCCGCAAGGGGCTGCCGCAGGGGAGCATCGGCGTCTTCGGCGCCATCATCATCGGCCTCTCGGTGTGCGCCCCCGCCTACACGCTCACCGCCGCGGTGGGCCCGGCGGCCCAGGAGGTCGGCTGGCAGACGCCCGCCATCTTCCTCGCGGGCTTCATCCCGATGCTGCTGGTCGCGCTCGGCTACCGCGCGCTCAACGACCGCATGCCCGACTCCGGCACCTCGTTCACCTGGGCCACCCGAGCCTTCGGCCCGTGGATCGGCTGGATGGCCGGCTGGGGCCTCATCGCCGCTACCGTGCTGGTGCTCTCCAACCTCGCAGGCGTGGCCGTCGACTTCCTCTTCGAGTCGCTCGCCATCGTGATGGGCGACCCGGCGGTCGCAGACCTCGCGGGCAACGTGGGCATCAACATCGTCGTCTGCCTGGCGTTCATGGCCGTCGCCACCTGGATCTCCTACACCGGCATGACCGCGACGAAGATCTTCCAGTACATCACCGTCTTCTTCCAGATGGGCGTGCTGGTCTGGTTCATCCTCGCGATGTTCTTCTTCGCCGACCCGAACCCCAACACCGGCGTGCGCGCCGTCCCAGAGCTCTCATGGTTCAACCCCTTCGCCGTCGACGGCTTCGGCGCCTTCGCCGCGGGCCTCGCCGTGTCGATCTTCGTCTACTGGGGCTGGGACACCGTGCTCACGCTGGGCGAGGAGACGAAGAAGTCGAAGGGCCGCATGTCCACCGAGGGCAAGGCAGCCATGATCCTCGTCGCGATCCTGCTCGTCATGTACGTCGGCACCGCGACGGCGACGCTCGTCTGGGCCGGTACCGGCACCGACAGCTACGGGCTGAAGAACGTCGACATCGCCGAGAACGTGTTCGCGGCGATCGCGCACCCCGTCATGGGGCCGTTCGCGATCCTGCTCACCGTCGGCATCCTGCTCAGCGCGGTCTCCTCGATCAACACGACCGCGATCTCCCCGGCGCGCACGCTGCTGGCCATGTCGCACTACGGAGCCCTGCCGCCCAGCATCAAGAAGGTGCACCCCAAGTACAAGTCGCCCTACGTCGCGCTGATGTGGTCGTCGATCGTCGCCTCGGTCTTCTACGCCATCATGCGCTTCCTCAGCGAGGACGTGCTGT
>JBFXIT010000154.1:0-4072 GCA_050175655.1 Leucobacter sp.
GCGATCCAGAAGAAGCTCGGCGGGCTCGGGTGCATGCGGATGCGCACACCGGATTCGAGCTCGCCCTGCACGCGCCCGGTGCCGGCGGGGTTGGTCGCGTCGGCGAGGCTCATCAGCAGCCGCACGTCGACCTCGTGCCCCGCGCGGGCCGCCCAGAACGAGGCCTGGTACTCGCTCTGCGGGGAGAACAGCGCGCTCGTGTCGGGCATGCACACGTCGGTGACCTCGGGAACGCGGCGGGTGAACTGCAGCCGCCACATGTCGGCAGGCGCCCACGGACCGTGCGCCACATCGACCTGCAGGTTGGGCGCCGCCGAGGTGCCCTCGGCCCAGGCCTGTACGAGGCCGGGCACCGCGCCCAGCGCGCGCTGCGCGCCGCCGAGCGCCTCCTCGACCTGCCGGTGCACCCGACCGAGCACGCTCTCGGTGAGGCCGGCGGCCGCGGCCTCGGGGCGGCGGTAGGTGATGACGCCGCCCATGACGCTGACGAAGCCGAGCTGTTCGAGATCCCGCAGCGCCTCGATGATCTGCGCCTCGCTCCGGCCGGTGAGCTCGGCGAGCGCCGAGGGGGATGCGGGGCGGCTGCGCAGCGCCGCGTCGAGAAGCGGGATCAGCTGAGGCAGATGCTGCAGGTGTTCCATAGTGTCCTCCGCCTGGGTCCACCTTCGACCGTAGAGCGAACAGGGCGGCCGCGGTGCGCCGCCCGACCACAGAAACTAGTGGTTCTGGAGCCTATCGACTCCGGGCCTCCCGATCCTGCGGCAGGTCGACCGGCGCGCCGTCGACCACCAGTGAGACGACCGTGGACCGCCCGGCGGGCAGCACGCGCACGGTCACGCGGCCGACGGCGTCATCGCACGCCGCAGCGAGCCGGATCGCCGCACGATCCATGTCGAAGCCGTCGGGCAGGTCTCCGTCGAGGTCGTCGAGCAGCAGCACATCGACTCCGCGCGCGCGGGCGCGCATCGCCGCGGTCATCAGCGGCTCGACCGCGAGGCGGCCGGCGCGGATGCGGTCTCGCAGATGGCCCTCGAGCGCCTTCGCTCGGGCGCGCTCGGGCGCCGAGAGCGCCCGCCCCAGCGCGATCTCGCCGAGAGCGTCGTCCACGAGCACACGCACCTCGTCCGCCTGCTCGGCGAGCTCTTCTCGCGCGCTGCGCTCCCACGACTCGCGAGCCGATTCCGCCTCGGTGGCGGCGAGCTCCCGCGCGATGCGTCGCAGCAGAGCGGTCACGGAGAGCGCGAGAGCCACCGCGAAACAGGTGACGCCCAGCGGGCGGATCGACACGGCGGCGATCATGAGCGGCGGGGCACCGTTCGCGACTCCGCTGATCACGAGCAGCGCGGAGAGCAGGAGCCCGCCCGCCGCCGCCGCGCCGGGGCGCCCGCGAAAGGCGAGTGCGGTGAGCAGGAACGCGGCGGCTCCCGCGAACCAGAGATCGCCGACCTCGAAGGGGGCGCCGAGCAGGCCGACGGTCGTCGCGCCTCCGACCAGGGCCAGCACCAGGGCGGTGCGGCGGCCGTCGAGGCGCGTCTCGTAGCGGTGCTGGAGCAGCAGGGCCGAGGCGAAGAGCAGCGCCAGCACGAGAGGCGGGATCCACCCGGACGACGCGGTGCGGGCGGCCGCTGCCGCCAGCGCCGCCTGCGAAGCGGTGAAGGCGATGGCGGCGATGGCGACCCCGGTGCGCACGAGCGGAGCGTCGCCGAGGCGCGCGCTCTCGCCAGAGACCGGGAGCGCGGGGTACTCCGACAGGCTCCGAGGGTTCCCGCCTGCGGCCGCGGGCGCCGATGGTGTCGGCTCCGATGGCCTCGAAACCACGGACGGCTCGGATGCCGCCGCGCCCGCGCCGCCCCCGGGCCAGTCGACGGACACGCGCGTGCCGCCGCCGACTTCGCTCCGCACGACCACCTCGCCTCCGGCCGATCGCACGGCCCCGGCCGAGGTGCGCAGACCGAGCCGTCGACCGGGGACCTGCGCCGGGTCGAAGCCGACGCCGTCGTCGATCACGGTGATGCGGAGCCGGGTGGGGCCGTGCTCCACGGCGACCCGCCGCATGGCCCGCGGCCCGGCGTGGAGCACGCTGTTGCGCAACGCCTGGCGCACCGCGCCGAGGAGGATCGGCTGCGCCGCGACCGGCACCTCGACGAGACCGTGCGAGGCGGCGCCCCGCGCATTTCCGCGGCCGACTCCGTTGATCTCGGCGCCGCCCCCCACCACCGCGAAGCCGGCCTCGGGGTCGAGAGCCGCCACCTCGTCGCGCAGAGCCGCGACGATCGATGGAGTCTCCTCGCCGCTCGCCTCGGCGAGGAGCCTCTTGGCCCGCTCGGCCTGCTCCGCGAGCCGCAGCCCGGCTTGAGGGTCGAGGGAATCGGCGAGATGCGGCGAGGCCGCGAGATTCAGCGTCGAGAGCACCTCGTCGTGCACGAGAGCGGCAGCGCGCGCTCTCGCGGCGCCGGCGCCGGCGGCTGCGGCGGCGGCTGCGGCGGCCCGCTCGCGCCGCGCTCCTGCGGCATCGGCCGAACGGCTGAGCCTCAGCATGACCGTTCCGACGAACCCGAGCACGAGGCAGACCAGCAGCGTCTGAGAGAGGGTCGCGAGCGCCGCGAGGTCGAACCGCTGGGCGAGCAGCATCGGCAGCGTGGCGGCTGCGATCCCGATCGCCAGCATCGCCCAGGCGCCCCGAAGCTCTCGCAGCAGCAGGCCGATCAGCACCGCCGCACCGAGCGCAGTGGGGCGCCAGGAGATGGCGCCGGTCACGCGCGGCGGCACGGAGAGCAGCAGCGGCACGATGAAGGCCGCGAGCGCGATGGTCGCGAGGATCAGCGCCGCACCCAGCAGGAAGCGTCTGGCGGAGCGCTCGGCCCGGCCCGGCTCAGCCGAGCTTCGGCGCGGGCACATAGCCGTCTTCGAGGCTCCGCTGGTAGAGCTCCACCTTGGTCGCGGCGGGGCGGCCGAGGTCGCGGTAGATGCGCTTGATGCGGCGCAGGTGGTCGTTGACCGTGTTCTCGGAGACGAACAGACGGGCGGCGACCTGCTTCGCGCCCACGCCCGACGCGTACAGCTCGAGCACCTCCCGCTCGCGAGGGGTGAGGGGGGCGGAGGCGAGGAGAGGATCGGAGTCGAGCGCAGAGGCCCATTCGGCCGATGCGACCGGCTCGCCGCTCGCCGCCAGCCTCACGGCTTCGAGAATCACCTCCGCCGGCGCCGACTTCCGGATGATCCCGAGCGGATCGGCGCGCGAGGCATCGCGCACCAGGTAGGGGTTCTCGCCCGAGGTGAGCACGAGCACGCGGCTGCCCCACGCGGTGATCGCCGCGATGTTCTCGGCCGGCGAGGTGCCGTCGCTCAGCTGGAGGTCGAGCACCACCAGGTCGATGTCGCACGGCCCGCGCACCAGATCGGCGACGCCGCTCGCGCGGCGCACGCATCGCAGACCGGCTTCGTCCGAGAGCAGGGTCGTGAGGGCCACCGACACGAGGTCGTGGTCGTCGACGATCGCGATTCGCGCGGGTTCCATGGCGCACCCCCTGGGCCGATCCTATCTCGGCGGTGCCTTCTCGCGCGGGTGGTCCCCGGCCGGGTCAGAGCCCGGCGGCGCGGTAGGCCTCGGCCCGCTGCTGGTAGTCGAAGGCGTTGCTGCGCACGCGCTCGGCCATCTCGGGGCCCATCGGCCCGCGATCCTTCGCGGGGAGACCGGCGGCGAGATGGCCGGCCTCGATCTCCTGGCCCTCGAGCACCAGGGCGCCCGCGGCCACGAAGGCGCCGTCGCCGATGACCGACCGGTTCAGCAGCTTCGCGCCCATGCCGATGAGGCAGCCCTCGCCGACCCTCGCGCCGTGGATCAGCGCCAGGTGGCCGACTCCGACGTTCGGGCCGATGATCGCCGGCACGCCGTAGTCGGTGTGCACCACCACGTTGTCCTGCAGGTTGCTGCCCGCGCCGAGCTCGATGCGATCCATGTCGCCGCGCAGCACCGCCCCGAACCAGACGCTCGCTCCCGCGCCGATGCGCACGTCGCCGATGACGGTCGCGTTGGGGGCGAGCCAGGCGTCGGGGTGGATCTCGGGATGGA
>JBFXIT010000155.1:0-4067 GCA_050175655.1 Leucobacter sp.
GTCTGCGGATCCTCGCGCGCCTCGCGGGCGATGTCGGCGAGGGCCGCCGCGTACTCGTCGAGCTCGCGGCGCGTGTAGGTCTCCGTGGGCTCGAGCGTCACGGGCTCGGGGACGATGTAGGGGTGGTGGCTGGTCCAGTAGTGGAATCCGTAGTCGGCCATGCGGGCGCCGATCTCGGAGGTGCCGATGCCGGTCTCTGCGGCGAGGTCGCTCCACGAGTAGCGCACCTGCTCCACGCGGCGCTGCCCCTCGGCGTAGGGGGCCGTGATCCCGTCGATCTCGAGCACCCTCGCCATGAGGTAGTTGTTGTTGAGCACCGCGATGTCGGCGACCTCGCGCAGCCCCGCGCCGCCGAGGGCGCGGACCCAGGTATAGGCCCGGATGAGGTTCGGGATCACGCCGTGGAAGGGCCGGAGGTCGGCGGTCGCGGCGTCGGAGCGATCCGCGAAGCGGTAGCCGTCGCCGTCTCGCACCACCCGGCTGCCCGGCAGGAATCCGGCGAGCTCGGCCGTCGCGCCGATGGCGCCGGCGGCCGGGCCGCCGCAGGCGTGCGGGGTCGAGAAGGTCTTGTGCAGGTTGAAGTGGCACAGGTCGAAGCCGGCCTCGCGTGCGCGGGCGATGCCGAGCAGGCCGTTCGCGTTCGCCTGGTCGTAGACGCAGAGCCCGCCCACCTCGTGCACAGCGTCGACGTAGTCGGTGATGTTCGGGTTGAAGATGCCCGTGTCCTCGGGGTTGGTGATGAAGAGGGCCGCCGTGCGCTCCGAGACCGCCCCGCGCAGCGCCTCGAGATCGGGCAGGCCGTTCGCATCGGGGTAGAGGGTGATCACCTTGTAGCCGGCCGTCTTCGCGGCCGCCGCGTTCGAGGGGTGGCTGAAGACGGTCGTGATGACCTCGTCGCGGATCCGCCCCTCGCCGCGCGACTCGTGGTACGCGCGCACGACCGACACGTTGCCGTAGATGGCCGCCGACCCCGCGCCCGCCTGCAGGCTCACGGCGTCCATGCCCGAGACCTCGGCCAGGTATGCCTCGAGGTCGTGCAGGATCTCGAGCGTGCCCTGCACCGTGCTCTCGGGCTGGCGCGGGTGGGTGTCGCGGCTCTTGGCCGATCCGGCGAAGCGCTCGTTGATCTTCGGGCTGTACTTCATCGTGCAGGTGCCCTGCCCGATGTCGACGTTGAGGTCGGCGCCCAGCGTCTCCTGGCTGAGGCGCAGGAAGTGCCGCAGAACCTGCGATTGACCGATCTCGGGCAGTGCGGGCGCATCGTCGCGCGAGAGCGGCGAGGGCGCGTAGGATCCGCCTTCGATCGCCGGCGGCGGCACCAGGCCGCGCTCCCCCGGCGCCGAGAGCTCGAACACGAGCGGCTCGTCCCAGCGGGCGGCGTGGTACTTCCGGAGGCCGCGCTTGCGCACCTCGAAAGCCGGCTTCGCGTCTGCGTTCGTGTGGTCGTTCATGCCAGGATGCCCTTCAGCGCCTCGACCAGTTCGTCGATGTCTTCGCGCGTGTGCAGTTCGGTGATGCAGTAGACGGCCTCGTCGGGCGAGCCGTGCGAGCCGAACACCTCGGTCGCGGGAGCCCCGCCGAAGATGCCGCGCTCGAAGAGCGCCGCGTTCACCCCGGCCGCATCGCGCCCCGGGTAGCGCACGACGAACTCGCGCCAGTTGGCGCTCGCCGCGTGCGGGATCTCCACGCCCGGCACCGCTCGCAGCGCCTCGATGGCGTACCCGGTGTTGGCCGCGATCGTCGCGCCCAGCTCGCGCAGGCCCTGCGGGCCCAGCTGGGCCAGGTAGACGGCAGCCGTGATGCCCCAGAGCGCCGCGGCCGTGCCGACCCACTCGACGCCCTCCTCGCGCATGGCGAGACTGGTGCGCTCGTAGGCGATGTCGACGAAGCCGATCTCGCCCTCCACCCGGGTCGGGCCGAGGCCGAACAGCCGGGAGGGGAACTCGTAGACGAAGCGCTCGTCGTCATGGCTCGCGATGAAGCCTCCGTTGGCACCGCCGAAGTGCATGCCGAGGCCCAGCGACTGGATGTCGCCGCAGACGATGTCGGCCCCCCACCTGGCGGGGGGCACGAACTCGCCGAGGCTGATCGGATCGGTCGCGCACACCACGACGGCGCCGGCGGCGTGGGCGTGCTCCGCGATGGCCGGGGCGCCGGTCTCGACGACGCCGCGGTAGTTCGGCGTCTCGATCAGCACGGCGGCCACGTCGTCGGCCAGCTGAGCTCGAACGGCCTCGGGGTCGAGGGCGCCGGTCACCGGGTCGTGGGCCATCGTGCGCACCTCGAGCGCGCCCTGCAGATAGTTGTCGATCTTGGCCCGCTTCGCGGCGTCGAGCGTGTCGGGCACCAGGACCGCGCTCCGGCCCGTGATCCGCCCGGCCATCCGCAGCGACGTCGCGATGGCCTGGAACCCGTCGTAGGTCGGCACGTTCACGACGTCCATCTCGAGCAGCTCGGCCATCAGCGACGTGTACTCGAAGAGGGCCTGCCACTTGCCGTGATCCTCATAGGTCTCGCCGGCGTAGGCCGTGAGGAACTCGGCTCGGGTGTTCACCTCGTCGCAGAGGGCGGGGACGTAGTGCGGATAGCAGCCCGAACCCAGGAACGAGACCGTCTCGCGGGCGGTGCGGTTGCGGCCGAGCAGTCGGGTCATGTGCCGGTCGAGCGCCGCCTCGGAGGTCAGCGGCGCCGGCAGGTCGAGGGGCCGGCCGAGACGGAGCTTGTCCGGGATCGTCACGAGCAGATCCTCGATGCTCTCGGCACCGATCGCGGCCAGCATCTCGGCCTTCACCGTCGGCGAGGCGTTCGGGATGTAGGGGTGGGCCTGCGGAGCTTGCTCTGCCAATGCGGGTCTCCTATCGGGTCGGGAGGCGCCGCCCGGGCGCTGCTCGCGATCCACTCGCTGCGGCATCCTCGACGGCTGATCCCACTGTAGGAATGCGAACCCCGCGCACGGCTATCCAGTGCGGAGAATTTTGCGCGCAAAACCGACTCGATGTATAGCCGTCCGTCTCGTCGGCACTCAGTGACGGGGCTGCGCCGGAGCGGGAGGCCGGGCCGCTCTCAGAACTGCATCACCGCGACCTGCACATTGTCCAAGACGTCGGAGAAGAGGATGTCGAGGTGATCGGAGTTCGAGCAGCTCCCGATCGCCAGCAGCCAGGTGCCGGTCGCGGCATTCGCCCGGGCGAGGTAGAAGTCTTCGGTCGTCGGCGTGCTGGCCCACACCACGGCGGTGTCGGCGCGAAGCGTGCCGTCGTCGAACCCGAGGGGCGCGAAGCCGAGCGGCCAGTCCTCGAACACCTCGTCGCCGATGGACGGCTGCTCGAGCCAGGCCCGCAGCTCGTCGAGGGTGAGCTCTCGATCACCCGCGGCGGCCGCGGGGTCGGTCGTGAGCCTGTCGTCGCCCATGTCGAGCGTGCAGCCGGCCTCGGTGAGATAGCGCACATGTGAGGCGTCGGGGTCGAGGCCGTAGCCCGGCTCGTTCATCAGGGAGTGCGACCAGGCGAGCACGCTGTCCGAGGGCAGCGCGTCGCCGTTCTCCCAGCTGAGATCCTGCGTCATCCATGCGTCGGGATCCGGGTCGTCGCGGCTCGGGGGCTCGACCTCGGAGGTGGGCTCGGGGTCGCGCGGGGCCGACTCGACCCGTTCGACGGCGAAGACGAACATGCTGAGGAGGGCGATCGCGACGATCCCCCAGACCACCATCATGACCGCCGAGACGATGATGCCCGCGAGGCTGAAGCCGGTGCTGCGGCCCGCGCGCCGCCCCTGCACGTGCGCGACGATGCTGAGGATCAGGCCGATCAGCGGCGCCAGGAACGCCAGCACGAGACCCGTGATCGCGAGGCCGGAGGGGCCGGTGGGCGCGGGGGCCGGTGCGCCGGGCTGCGCTACCGGCGGTGCCGGCGTGGGTGCCGGGGCCGGCGATGTCGAAGTCGGAGTCGGGGCCGGACTCTGCGCCGCCTGACGATGTTCGGTCCATGCGGCGCCGTCCCACCAGCGCAGCGAGCCGCTGCCGTCCGGGTACCAGCCGGCAGGGGTCTGCGGGGTCTGGGACGCCTGAG
>JBFXIT010000156.1:0-4014 GCA_050175655.1 Leucobacter sp.
CTCATCTCGATGGCCAACGAGATCATCGAGCAGACCACGCTGCGCCCCTACGAGACCATCGCCGAGCTCGGCGTCTACCTGCGCCTGCTGATCGGCATCCGCGAGACCCTCGACCGCTTCACCCCCGAGGTCTACGACCGGTCGCTCACCGAGGTGATCGCGGCCCACGCCCCCCGCGGCGGCGAGGAGATGTCGAGCGGCAACCGCAAGCGCCTGCGCAAGCTCGCCCGCGAGTACGTGCGCCCCGGCGTGCACGTCAGCGACATGTACGCGCGGCTGGTGCAGATCCAGCAGCAGCGCGTGCTCTGGCAGCGCTACTCGACCGTCGTCGGCGCTCGCCCGGAGGTGCCGCTGGGCATCGCCGACGTGGCGACCGCCTACCAGGCCGCCTACCAGGATCTCGACGAGCTCGATCGGGTGCTGGGCCACGAGCACGACTCGCAGAAGATGCGCGGCCTGCCGCTCGTGACCCTCGCCCGACGCACGACCGACCTGGCTCGCGAGAGCGAGGTGCTGCACAACATCCAGGAGCGCACCGCCATCGTCGAGCGCCTGCGCGCCGCGCACCTCGAGCCGCTCCTCGACGATCTCTCGGCCCGGCACGTGCCCGCCGAGCAGGTGTCGAACGAGCTCGAGCAGGCCTGGTGGCAGTCGGTGCTCGAGCGCATGCTGCAGACCAATCAGGCGCTGCTCGCCGCGAACACCGGCGTCGTGGAGCGCCTCGAGGCCGACTTCCGCCTCGTCGACGACGCCCACGCGGGCGCGGGCGGCCCGCTGCTCGCCTCGCGCCTCGCCGACGCCTGGCGCGTCGCCGTCGTCGACGCCCGGCAGGAGGCGCTCGCGCTGCGCGAGCTGCTGCGCAGCAGCGACACCTCGCTGCCCCTGCTCGCGAAGTACGCGCCCACCCTCATGAGCGTCATCGCCCCGGTGTGGGTGCTCTCGCCCTACGAGGTCGCGCAGCTGCCCGAGGAGCTGCGCTTCGACGTCACGATCCTGCTCGACGCCGGTGCGACCACCCTCGTCGAGAACGTGGGGGCGATCCGCCGCTCGAACCAGATCGTCGCCTTCGGCGACACCGTCACGCAGACCCCCTCGCCGTTCGAGATCGCGGTGGGCCCAGCCGGCCAGGATCCCGCACCGGTCGCCGTCGACCCCGAGACCCTGCACGCGCAGTCGGCCTTCGCGCAGCTGCGAACCGTGCTGCCCGAGCTCGCGCTCACCCGCAGCTACCGCGCCGGGGGCGAGGATCTCACCAGTCTCGTCAACACCCGCTTCTACGGCGGCGAGCTCGTGTCGCTGCCCTGGGCCGGCACGTTCCTCGGTCACTCCAGCATCACGCTCGACTTCGTGCGCGACGGCCACGGCCTCCCCGACCCCCACACCGGCGCGGTCGAGAGCACCGATGCCGAGGTCGCGCGCGTCGTGCAGCTGGTGCTGGAGCACGCGAGCGAGCGGCCCCGCGAGTCGCTCATGGTCATCACCGCGAGCGAGCGGCACGCGGTGCGCACCTACCAGTCGGTGCTGCAGGCCTTCTCGAAGTTCCCCCAGTACCGCGAGTTCCTGCTCGGCGAGCGAGCCGAGCCCTTCGCCGTGCTCACCCTCGAGCAGGCCATGGCGCAGAGCCGCGACCGAGTGATCTTCTCGATCGGCTACGGTCGCACCCCTCACGGCCGCGTGCTCTCGAACTTCGGCAGCCTCGGGCGGCCCGGGGGCGAGCGACTCATCGCCACGGCCATGACCCGCGCCCGTCGCGGCATGACGATCGTCAGCTGCTTCCGCCCCGAAGACCTCGACACGGCGCGCATCAAGCACGGCATGGTCGAGCTGGCCGAGCTGCTCGGACTCGAGCACCCGGAGCCCGCCCCCGCGGCGCTCCCCGCCGAGCGAGACCCGATGCTGGGCGAGCTCGCCGACCGGCTCGAGAAGCTGGGCCTGCGCGTCGAACTCGATTACCGCGGCGTGATCCCCCTCGCCGCCTCGCTGGGCGAGCGCGCCATCGCTGTCGACCTCGACTTCACCGGTGGAGAGGGCAGCCTGCGCGACGCGCTGCGCCTGCGCCCGTCGGTGCTGCGCCGCCTCGGCTGGCACTACCATCGCGTGCACAGTTTCGATCTCTTCGCCGACCCCGAGCGGGTGGCGCTGCGCGTCGCCGGCATCCTCGGGTACGAGGCGCCGGGGGCCGAGAGCGATGAGGGCTCCGCCGACGGCACCTCAGCGGGCGCCGGGTCGTCGGGCGACGCTCAGGCCGCCGCCACCCTCTTCTGATGGGCGAGCCCGAGCAGGGCCCCCGCGGGACGGGGAATCAGCGGGAGGATCGGCGCAAACCGCGCCGTGCGAGCCTGCCTGCGCCCGAGGGCAGCGATCCCGAGCCCTACGACCCTCCGGCGGAGAAACGCCCGGAGAGCGAGAACGATGCGCGCCTTCGCACGGACCGGCCCCCGCACTGGGGGTAGAGCTGCCAGGGGGCTACAGTCGCCAGCAGGCCGGCGTGCTGAGGCGGCCGGCGGTGGCCACTCAGTCGGAGCTGCTGGAGCCGCCGGAACCCGACCCGGAGCTCGACGAAGAGCCGGCGGCCGAGGCCGAGGACGCGCGCGAGTCGGTGCGGTAGAAGCCCGACCCGTTGAAGGTGACGCCGAGGGATCCGAAGACCTTGCGCAGCTTGCCGCCGCACTCGGGGCACTCGGTCAGCGCTGCGTCGCTGAACTGCTGGTAGATGTCGAATGCGTGGTCGCAATCGCTGCAGCGGTAGGCGTAAGTGGGCACGAACATCGAGTCTACCCGAACACGACTTCTACCCGAACAGGACAGTGCGCTGCGGAGTGACGACGCCGTCCACGGGGATGTCGTGCGGCTCGCTCGGCAGCTCGGGGAGCAGCTCGGCTGCGTGCACGACGGCGAACACGGCCGGCCGGCGATCCATCGCAGCCAGGCAGCGATCGAAGTAGCCCCGACCCCAGCCGAGGCGCACCCCCCGCTCGTCCACCGCGCATGCCGGGATGAGCATGAGGTCGACGCGAGCCACAGCGAGCGGATCCAGGCGCTCTCCGACGGGCTCGGGGATGCCGTAGGCGCCGATCTCGGTGCCCGCGCCGGTATCGCGGATCCAGTCGAGCAGTCCGTCGCCGCGCGACGACGGCAGCAGCACCTCGACGCCGCGCTCCCGGGCCCGCGCAATGAACGGTCGGGTGTCGGGCTCGCCGCCCACGGGGAGGTAGCACGAGACGGACCGGGCGCCGCGCGCGGTCACGAGATCCATCATCCGCTCGGCCAGGCCGACCGCGGCCTCGGCCCGCTGCTCCGCCGTCATCGCGTCGCGCCGAGCACGGACCGCGGCTCTGGTGCGGCGCTTCCACTCGGCCAGGCCGGTGAGGAACTGCTCGCTCGATTGCGTGCTCGGCTGCTCGGGCATGCGGCAACTCTAACCGGAGAAAGGCGGGAAGGGCCGCTCCCCAGCCGCGCTGGGTAGGCTGGTCGCATGAGTCCAGCGGATCACAACGACACTCCCGCCGCGTCCAGCACGGTGGCGAAGGCGGTCATCCCGGCCGCCGGTCTCGGCACGCGGTTTCTCCCGGCGACCAAGGCCATGCCGAAGGAGATGCTGCCGATCGTCGACAAGCCGGCGATCCAGTACGTGGTCGAAGAGGCGGTGAGCGCCGGCCTCAGGGACGTGCTCATCATCACCGGCCGCAACAAGGGCAACCTGGTCGACCACTTCGACAGCGTGCCGGAGGTCGAGGACGCCCTGCAGCGCAAGGGCGACGACGAGCGCCTGGACCGGGTGAACGAGTCGAGCGACCTCGCCGACGTCCACTTCCTGCGCCAGGGCCAGCCGCTCGGGCTCGGCCACGCGGTCGGCCGTGCGAGACAGCACGTCGGCGACGAGTCGTTCGCGGTGCTGCTCGGCGACGACCTCATCGACGCCCGCGACCCTCTGCTCGACCGCATGATCGAGGTGCACGACGCCGAGCAGGCGACCGTGGTCGCGCTCATGGAGGTGCCGCCCGAGTCGATCCA
>JBFXIT010000157.1:0-4012 GCA_050175655.1 Leucobacter sp.
CCCCCTCGGGCAGGAGCGGCACGAGGATCTCGGGCGGCGGCTCGCGGTCGCCCTCGTAGGCGCTCTGGATCACCTGTTCGAGCAGCGTGCTCGGCGAGTCGTCGAGCTCGACGTCGACGACCCAGCTGCGCTCGCCCCGGATGCGCCCTCCGCGGACGATGAACTGGTGGACGGCGGCGCTCAGCTCGTCGGACCTCAGACCGAACACGTCGGCGTCGACGTCGAGGCCCAGTGCGACGGAGTTGCGCTCCATCACGTGCTCGACCGCGGTGACCTGGTCCCTCAGGCGGGCCGCATCCTCGTACCGCTGCTCGGCCGCGGCGTCCCTCATGCCTCGCTGCAGGGCTCGCAGGTGAGAGTCGTCTCCCCCGCTCAGGAACGAGACCAATTCGTTCACCCGCTCGCGATGCTCCTGGATGCCGATCCTGCCGCTGCAGGGACCCGCGCACCGGCCGATCTGGCCGGCGAGACAGGGGCGGCCGGTCTGCATGGCGCGGCGGTAGTCGGCGTCGTTGCAGGTGCGGATCGGGAATGCCTGCTGCAGCAGCTGCGCGGTCTCCCGGAGCGCCCACACCTTCGGGTAGGGCCCGAAGTACCTGGCTCCGCGGATCTTCTCGTTGCGCGTGATGAGCAGCCTCGGGGCCTCGTCGCGCAGCGTCACTGCGAAGTAGGGGTAGGTCTTGTCGTCCTTGAACTGCACGTTGAAGGGCGGCTGGAACTCGGTGATCCAGGTGTGCTCGAGCACCAGGGACTCGGTGTCGGTCGCCACGACCGTCCAGTCGAGCCGAGCGGCGAGTGCGAGCATGCGCTGGGTGCGGGGCGGGATGGAGCGCAGCGGCTGGAAGTAGTTGGCGAGCCTCGCACGCAGGTTCTTGGCCTTGCCGATGTAGAGCACGCGGCCGTGGCGGTCGCTGAACCGGTACACCCCTGGGCTCGTCGGGATCTCGCCCTGAGCCGGGCGGAACGAGGCGCGGCGATCCCGCCCCTCGGGCTCTGCTCCGACACCGGGCTCGGCTCCGGGCCCGGGCTCCAGATCCTGCTCCCCCATCTAGGCCCGCTTCTTCGCGCGCCCCGACCCGCCGGCGCCGGGGTGCTTCGCCAGCACCTCGGCGAGGAACTGCCCGGTGTAGCTCTCGGGCTGCTTCGCGATCTGCTCGGGCGTGCCCGTCGCGATGATCGTGCCGCCGCCGCTGCCGCCCTCGGGGCCGAGGTCGATCACCCAGTCCGCGCTGCGGATCACGTCGAGGTTGTGCTCGATCGTGATGACCGTGTTGCCCTTCTCGACCAGCCCGTTCAGCACGAGCAGCAGCTTGCGCACGTCCTCGAAGTGGAGGCCGGTGGTCGGCTCGTCGAGCACGTAGATGCTGCGCCCGTTGCTGCGCTTCTGCAGCTCGGTCGCGAGCTTCACGCGCTGCGCCTCTCCGCCCGAGAGGGTGGTCGCGCTCTGGCCGAGGCGGACGTAGCCGAGGCCCACGTCGACGAGGGTCTTCAAGTAGCGGTGGATGCCCGAGATCGGCTCGAAGAACTCGGCCGCCTCGGCGATGGGCATGTCGAGCACCTCGCTGATGTTCTTGCCCTTGTAGTGCACCTGCAGGGTCTCTCGGTTGTAGCGCTTGCCGCCGCAGACCTCGCACGCGACGTAGACGTCGGGGAGGAAGTTCATCTCGATCTTCAGGGTGCCGTCGCCCGAGCATGCCTCGCAGCGGCCGCCCTTCACGTTGAAGCTGAAGCGACCCGGCAGATAGCCGCGCGTCTTGGCCTCGGGCGTCTCGGCGAAGAGGGTGCGGATCTTGTCGAAGACGCCGGTGTAGGTGGCAGGATTCGAGCGGGGGGTGCGCCCGATCGGCGCCTGGTCGACGTGCACGACCTTGTCGAGGTGCTCGAGCCCCGTGATGCGGGTGTGCTTGCCCGGCACGAGGCGCGCACCGTTGAGCTGGTTCGCGAGCACCCGGTAGAGGATGTCGTTGACGAGCGTGCTCTTGCCGCTGCCGCTGACGCCCGTGACCGCGGTCATGAGGCCGAGCGGGAACGAGGCGTCCACCTCTTTGAGGTTGTTCGAGCGCGCCCCGACCACCTTCAGCTCCCGGTTCCTGTCACGCTTCCGCCGCTTCGGCGGCGTATCGATCGCGCGGCGCCCCGCCAGGTAGTCGGCGGTGATGGAGCGGTCGTTCGCCAGCAGCGAGGAGTAGTCGCCCGAGTGGACGACGGTGCCGCCCTCGACGCCGGCCCCCGGCCCGATGTCGACGATCCAGTCGGCCGCCTCGATCGTCTCCTCGTCGTGCTCCACCACGATGAGCGTGTTGCCGAGGTTGCGCAGCTTCACGAGCGTCTCGATGAGGCGCCGATTGTCGCGCTGGTGCAGGCCGATGCTGGGCTCGTCCAGCACGTAGAGCACGCCGGTGAGACCGGATCCGATCTGCGTGGCCAGGCGGATCCGCTGCGCCTCGCCGCCGCTCAGGGTGCCCGCCGCACGCGCGAGCGTGAGATAGCCGAGGCCGACCTCGATGAGGAAGTCGAAGCGGAGCCGGATCTCGCGCAGCACCTGCGCGGCGATCCTCGCCTCGCGCTCCGTCAGCGTGACGTCGTTGAAGAACCTCTGCGCGTCGAGCAGGCTGAGCTCGCCCACCGCGGCGATGGATTCGCCGTTCACCGTGATGGCGAGCACCTCGGGCTTCAGCCGCTGACCGTGGCAGACGTGACAGGGCACCTCGCGCAGGAACTCGGCCCAGCGCTCCCTGCGGTTGTCGCTCTCGGCCTCGGCGTACTGCCGCTCGATGAACGGGATCACGCCCTCGAAGCCGCTCGTGTACTTGACCTCGCGGCCGAAGCGGTTCTTCCAGCGAACGTTGACCTTGAAGTCGTTGCCGTAGAGCACCGCTTCGCGCACGTCTTCCGGCAGATCCCGCCAGGGGGTGCCGAGCTTGAACCCGAGGTCGTTCGAGAGACCCTTCAGCAGCTTCGCGTAGTAGTTGTAGAGGCTCTTGCCCTGGCTGGTCCACGGCACGATGACGCCCTCGTCGATGCTCAGCCCGGGGTCGCCCAGCACCAGATCCTCGTCGACCGACATGCTCGTGCCGAGGCCGGAGCATTCGGGACACGCGCCGAACGGGGCGTTGAACGAGAAGGTGCGCGGTTCGATCTCGGTGAGCGACACCGGATGCCGGTTGGGGCAGCTGAGGTGCTCGCTGAAGGTCTGGGTGCGATCCTCCGACCCGGTCTCGCGATCGACGTAGTCGATGGTCACGAGCCCGCCGGCGAGCTTCAGGGCGGTCTCGAGCGAGTCGGTGAGCCTGCCCAGCCCGTCGGGGCTCGCGACGAGGCGGTCGACCACGACCGAGATGTCGTGCTTGACCTGCTTCTTCAGCTTCGGCGGATCGCTGAGCTGGATGAGCTCGCCGTCGACGAGGGCGCGGCTGTAGCCGCCGCCCGCGAGATCCTGGAAGAGCTCGACGAACTCGCCCTTCTTCTTGCTGACGACCGGTGCGAGCACCTGGTAGCGGGTGCGCTCGGGCAGCTCCATCAGCGTGTCGGCGATCTGCTGCACCGTCTGCGATCGGATGGGCTCACCGCAGACCGGGCAGTGCGGGATGCCGATGCGCGCCCAGAGCAGGCGCATGTAGTCGTAGATCTCGGTGATCGTGCCGACGGTGGATCGCGGGTTGCGGTTGGTCGACTTCTGGTCGATGGAGACGGCGGGGCTCAGCCCCTCGATGAAGTCGACGTCGGGCCGGTCGACCTGCCCGAGGAACTGGCGCGCGTAGGCGCTGAGGCTCTCGACGTAGCGGCGCTGCCCCTCGGCGAAGATGGTGTCGAAGGCGAGGCTCGACTTGCCGCTGCCCGAGAGGCCGGTGAACACCACCATCGAATCGCGCGGGATGCTCAGATCGACGTCTCGGAGGTTGTGCACCCGCGCCCCCTTGACGCTGATGTGCGCGTGGGCCGCGCTGCTCGTGACGGGGGTGGGCGCCTGCTTCTGACTCGCTGATTGCGTCGAACTCACTCCCCCATCCTA
>JBFXIT010000158.1:0-3932 GCA_050175655.1 Leucobacter sp.
AGCCCGGCGAGCGCGCCGAGACCGATCCCCTGCTGCCATACGGCCGTCAGCACGAGCGCCACGCCGACGAACATGGCCGGCCACCAGGCCGGTTCGGGCGTCGCCAGGTCGAGCGCGAACCCGCCGAGAGCGGCAGCCGGCAGGGCGAGATACCAGGGCAGCGAGGAGCGCCGCTCCCCCTCGACAACTGCCTCCGAGGTCACGGCCTGCGAGGTCACGAGCTGCTCGCGGTCTCGACGATGCCTCGGCGCACCCGGCGCTTCGCCTCGCGCGCCAGCGCGCCGAGCGCCCCGAGCCGCTCGGTGTCGACCTCGGCCTGCTCGCTCGCCTGAGCCAGCTGGTCGAGCAGGTCGATGGTCTGCTTGGCCCAGCGCACGAAGTCGCCGGCCCCGACACCGGAGTGCTCGAGCGTGCGCTCGAGCGACCAGCCGTTCGCCCAGCCCTGCATCGCGCTCGCGAGGCCCGTGTGCGGCTGCTGGGTCTCGGGCAGCCGATGCCGCTGGCCGAGATCGTCGAGCTCGGCCCAGATGTCGAGCGTGCGCTCGAACGCCTGCCGGAACGGGCCGCCCGGCCAGCGGCCCTCTGGCTCGTCGTCGCGCCTGGGCTCGTAGCTGAGTGCGCAGCAGAGCGCCGCCAGACCCGGCGCGTCGACGCCGCGCCAGGCGTCGCGCCGCAGGCACTCCGCGACGAGCAGGTCGCGCTCTCCGTAGATGCGACGCAGCAGCATGCCGTAGGGGGTGATGACGTCGTCCTCGGTCAGGTAGTCGAGCTCGGCGAGCATCTCGACCACGCGCTCGAACGTGCGGGCGATCGTGCCGGTGCGGGCCTCGACGCGGCGCCTGCCTCGCTCGATCTGCTTGCGCAGCTTGCGGGCGCGATCCTCCCAGCGCTTCTTGTCGGCGCCCTTCGCCCGGCGCGCGGCCTTCTCGTAGCCGGCGAGCGACTCCTGCTCGGCGCGCAGCTCGCGAGCCTGGTCGACGACTGCGCGATCGGCCTGGAACTGCGCGAACGAGAGCTCCAGCGTGTCGCGGGCGCGCTCGAACGACATGCGCTGCAGCAGGTTGACGGCCATGTTCGGGGTCGGCCGGAAGGTGGAGCGCACGGGGAACGACCGGGCCGAGGCGAGGTGCGCGAGCGCCTCGAGGTCGACGCCGTCGCTCCAGACGACGACCGCATGACCCTCGTGATCGATGCCGCGCCGCCCGGCACGGCCGGTGAGCTGCGTGTACTCCCCCGACGTCAGCGGCACCCGCTGCTCTCCGTTGAACTTGTCGAGCCGCTCGATCGTGACGGATCGCGCGGGCATGTTGATGCCGAGAGCGAGGGTCTCCGTCGCGAAGACCAGCTTCACGAGCCGCCGCTGGAACAGCTGCTCGATCACGGCCTTGAACTGCGGCAGCAGGCCGGCGTGGTGCGCGGCGAGGCCCCGCTCGAGGCCGGCGATCCACTCGCTCACCCCGAGCACCCGCAGGTCGTCGTCGTCCATCCCCGCGAGCGCCTCGTGCACCACGCGGCGGATCTCGTCGCGCTCCTCGCGGGTGGTCAACCGGATGCCCTCGTACAGGCACTGCCTGACGGCCTGGTCACAGCCATTGCGGCTGAACACGAACACGATGCCCGGGAGCAATCCCGTCTCGTCGAGGGCGCGGGCGATGTCGGATCTTCCGATCCTCTTCGAGCGCCGCTGCGGGGCCCGGCCCCGGGAGCGCTCCCTGCTGCCGCGCCCGTATTCACGGGCACGATCCCGAGAGGATCGCTGATGCTCGTACCCGCGCTGCTCGCTGCCCCTGCCGTCGCCGCGCCCGCCGCCCAGCCGCACCAGATCGGGGTTGATCCGCCCGCGCTCGGCGAGCTCCCCGTCGCGGTCGACGTAGAGGGGCATCAGCTCCTTGGCGGTGAGCACGTGCTGGTAGAGCGGGACCGGGCGGTGCTCGCTGAGCACGACGTCGGTGTCTCCTCGCACGGCATGCATCCAGTCGCCGAACTCCTCGGCGTTCGACACCGTCGCCGAGAGCGAGACCAGCCGCACCTCGGCGGGCAAATGCAGGATGATCTCCTCCCACACGGCCCCCCGCCAGCGGTCGCCCAGGTAGTGCACCTCGTCGAGCACCACGAACGCGAGGTCGTGCAGCGCCTCGGACTCGGCGTAGATCATGTTGCGCAGAACCTCTGTGGTCATGACCACGATGGGGGCATCGCCCCGCAGGTTCACGTCTCCCGTCAGCAGGCCGACCTCGTCGTCGCCGTACTCCGCGCACAGCTCGCGGAACTTCTGGTTCGAGAGCGCCTTGATGGGCGCGGTGTAGAAGATCCGCGCATCTCTCTCGCGGCGGGCGAGGTGCACGGCGAACTCGGCGACCGTGGTCTTGCCCGAGCCCGTGGGAGCCGCGACGAGCACGCTGCGCCCGGCCTCGAGACGCTCGCAGGCCTGGATCTGGAAGGGGTCGAGGGGGAACCTCAGCCCAGCGGAGAACTCCTGGAGCGCGCTGGGCTCACCCGCGGGCGACGGCTGCTCGCTCACGCCGGTGCGCCGTTCCCGGTCTCATCCGCATCCCCCGTCTCACCGGGGTCTTCCGCCTCGTCGATCCCGTACTCCGCGAGGTCGGCGGCTCTGCGCTTGTCGACCCGCTTGTCGTGCAGCACCGCGATGCCCGCCGCTGCGAAGTAGAGGACCACGATGGGCGCGGCGAGCAGGAACATGCTCATCAGGTCGGCGGCAGGGGTGGTGATGGCGGCGAACAGGACGATGCACAGGATCGCGACGCGCCAGCTCCTCAGGATCGACTGCCCGCGCAGCACTCCGATGAAGTTCAGCAGCACCAGGAACACCGGCATGACGAAGCCGACGCCCACCGCGAGCAGGAGCTTGACCGCGAAGTCCAGGTACTTGCGGGCGTCGATCAGGAACGCGTCCTCGGTCGGCTGGAAGGTCGACATCAGCCGGACGATGTTGGGGATGACGTTCCAGCCCGCGTACACGCCCAGCAGGAACAGCGGCACCGCCGTGCCCAGGAACCCGATGGCGTACCAGCGCTCCTTGCGGGTGAGACCCGGCACGATGAACGCCCAGATCTGATACAGCCAGACCGGGCACGCGAGGAGCACCGCGATGAAGAGCGAGATCTGCACCTTGGTGTCGAACCCGCTGCTGATGTCGGAATAGGTGATCTGCGCGGTCCGGCCGTCGACCTCGAGATCGAGGATCGGCTGCCGCAGCACCGTCCACACCCAGTCCGAGAGGAACCAGCCCGCGACGAGGCCGATGCCGATGGCGATCGCGGAGATGATCAGCCGGTTGCGAAGCTCGATGAGATGAGCGCCCAGGCTCATCTTCCCGTCGGGGTTCTTGCTCCGACGGCCCGTCTTCTCTGCCACCCGCACAGTGTATCGTCGTCGCGCTGGAACCTCGGTCAGAATGGGCGGCGTCGGAGCGGAGCCCGTCAGGACCGGTACCGAGCGAGTGCGCGGTCGGCCCAGTCGCGCACCGCCTCACGAGCCTCGTTCGGCGATTCGACCACGACATCGCCGGGCGCCGCCTGGACCAGGCGGATCGCGGCCGAGGCGTACGCGAGATCGACCTCTGCGAGAACCCACCCCGGTTCGGACGGGCCGACGACGCGCGGCGAGAAGCCGCTCAGCCGGCCCAGCGCCCGCTCGCGCACTCGCAGGTCGGCGACCAGTTCGACCTCCGCCGGACCGATCTCCATCCGTCGCCCGGAGGGTCTTCGCTCCGCGGCTTGCGGCAGTACCCGCGGTTCGCGCATGCCGTCGACGATGAATGTGCGCTCGGCGCCGCGATCGAGGCAGTGCGCCCGCAGATACCACCCGCCGTCCGACTGCGAGAGGCCGAGCGGTTCGACCCGGCGCTCCGAATGCGTCCCCTGCAGGTCGCGGTAGGAGAAGCCGAGCCGCAGGCCCCGGTCGATGGCCTC
>JBFXIT010000159.1:0-3919 GCA_050175655.1 Leucobacter sp.
GCTCGGTCTCGACCGAGCTGTCAGAGGCATCGTGCTCGGTCTCGACCGAGCTGTCAGAGGCATCGTGCTCGGTCCCGGGTCCGCTTTCTCGGACGGTCTTGATCCAGGTGGATCCCGCGAGTTCGGGGCCGTCGGCCTCGGCGAGCAGGATGAGGTCGTCGGGTGCGAACCACGGCTCGCGGCGCATGAGCTCGAAGTCGGCCTCCGTGATCCTGCCCTGTTCCGGGTGCGCGGCGAAGGCTGCGGCATTCGCCCGTACCCAGGCCCCGGCGTCGGCGGGGTCGAAGGCGCGCAGCACGAGGCCGGTCGGCACGGGCAGCGCGAGCGGATCCTTCCCTCCATCGGCCGCGAGACGGTCGGGCAGGAGGGAGGGGTCGAGTTCCATGCGCAGCAGGGTGCGTACCGGCGCGAAGCCCGCAGCGCCGAGCAGTGCCTCTGCTGCGGGATTGTCGCCGTGCGCCCAGGCTCGCAACTCGCCGCCCTCGCCCCGGGGGTGGCCGAGCGCCGCGGTCAGCATCGAGGATCCGACTCCTCTGCCGCGCTCTGCGGGGCGCACGACGAGGTCGACCTCGCCCTGCCCGACGACGGCCAGCGCGACCGGTGCGGGGGAGTCCGCCGCACCGCCGACCTCCGAGCCTCCGCGGGATTCGGAGCCGAGCAGCAGGGCGCGCTGCCCCTGCGCGGCCGCGAGCATCGCCTGATCCGAGACCGGGGAGGCCCCGTCGAACGCCTCGGCCTCGGCGATCAGCGCTCGCGCTGCCGCGAGGTTCCGATCCGATGCCTCGGCCTCTGCGACCGCGAGGGTCATGCGTCGTCCTCGATGGCTGCGACGCTCATGCGTCGTCCTCGCCGCGCTCTCTGGCGAAGCCGTAGCCCACGCCCCGCACGGTGCCGATGAGGGTCTCGTGGTCGCCGAGCTTCGCGCGCAGGCGCCTGACGTGCACGTCGACGGTGCGGGTGCCCCCGAAGTAGTCGGTGCCCCACACCTCGCTCAGCAGCTGGTCGCGGGTGAAGACGCGCCCCGGGTTGGCGGCGAGGAAGTGCAGCAGCTCGAATTCCTTGTAGGTGAGGTCGAGGGTGCGGCCGTGGATGCGGGCGGTGAAGTTGCCCTCGTCGATCACCACGCCGGCCGAGCTGATGGCCGAGGGGGCGCCGGTGCCCGAGACCGTATCGGTCTGGCGCCCGCCATAGGCGAGACGCAGGCGCAGCTCGATCTCGGCGGGGCTGGCGCCCGGCAGTAGCACGTCGGCGAGACCCCAATCGGGGGTGACCGCCGGCAGCGCCGTCTCCGCCACGATCAGCAGGCGGGGGGTGGGGCTGTCGCGCTTGAGCTCCAGGCACGCGGTGCGCGCGTGCCTGATGTCCCGCGTACCGTCGACGAGGATCAGGTCGAAGCGCGCCGAGACGCCCGAGGCCACGCGCACACTGAGGGGGGACGATCGCACCTCGTGGGGCAGTAGGTCGAGGCCTGAGAGCGCGCTCGCCGGGTCCGTCTCGGTGAGGCAGAGCAACTGCATGCAAGCTCTCCCCTCTTCCGGCTTCTCCAATCCTACTCTGCTCTCGGCCGACTCTCGTCCCCGGGGTCCGTTCAGGCGCCGATGTGCGAGGATGATGAGCGTGAACGATCGCGCCGCCGCCGAGCTTCCGCCGAAGCATCCGTGGCATGTCGGGCGCCTGGTGACGGCGTGGCTGGTCGCTGCGGTGTTCGGCGTGCTCGTCGCGGTGTTCGTCTCCGGGAACGCCCGGTTCCAGTGGCTGGCGCTCGCCATCGGCGTGAGCACGCTCGTGACGTTCGCCCTCCAGCTCGGCACGGCCCAGCGCGAGGGGTTCATCACCCGGACCTCGTTCAGCGTCGCGGGCTCGGTGGTCATCATCGCGGTGATCGACGTTCTCTGCGTCCTGCTCGATCTGGGCGCGTCGGGCGCCGCCTGAGCCCGGGCGCAGATCCTGTGCCCGGCTCCGCTCGCGCCGGTGAGGCGGGTGCGCCGGGCGCTGGAGTAGACTGTATGCATGCTCGCACTCGAACTCTTCTTCACCGGTCTTCTCGGCCTGGCTTCGCTGGCGATCGTCTGGGTCTCGGGCACCGTCGTCTACAAGCTGTTCAAGGGGCAGCGCTGATCTCGGATCGGCACTGATCCCGAATCGATGTCGAGGGATCCTTCGCTCATGGGCGACCCCTTCCTCTCCCTGCCCGGCGCGATCGAAGCCGATGGGCTCGGTGCGCCCCGGCACTTCGGCGCGCCGCTCATCGAGCAGCGCGCACTCGAATCGGGCGATGCCGTCGTCAGCCTCTCGCACCGCGGGGTCGTCACGGTGTCGGGTCAGGATCGCCTGAGCTGGCTCGGCTCGATGACCAGCCAGCAGATCGACCGCCTCGAACCGGGCTTCTCCGCGGAGACCCTGCTGCTCGACCCGAACGGTCGCATCGAGCACGCCCTCCGCATTGTCGACGACGGCGAACGGTGCTGGCTGCTGGTCGACGAGGGCGAGACGGAGTCGCTCGCGGCGTTCCTGACCCGCATGCGCTTCGCCCTGCGGGTCGAGGTCGCCGACGCGAGCGCCGACTACGCGGCAGTCGCGGCGTTCGACGGGGGATCCGCGCTGCCCGCACTCCGCGGGCTCGGCCTCGCAGCCGCCGAATGGCGCGATCCATGGGCAGAAGTGGCTTCGGGCGGCGTGCAGTATGCGTATGGCGACCGCCCGCATCCGGGCAGCGGATGGTCTGAGACGCAGCTCGTCTTCGCGCGGAAGGATCTGCCCTCCGTCGCGGCGCTCGTGGCATCCGGAGAGGTGCGCGCGGCCGGGATCGACGCCCTCGACGCGCTGCAGGTGCGGGCCTGGCGCCCCACCGTGCACGGCGAGGTCGACGAGCGTGCGATCCCGCACGAGTTCGACTGGCTGCGCACGGCCGTGCACCTGAGCAAGGGCTGCTATCGCGGGCAGGAGACGGTGGCGAAGGTGCACAACCTCGGCCACCCGCCGCGCCGCCTGGCGCTGCTGCACCTCGACGGGTCGGGGGGAGAACTGCCCGCCGCCGGGGCGCTCGTCTACCTCTCCGGCGCCGATCCCGAGGCCCGGCCTGTCGGCCGCGTCACCCGCACGGCGCTGCACCACGAGTGGGGTGGCATCGCCCTGGGCCTGCTGAAGCGGTCGGTGCCGGAGGATGCGGAGCTGGAGGTCGCGCTCGGCGATCCCTCCGCGTCTGTCGCCGACGGGAATGCGGCTACGGGCGGGCGGATCGCCGCCACCCAGGAGGTCATCGTCCCCGCCGACGCGGGCAGAACCCGTGACATCCCTCGCCTCAAGAGGATCTGATGATCGTCATGCTCTTGCCGTTCTCCGGTGAGCGGTCGAGAGATGTTCGGTAAGTGAGCGCATGAGGGTTGGCGTGTCTGGTGGATCCTGGTAGTCCAACCAGGATTCACCAGACACGCCGGGGTCCCCTCTCTTAAGCGAACGTCCGAATATTTCTCGGCCGCGACCCCCAATAGACTGGAAGCTATGACGAACACCCTGATCCTGCTCCGCCACGGCCAGAGCGAGTGGAACGAGAAGAACCTGTTCACCGGCTGGGTCGACGTGAGGCTCACCGAGAAGGGTCGCGGCGAGGCCGCGCGCGCGGGGGAGCAGCTGGCCGAGGCCGGCATGCTGCCCGATGTTCTGCACACCTCGGTGCTGAGCCGCGCGATCCAGACCGCGAATCTCGCGCTCGACACGGCGGATCGCCTCTGGATCCCGGTGCGCCGCTCGTGGCGCCTGAACGAGCGCCACTACGGTGCGCTGCAGGGCCTCGACAAGGCGGAGACGCTGCAGAAGTACGGCGAGGAGCAGTTCATGGAGTGGCGCCGCTCCTTCGACACCCCGCCGCCGGTGCTCGACGATGCGAGCGAGTGGTCGCAGGCGAACGATCCGCGGTATG
>JBFXIT010000160.1:0-3878 GCA_050175655.1 Leucobacter sp.
AGTCCGAGGGCTTCACGAAGCTCTGGCCGTCGGTCGTGTTCTTCGCCGCGATGATCGTGAGCATGGGCGGGCTGGCCTGGGCGATGCGCGAGATCCCCACGGGCACCGCCTACGCGGTCTGGGTCGCGGTGGGCGCGTCGCTGACCGTGGTCTACGCGATGGTCACCGGATCGGAGCCTGCGAGCATCCTCAAGGTGCTGCTGCTGCTCGGGATCGTCGGCTGCGTCATCGGTTTGAAGCTCGTCTCGGACGCCGAGGCCGTGGCGGGATAGTCGCGGGATCGGCCGCACCGGTCAGCCGGGCTCTCGCCGCGCGCAGGCGCTCATCGACCACCGCGGCCTCGCGCTCGGCCGCGAGCTCCGCGGCCCGCTGCTCGCGCACCCGCCGGCTCCCCATCACGATGGAGAAGGCGACCGCTCCCCAGAGCCCGACGGCCATGGCGCTGAGCACGAGGGCGTCGAGCACGCTCGGCACCGTGCCGGGGGCGGTGCGCTCGCCGTGCGCTTCCGCGATGGCGACCCAGCTGGCGATCGCACCGTAGGAGAAGCCGGCGCCCAGGAGGCCCGCGCACAGCGCGGTGCCGATGGTCCAGTAGAGGCGGCGGCGCGCGGTCTTCGGCGGGTATCGCGACCCCAGCTGATAGAGCGCCCAGCCCATGTCGGCTATCGGAGCAACGGGGCGGCGCGGGCGACGATCTCGGCATGGAGCTCGTCGACGGGCCTGGAGGCGTCGAGCACGAGGAACCGGTCGGGCTCTGCCGATGCGAGGGCCAGGAACCCTTCTCGCACCCGGTTGTGGAAGTCGACGGCCTCGCTCTCGAGCCGGTCGGCGGTGCCGCCGGCTGCCGCGCGGCGGCGCTCCGCCAGCTGGGGGGTCACGTCGAGCAGCACGGTGAGCTGGGGCCAGAGCCCTTTGGCGGCCCATTCGCTGAGCCCCCGGATCTCGGCGGGGTCGAGGGGGCGACCGGCCCCCTGGTAGGCGAGGGAGGAGTCGATGTAGCGGTCCTGGACCACGGCCGCTCCGCGCTCGATCGCCGGCCGCACCACCTTCGCGACGTGCTGGGCTCGATCGGCCGCATACAGCAGCGCCTCGGCCCGAGGGTCCACCTCGCCCAGTTCGTCGCCGCCGTGGAGCAGCAGTTTCCGCACCTCGACGCCGAGGCGGGTGCCGCCGGGCTCGCGGGTGCGCACGACTTCGAGGCCGCGCTCGGCCAGCCAGCTCGCCAGCAGCTCGGCCTGCGTGGTCTTGCCCGCTCCGTCACCGCCCTCGAAGGTGATGAAGACGCCCTGGTCTCGACTCGTCACTGCGCTCCTCGCTCGACCCTCGATCCTCCGCCGGGATCGCTCAGCCCTCGGCTTCCGCAGCGGCCTTCTTCGCGGCGCGGGTCGCGGCGGCCTTCTTCGCCGCGGCGGATCGGGCCGGATCGACCGCGGTCTTGGCGCCGGACTTCGACTCAGCGGTCTTCGCGGCGGGCTTCTTGGCCGCGGGCTTCTTGGCGGCCGTCTTGCGTGCCGGGGCCTTCTTCTTGGCGGGCCCCTTGGCACGCTTGATCGCGAGCAGCTCGGAGGCACGCTCGAAGGTGATGTCTTCGACGCTGTCGCCGCGCGGGATGGTCGCGTTGGTCTCGCCGTCGGTGACGTAGGGGCCGAACCGGCCGTCCTTGACCTTGATGGGCTTGCCGCTCACCGGGTCGGCCTCGAACTCCTTCAGCGCGGCGGACGCCTTGCGGGCGCCGTACTTCGGCTGAGCGAGGATCTCCTGTGCGCCGGCCAGATCGATCGAGAAGATCGCATCCTCGCTCGGCAGAGAACGCGTCTCGGTCCCCTTCTTGAGGTACGGGCCGTAGCGACCGTTCTGAGCGGTGATCTCCGCGCCGGTCTCGGCGTCGACGCCCACGACGCGCGGCAGGTCGAGCAGCGCGACGGCGGAGTCGAGATCGACGGTTGCGGGATCCATCGTCTTGAAGAGGGAGGCGGTGCGCGCCTTCTCGCCCTTCGGCAGCTCCTCGCCCTCGTTCGGCAGTTCAGTGACGTAGGGGCCGAAGCGGCCGTTCTTCGCGGCGATGCGCTTGCCGGTGACGGGGTGCAGACCCACGATCCGATCCTCGAGCGGCTCGGCGTCGGCGAGCTCGTGCGCCCTGGCCGGCGTCAGCTCGTCGGGGGCCAGCCCGTCGGGAATGTTGACGCTGCGCGGCTTCAGCACGCCGTCTTCGCCGACCTCGCACTTGTCGTCGAACACCTCGAGGTAGGGCCCGTACTTGCCGTTGCGCAGCGAGATCGAGTCGTCGATGCGCACCGTGTTGATCGCCCGTGCGTCGATCTCGCCGAGATTGTCGACGACTCCGCGCAGGCCGGGGTGGTTGTCGCTGCCGAAGTAGAACTCGCGCAGCCAGTCGGCGCGATCCTCTTCTCCCGCCGCGATCCGGTCGAGATCGCCCTCCATCTCGGCGGTGAAGTCGTAGTCGACGAGCGCCGAGAAGTGCTCTTCGAGCAGCCGCACCACCGAGAAGGCGATCCAGCTCGGCACGAGGGCCTGGCCCTTCTTGGTGACATAGCCGCGGTCGCTGATCGTGCTGATGATCGCCGCATAGGTCGAGGGTCGCCCGATGCCGAGCTCCTCGAGCCGCTTCGTCAGGCTCGCCTCGGTGTAGCGCGGGGGCGGGCTGGTCTCGTGCCACTTCGCCTCGGGCTCGGTGACCGCGAGCGACTGCCCCTCGGCCAGCTGAGGCAGGGCGACGTTCTGCTCGGCCTCGCGCCGCTTCTCGTCCTTGCCCTCCTCGTATGCCAGCAGGAAGCCGGGGAAGGTGATGACGGTGCCGCTCGCGGTGAACTCCGCGGCGGTACGGGCGGAGGCGCCCGCCTCCTCCACCTCGACGCTCAGCGTGACGGTGTCTGTGGAGCCCTTGGCGTCGGCCATCTGGCTCGCGACCGTGCGCTTCCAGATCAGCTCGTAGAGCGCGAAGTCGCCCTGGTTCAGCTTGCCCCTCAGCTCGCTCGGCCTCGCGAAGACGTCGCCCGCGGGGCGGATCGCCTCGTGCGCCTCCTGCGCCCCCTTCGACTTGCCCGTGTACACGCGCGGCGCGTCCGGCACGGTCTCGGCGCCGTAGAGCGCCGCCGCCTGCGAGCGCGCCGCCGCGATCGCCTGCTTCGAGAGCGTGGGCGAGTCGGTGCGCATATATGTGATGTAGCCGTTCTCGTAGAGCGACTGGGCGTGCGACATCGTCTGCCGGGAGCTGTAGCGCAGCTTGCGCGAGGCCTCCTGCTGCAGCGTGGATGTGGTGAACGGCGCCGCCGGGCGACGGGTGTGCGGCTTCGTCTCGACCGAGAGCACTCGGGCGTCCGCGCCCCTCCCGATCAGCGCGGCGAGGGTTTCGGCCCGCTCCTTGCCGAGGGTGATGATGCCGGCCTTCGCGGCCCTCTCCTTGAGCACGCCCTCGTCCGTGAAGTCGGCGCCCGTGGCGAGGCGCTCGCCGTCGAGGCGCACCAACCGCGCCTCGAATGCGGTGCTGTCGACCGCCTCGGCGGCGGGGGTGAAGGTCGCGCTGAGATCCCAGTACTCGCTGGAGACGAAGGCGAGCCGCTCGCGCTCGCGGTCGACCACGAGGCGGGTCGCAGCCGACTGCACGCGGCCGGCCGAGAGCTTCGGCCCGACCTTGCGCCACAGCACCGGGGAGATGTCGTAGCCGTACAGGCGGTCGAGGATGCGGCGCGTCTCCTGGGCATCGACGAGCGCGAGGTCGATATCGCGCGTATTGGCCTGGGCCTCCGCGATCGCCTCCTTGGTGATCTCGTGGAACACCATCCGGCGCACCGGCACCTTCGGCTTCAGCACCTCGAGCAGATGCCACGCGATGGCCTCGCCCTCGCGGTCCTCATCAG
>JBFXIT010000161.1:0-2152 GCA_050175655.1 Leucobacter sp.
CACCGTCGACGGCGAGACGATCCCTCGCCGAAGACGGACCGTGGCGCTCTGCAGATGCGGGCTCTCGAGCATCAAGCCCTTCTGCGACGGCACGCACAAGCCGGCGGGGTTCAAGACGGACGACGACTGATGCGCGATTCCGCGCTGAAGAGACGAGGAGAGGAAGAGATGGAAGAGGATGCGGCATTCTCGGTGGGCGACGACGTCATAGCGTCGGCAGGCGCGCGCGGGGTCATCGCGGACGTGAGGGACATGTCGAACGGGGAGACCGTCTACGGCGTCCTCGACATGAACGGCTCGGTCCGCTTCTACACCGAGGCGGGGCTCAAGGGCCTCCTATAGGACCCGGGAGCGCTCCGCGGAGGCGGGTCGGTGCATGAGCCGTTCACACCCCGGTGATAGTGTGGGCGGAGTTCCAGCGGTCCCCGTTCGGAGGTCGCCGCAACGGCCCGAGACGTGGGGAGGCGCGACCGCTTGATCGACCGCTTCGATGCCTATCTGTTCGACCTCGACGGGGTCATCACGCCCACCGTGCTGCTGCACCGACGGGCGTGGCGCGAGACGTTCGAGCAGGTCTTCTCCATCCGCGGGGCCGAGCCGTATCGGGAGAGCGACTACTTCGAGTCCCTCGACGGCCGCCCCCGTTTCGCCGGCGTCGCCGCACTGCTCGCCACCCGCGGCATCGAGCTGCCCGAGGGCGACGAGACGGATGACGGTCTCGATACGATCCGCGGCATCGGCAATCGCAAGAATCGCGCCTTCGCCGAGATGCTCGAGCGCGACGGCATCGAGCCGTACCCGGGCTCCCTCGCGCTCATCGTCCGCCTCGGCGCTCTCGGCAAGCCGCTCGCCGTCGTGTCCAGCTCCCGCAACACCGAGGCCGTGCTGCGCGCAGCGGGCCTCCGCGAGCGCTTCGCCGCGATCGTCGACGGAGTGGTCGCGGCCCGCGAAGGGCTGCCCGGCAAGCCCGCCCCCGACACCTTCCTGCGAGCCGCCGAGATGCTCGGCGCGCCGCCCGACCGCTGCGTCGTCTTCGAGGACGCCGTCTCGGGGGTCGCCGCCGGGCGCGCCGGCGGGTTCGGGCTCGTCGTCGGCGTCGACCGCGGGACCGGCCGCCCGGCGCTCATGGCCGCGGGCGCGCATATCGTCGTGGACGACCTGGCCTCGAGCGAGTTGTCGTCGAGCAACACCGGGGAGCCCCAGGCATGAGCGCAGAACGAGCGGGGCAACCGCATGACGGGTGGGAGGATCAGGTGCACGAGCATCCGCAGGAGCCGGCCCGGGACTTCGGCGACGATCCCTGGCGGCTCGTGGTGCGCGGGGTCGACCCGGCTCTCGCCGGTCAGGACGAGACGATCTTCGCTCTCGGCAACGGCTACCTCGGCATGCGCGGCAACCACGAGGAGGGCCTGCCGCTCGGCAACCACGGCACCTTCGTGAACGGGCTGCACGAGACCTGGCAGATCCGGCACGCCGAATACGCCTACGGCTTCGCCGAGCACGGTCAGACCATCGTCAACGCCCCCGATGCGAAGACGATCCGCGTCTACATCGACGAGGAGCGGCTCAATCTCTCGTCCTCCGACATCCTCGAGGTGACGCGCACGCTCGACCTGCGCACGGGCACCCTCGAGCGCACCTTGCTGTGGCTCACCCCGACCGGCAAGCGCGTGAAGGTCGAGACGCGTCGCATGGTCTCGTTCTCGTCGAGGCATATGGCGACCCTCGAGATGCGGGTGACCGTGCTCGACGCCGATGCGGAGCTCACGATGAGCAGCCTCGTGGTGAACCGGCAGGATCTGGGCCGCGTCGACCCCGGCGTCGCTCCGGGCGCGGTGATCGTCGACCCGCGCAAGAGCGAGCGCCTGGGCGAGCGCACGCTCGAAGCCGGGCCCGCACTGCACGAGGGTCAGCGCAGCGTGATGAGCTTCCGCGTGCGCAACTCTGGGATGAGCCTCGGAGTCGGCGTCGATCACGATTTCAACGGCGGTGATTTCGACGGTGGTGATTTCAATGGCGCTGATTTCGAGGGCGCCGGATCCCGCTGGCAGACCCGCGTGCAGACCTCCGAGGATCGGGTGCGGCATGTCTTCCAGGGCGTCGCCGAGCGCGGCCGCACGGTCACCCTGGTGAAGACCGTCGTCTACCACTC
>JBFXIT010000161.1:2252-3848 GCA_050175655.1 Leucobacter sp.
GCGGCCGACATCCCGATCGAGACGGCCCGGCTGTGGGCGAGTCTCGGGTTCTGGGGCAAGGATCGCGATGGCGGGCAGAGCTTCCACATCCACGGCGTGACCGGTCCCGACGAATACACGACCGTGGTGAACGACAACCTCTTCACCAACGTGATGGCGCGCTTCAACCTGCGCTTCGCGGTCGAGGTGGTGCGCCGGCTGGAGGCCGAGGCCCCGCACGCCTATGCACGGCTGCGCGAACGGCTGCACCTCGATCCGGCCGAGGTCGAGGCGTGGGCGCATGCTGCTGACGGCATGTACATCCCGTATTCGGAGGAGCTGGGCATCCATCCGCAAGACGACCACTTCCTCGAGCGCGAGGTCTGGGATCTCGCGGCCACGCCGCCTGAGCAGAAGCCGCTGCTGCTCCACTTCCATCCGCTCGTCATCTACCGCTTCCAGGTGCTGAAGCAGGCCGATGTGGTGCTCGCGCTGCTGCTCGCGAGTCACGAGTTCGGCGAGGGCCCGCACGCTGAGGATCTCGGTCCGGGCGGCTTCGGCGCTGACGGATCGGCTGCCGACGGGAGCCGATCCGACGCGTCCGGCATCGTCGCCGCCGTCGCGGCCGAGAAGAGCCGCGCCCAGAAGCGGCGTGACTTCGAGTACTACGATGCGCTGACGACCGGCGACTCGACGCTCTCGGCCGTCGTCCAATCGATCATCGCGGCAGAGGTGGGCTACCGGGAGCTCGCCTACCGCTACTTCGAGCATGCGCTGCGCGTCGACCTCGACGACCTCCACCGCAATTCGTCCGACGGCGCGCACGTCGCCTCTGCGGGCGGCGTCTGGATGCAACTGGTGCAGGGCTTCGCGGGCATGCGCGACGGCGTCATGGAGAACGCCGGGCGCCGGTTGAGCTTCGATCCTCGGCTGCCCGCGCACTGGGGCTCGCTGAGCTTCAGGCTGCAGTGGCGGGGAAGCACGATCGAGGTGCTGCTCGAGCGGCACCGGATCCGCTTCGAGATGCTCGAGCCCGCGAGCGAGGTCGTGAGCGAGGCGAGGGACGAGGCCGGGGGCGCGGTCACCGTGTCGGTGCGCGGGCAGCGGATCGAGATCGGGCCGGGGGCCCCGGTCGAGGTCGCGCTCGAGGATCAGGGGCCCGATCTGGGGCCGTTCCGAGGGCTGTCGGCCGGCATCCTGCCGCGCGACGGAGAGGGGGACACCGGCGCGATCCCCGAGCTCGACGCCGAGGCGTTCGCGGCACTGACCGGGCCGATCCCCATCCCGACGCTGCCGCCCACGCAGCCCCCCACCCTGCCGCCGCCGGCCTGGGGCGATTGAGGCCGGCCGCCCCGGGGCCGCGTAACATTCGACCGCTCCATGCGCGGGCATGGGAGGATGCGATCATGACCGATCAGGCAGCTGCGCCCGCTGCGCTGCTGAGAGCAGCGCTGAGCGCCGACGACTCGTCCGATCGCCTCCAGGCGGCGCTGACCGCGGGCACCCGCCCCGATGAGGCGTATCTGGAGCCCCTGCTCGACCGTTGCGCCGTCGAGCCCGATTTCTATGTGCGCGACATGCTGACCTGGGCGCTCACCCGGCTGCCGCGCGAGTCGG
>JBFXIT010000162.1:0-3837 GCA_050175655.1 Leucobacter sp.
GACTTCGTATTCATGGTGGTTGTCGTCACCCCTTCATGTTAGCTGAAAGTTTGGTGTGCGTATTTCACCCGAACTCGGCGCGCCGAACTTTCCTCAACACCGCAAGCCTAGCGGGTTCCGGGGGCCCATTTTTCCGCGTAAACATCAGATGAATAGGCCTCGCGATAGGATCTGGAGCATGCTCGACGAACGCACCTGGCCGACCATTCTCACCGCTCTCCTCGAGAAGGACGACCTCAGCGTCTCCCAGGCGGAATGGGCGATGTCGGAGTTCATGACCGGCCGGGCGACTGCGGCTCAGATGGGCGGATTCCTCGTCGCCCTGCAGGCGAAGGGCGTCACCGTCGACGAGATCGTCGGCTTCCGCGACGCGATCCTCGCGGAGGCTCTGGAGGTGCCCATCCCGGCGATGTCCCTCGACATCGTGGGCACCGGGGGAGACCGGTTCGGCACGGTCAACGTCTCCACCATGGCGTCGATCATCGCCGCATCGGCCGGCGTCCCCGTGGCGAAGCACGGCAACCGCGCCGCGAGCAGCAAGTCGGGCTCCTCAGACGTGCTCTCGGCGCTCGGCGTCAACCTGGCCCTGGAGGCGGATCAGCTGCGCCAGGTCTTCGACGAGGCGGGGATCGCCTTCGTGCACGCGGCGCGGTTCCTGCCCGGCTTCAGGAATGTCGCGCCCGTGCGCGGAGAGCTCGGCATCCAGACCGTCTTCAACTACCTCGGCCCCCTGTGCAACCCGGTGCGCCCCGAGGCCACCGCGGCCGGAGTCGCCGATGCCAGCAGGGCCCCGCTGTTCGCCGACCTGTTCCGTTTCCGAGGCGCGTCGGCGCTCGTGTTCCGCGGCGACGACGGGCTCGACGAGCTGACCACGACCGGGCACTCCCACATCTGGGAGGTCAGCCGCGGTGCGCTCACCGAGCACGACCTCGATCCGCGCGACCTCGGCATCGCCCGCGCCCGGATGGAGGATCTCATCGGCGGCACCCCCGACGAGAACGCGGCGGTCGTCCATCGCGTCTTCGCGGGGGAGCAGGGGCCCGTGCGGGACATCGCGCTGCTCAACGCCGCGGCGGGTCTCGTGGCCTTCGAGCTGGCGGCGAACCCCGAGAGCGCGGAGCGCGCGATCCTCGACCGTCTCGCCGAGAAGCTGGCGGTCTCCGCCGAGGCCGTCGACTCCGGTGCCGCCGCCGCGAAGCTGCAGCTGTGGGTCGAGTCCACGCAGGCGTTCCCGCCGGCCGACTAGGCTCCACGGACGCAGCGGCGGTTCGACGGCTCGAGGCTGCGGCCCCCCCCCCCTCGGCGAGCGGTCCGATCCTCCTGCTCAGAACCGGATCGCGTCGATGACGCGCACCCTCAGGGCGACCAGCGCGGGGATGAGGCCTGCCAGCGCCCCCACCACGACCGCCGCGATCAGCCCGGTGAGCATCGCGCTGATGGGGAACGGCGGCACGTCCTGCAGTCCCTGGAACATCGCGTTCAGGATCCAGGGGCTGCGCAGGATGGCGACCGCGAGCGCCACCCCGGCCGCACCCGCGAGGGTGGTCGCCACGACGCTCTCGAGCATCACAGCGGTGAAGATCCGGCCGCCGGTCGCTCCGAAGCTGCGCCGCACGCCGATCTCGCGGATCCGCTGCCTCATCGCCACCAGCTGGATGTTGAGCAGGCTCAGCCCTCCGAGCAGCAGGACGATGCCCGCGATCGCCCCCGTGATGAGCTGCGAGACGAGGAAGCCCTGCTCGAAGCCGGGTTGAGACGCCCAGTCGCTGCGCATCACCGAGATCTCCTGGTTCTCGGGCAGGCCAGATCGCAGATCCATGGCCAGCACCGGGCCGATCTCGTTCGCGGATTCCCCGGGCACCCACACCTCGCGGAGCACCTGGACCTCGCTCGGGATCGCCCCGAGACGAGCCGAATAGTGATCGAGCAGCATGTTCACCACGGGCTGGTTGTCCCACTCGCCGTCGCGCGGAGTGACGCCGATGATCGGATAGACGCCGGCGAAGTCGCCCGTCATCTCGAGCACCGGGTGCTCCGAGAGCGGAGTCCTCCCGATCCGCTCCCACAGCGGTTCGCTGATCACGACCGGGGGCGCGAGCCTCTCGCGATCGTCGGATCGGAACCAGCTGCCCTCGAGCAGCGCCACCCGGTGCATGATCGGATATGCGGGGTCCATCAGGCGCGCGGGGATCTGCGCGACCCCGTCCGGCAGCTGCACGGGCAGCTGCACCGATCCGTCGACGATGCGCGAGGTGTAGTCAAAGCCGTAGCGCTCGGAGACCCGGACGAAGCGGCGATCCGCCTCCGCCCAGTCGAGGGGAGTGCCGTCGACGCTCGAAGTCGAGATCTGGATGGTCGCCACGCGCCCGCCCCAGCGATCCGACTGCTCGATCATCGCCTGCTTCTGCAGGGTGCCCAGAGCGACGACCGCGGTGAGCGCGCCCACGGCGACGGCGATGCCGAAGAGGCTCAGGAAGACCCTGAGCTTGTGCGTGCGCAGCTCGGCGAACGCTTCGGAGAGGGATCCGACGAGGCCCGCGGTCAGGCGGCCGGCGAGACTCGACCGCTCGGTCTCCCGATCCTGCGCCTCGGTCATCGTGCCCCCTGCGGGCTCTCGGAGCGCTGCGGGTTCAGCGTGCTCCGGGCGAAGGCGTCAGCAAGGTCGGCCTCGTCGAGCACCCCCTGATCGAGGCGGTAGCGCCTCCGGGCGAGCTCGGCGACATGGAGATCATGCGTGATGGTCACGAGAGCCGCGCCCGACTCCGTGGCGACCTGGTCGAGCAGCCGCATCACCTGGCCTCCGGTGTCGATGTCGAGGGCTCCCGTCGGCTCGTCCGCGAGGATCAGGCGCGGCTGCCGCACGAGGGCGCGGGCGATCGCCACCCTCTGCTGCTCGCCGCCGGAGAGCCGATCCGGGTGCTGGTCGAGACGATGCCCGAGCCCGACACGCTCGAGCATCTCGGCGGCGATCGCGCGGCGCCGCCAGAAGAGCGCTCCCGTCGCGTAGCCGAGCGGCATCATCACGTTCTCGAGGGCGGTGCATCCGGAGAGCAGGTTGAACTGCTGGAACACGAAGCCGACGTTGCGACCGCGGAGGCGATCGAGGGCCCCGCGGCGGATCGACCCGGTGGGCCGCCCGCCGAAGAGCACCTCGCCCTCCGATGGGGAGTCGAGCAGTCCGAGGATGTTGAGCAGCGTGGTCTTGCCCGATCCGCTGCGCCCGACGATCGCGACGTGATCGCCCGCACCGACGTCGAGCGTCACCGAGTGGAGGATGTCGAGCCGCGAGTCGTCGGGCAGCAGGACGTGCTTCGCGACGCCTCGCAGCGAGACCAGGGGAGGGGCGGCCTCCTCTGCCGGCTCGCCGTGCGCGTCCGGCTCGACGGCAGTCGCTCCCGCGGTACCCGCTTCGCCCGTCACCAGCTCACGCCTGTCTCGCAGTACTGCTCGCCGGGCGCGATCTCGTAGCAGAACTCCTCGACCGGAGCGGCCGAGCCCGGCACGAACTGGCGGATCGTCTCGCCCTCCTCGAGCCCCTCGACCACTTCGACGAGGGAGCCGTCGCTCACGCCCAGCTTCACCTGGCGCTCTTCGAGCTCGCCGTCGCCCGGATCGACCCACACGATGCCGCTGCCGGATCCGCCCTTGACCGCCGTGGTCGGGATCACCAGCACGTCCTCCGCGACCCCCACGTCGATGCCCAGCTCGGCCGGCAGACCGGGGAACACGGTCTGGTCGCCCGGGACGGCGCAGGCGATGCTCGTCGTCCCGTCCTCGGCCACCCGTGTGCTGAGCCCGGTGCAGGCGAAGGGCGCAGGGCCGCCCGAGATGGTCACG
>JBFXIT010000163.1:0-3822 GCA_050175655.1 Leucobacter sp.
CGCATCTGCGCCGAGCACGGCTGGTACCTCTCGTTCGCGGGAACCATGACGTTCAAGAGCGCGCACGCGCTGCGCGAGGCGCTCGGCGTCGCGGATCCTTCGCGCGTGCTGGTCGAGACCGACGCCCCCTTCCTCACGCCCGAGCCCTACCGCGGCCGCCCGAACGCCCCCTATCTCATGCCGCACACCGTGCGCCGCATGGCCGAGGTGCTGGACGAGCCGCTCGACGAGCTCTGCACCCGCCTCGCCGCCAACACCGAGCGGGTCTACGGATCATGGTCCATGGACGAGGGCGCGTGACTGATTACGGGACCTCGGCCGAGGCGGCCGAGGGACACACGGAGCGCGAAGCGATGCTTCGCCTCAAGCTCCTTGGTCCAGCAGAGGTGCGGGAGCTCGCCGAGCGCCTGGGGGTCTCCCCGACGAAGAAGCTCGGCCAGAACTTCGTGATCGACCCCAACACCGTGCGCAAGATCGTGCGGCTGGCCGGAGTCGACGCGGGGGATCGGGTGATCGAGATCGGCCCGGGCCTCGGATCCCTCACCCTCGGTCTCATCGAGGCCGGCGCCGACGTGACGGCGGTGGAGATCGACCCGCGCCTCGCCGCCGAGCTGCCGAGCACCGTGCGCGCCATGCAGCCGGGCGCTGAGGAGCGGTTCCGCGTCGTCTTGTCCGATGCTCTCGAGGTGACGCTCGAGCAGTTGCCCGATCCTGCGCCCGAGACACTGGTCGCGAACCTGCCCTACAACGTGTCGGTGCCGATCCTCATGCACCTGCTCCAGCTGATCCCGGGTGCGCCCGGATCCTCGGGGCTGCGGCGGGGGCTCGTGATGGTGCAGGCCGAGGTCGGCCACCGGATCGCCGCGCCCCCCGGCAGCAGGGAGTACGGCGCCCCGAGCGCGAAGGCCGCGTGGTTCGGCGACTGGCGGATCGCGGGCACCGTGAGCCGCCGCATCTTCTGGCCCGTGCCCGGTGTCGACTCGGTGCTCGTCTCCTACGAGCGGCACGCCGAGCCCCTCGGCGGCGACGATGAGCGATCGTCGACCTTCGCGCTCGTGAACGCGGCCTTCGCGCAGCGTCGCAAGATGCTGCGGCAGGCCCTGCAGCCCGAGCTGGGCGGCACGCAGGAGACGACCTCGATCATCGAGGCGGCGGGCGTCGACCCGACCGCTCGCGCCGAGCAGCTCGGCATCGCCGAGTACCTCGCGATCGCCCGAGCATCGCACCGCGCAGCGGGCGGATTGCACTAGCGTAGATTCATGGCTGATAGGGGGACGGTCGGGTCGGTGACCGTGCGGGCGCCCGGCAAGATCAACGTGATCTTCCGGGTCGGCGCGCTGCAGTCCGACGGCTATCACGACGTCGCCTCGCTCTACCAGGCCGTCGCCCTGTTCGAGGAGGTGACCGCCGCTCCCGCCGACGACATCACGGTGCGCTTTGCCGGTCCCGTCGACTGCTCGGGGCTCGCCACCGATGACACCAACCTCTGCGTGCGTGCCGCGAGGCTGCTCGCTGCCGAGACCGGCCACTCCGGAGGGGCCGCGCTGACCGTGATCAAGCGCGTGCCGATCGCAGGCGGCATGGGCGGAGGATCCGCCGACGCGGCGGCGACTCTGCTCGCCTGCGACGAGCTCTGGGGCACCGGTCTCGGGAGGGTCGGCCTGCTGCCGCTCGCGGCGCAGCTCGGCGCCGACGTGCCCTTCGCCCTCGAAGGCGGCACCGCCGTCGGCACCGGCCGCGGCGATCAGCTCAGTCAGGCGCTCGCCAAGGGGGAGTTCCACTGGGTGCTCGCCTTCTCGGAGGGCGGCCTCTCGACGCCCGAGGTCTACGCCGCGCTCGACCGGCACCGCGAGCAGCACGCGGGGGAGCTGCCGAGCCCGCCCGATTCGGTCACGGTCGGTGCCGAGGCGCTGCAGGCGGTGCGATCGGGCGACCACGTCGCGCTCGCCGCGACTCTGCACAACGATCTGCAGGTGGCGGCCCTGCGACTGGCGCCGGAGCTCGCCGAGGTGCTCGAATTCGGCGAGTCCCACGGTGCGCTCGCCGGCATCGTGTCGGGCTCAGGGCCGACGTGCGCGTTCCTGGTGCCGAACCCTCTCGCGGCCGCCGAGCTGCAGAGCGCCTTCGCCCGCGCCGGCATCCGCGCCCTCGCCACCACCGGCCCGGCGCACGGAGCAAGGATCATCGGGTGAAGCCTCGAGGCGGTTTCACCGATCCTTGCTCCGACGCCACTGCGTCGGGATCATGGGGTGAAACCGCGACCTGAGGCCCGCGGCGCAGGGGTGCCCTCGGAATAGACGGAGCTTTCCCGGCGTTCCACCGTGCATGGACGGGTCGGATGCGACGCACGCGCCGACGATCCTCGTGAACGTCTGGTTCGATGTGCGATGCCCCTGGTGCTTCATCGGCAAGCGCCGGCTCGAACGAGCCGTGGAGATCTTCCACGAGTCTGAGCCCGCGATCCCGGTCGTGGTCGAGCATCACAGCTTCGAGCTCGCGCCGACCATCCCCGAGCGGTTCGACGGCACCGAGGCCGACTATCTGCTGCGGTACGAGGGTGCTCCGCTCGAGCACTCGCGGCGGATGCTGCCCGAGCTGCAGCGCCTGGCCGCCTCCGAGGGCATCGAGCTGCGCTTCGACGAGCTGCGGCTCGTGAACACGCGCCGGGCGCATCGGGTCTTCCAATACGCGCGGCAGCAGGGCCTCGGCGAGGAGATGCTGGATCGGCTCTTCGCTGCCTACTTCGCCGAGTGCCGAGATCTCGCCGATCCCGAGGTGCTGGCCGGGCTCGCCGCCGAAGTGGGTCTGGATCGGGCGGAGGCGCTCGCCGCAGCGGGGCAGGGCACCTGGGAACGGTGGGACGATGCGGTTGACGCCGATCACACTCGCGGGCAGATGGTGGGCGCCGCCGGAGTTCCGTTCGCGCTGATCAACGCCAAGTACCGGGTCTCGGGCGCGCAGAGCGCCGAGGTGTTCGCCGGGGCTCTGCACGAGGTCGTGCGGCGCGAGTTCGAGTCGACGGCGGGCGCGGCGGCGGATTCTCTGGAATAGGCCGGGAATAGGCCGGTGCCGGTGCGGGTTGCAGCAGGCATGAGCGAAACGATCCGCGTAGACATCTGGAGTGATATCGCCTGCCCGTGGTGCTATCTCGGCAAGCATCGGTTCGAGGCGGGGGTCGCGGCCTTCCGGCGCCAGCACCCCGACGTCGAGATCGAGGTCGAGAGCCACAGCTACGAGCTCGCACCCGATACCCCCGACGAGTATGCGGGCAGCGAGGTCGACTTCCTCACGAAGCACAAGGGCATGCCCCGTGAGCAGGTGGAGCAGATGCTCGAGCAGATGACCCAGCTCGCCGCCTCGGAGGGCGTCGAGTTCGACTTCGACAGGCTTCGGCACGCGAACACCCGCCGCGCCCACCGGGTGCTGCACCTGGCGAAGGAGCAGGGGCTGCAGGCCGAGATGCAGGAGCGGCTGTTCCGCGCCTATTTCGGCGAGGGACGCGAGATATCGGATCCCGACACCCTCGCAGAGCTCGGCGAAGAGGTCGGGCTCGACCCCGACGAGGTGCGGGACGCCTATGACGACGAGGATCTGGGCGAGGCGGTGGATCGCGACATCACGCGCGCTCGCATGTTGCAGGTCACGGGTGTTCCTTTCTTCTTGTTCGACACCAAGTACGCCGTGCCCGGGGCGCAGTCGGCCGAGGCGTTCGCCGGCGTGCTCGATCAGGTGCTGGGATTCCAGCGCGGCGAGGAAGCGGGAGCGTAGAATCATGCGAGAGGGAGACACCATGAGCGAACAGAAGACCGAAGTCACCGCCGA
>JBFXIT010000164.1:0-3816 GCA_050175655.1 Leucobacter sp.
GATTTGGCAGTGAACCCGCCGCTTTGGTAGGCTAATCGCTGTTGCCTCGCGCAATGATCCCCTGTAGCTCAGTTGGCAGAGCGCTTGACTGTTAATCAGGATGTCGCTGGTTCGAGCCCAGCCGGGGGAGCGAAACCCTCGTCGCTCAAGATGAGGGTTTTCGTGAATACCGAGCCGTTTTCGGGCGGCCTCGGGGCTGTAGCTCAATGGTAGAGCCCCAGTCTTCCAAACTGGTTACGCGGGTTCGATTCCCGTCAGCCCCTCCAACCGGAATGCTCCTGCTCGGCAGGAGCATTCCTCGTTCCAGGGCTTCGGGGAATCCTCGGAACCCGGAACGTCACGCGCCGTGGCCACGGTTTCCGCTAGACTTGCAGGGTTGTCTGCTCGCGGGGCGTAGCTCAGCTTGGCTAGAGCGCCCGCTTTGGGAGCGGGAGGTCGCAGGTTCGAATCCTGTCGCCCCGACTCGGACCGCACTATTCCGCGGAAGCCGCAACACCGCGCATCGAACGAGATCACTGAGAGGCCAAATTGCCGAAGACCAACGTAGAGAAGCTCAACGAGACCCGTGTCAAGCTGACCGTCTCCGTCACGATCGACGAGCTCGAGCCTCACCTCAAGCAGGCATACAAGAACATCTCCGAGCAGGTCTCGATCCCCGGCTTCCGCAAGGGCCACGTGCCGGCTCCGATCATCGACCAGCGTCTCGGCCGCGAGGCCGTGGTGCAGGAGGCCGTGAACTCCTCGCTCGACGAGTTCTACCAGGCAGCGCTCGCCGAGAGCGGAACCGTGCCGATGGGCAGGCCGAGCGCCGATGTCGAGCAGTGGCTCGACGTGAAGGACGCCGAGAGCGAGCTCGTCCTCGCCTTCGAGGTCGAGGCCCGCCCCGAGTTCAAGCTGCCCAAGTACGACGGTCTCAAGATCGTCGTCGACGACGCCGAGGTCGGCGAGACCGCCGTCGAGGACGAGCTGACGAAGCTGCGCGAGCGCTTCGGCACCCTGGTCACCGTGGATCGCGCCGCGAAGAACGGCGACTTCATCGAGATCGATCTCGTCGCCCGCATCGACGGCAACGAGGTCGATCAGGCCAGCGGGGTCTCCTACGAGGTCGGCACCGGCAACATGCTGGTCGGGCTCGACGAGGCCGTCGAGACGCTCACCGCGGGCGAGTCGACGACCTTCTCGTCGCAGCTGCTCGGCGGCGAGTACGAGGGTCAGGACGCCGAGGTCGAGGTGACCGTCACCGCGGTCAAGGAGCGCGAGCTCGCAGAGGCCGACGACGACTTCGCCCAGCTCGCCAGCGAGTTCGACACGATCCAGGAGCTGCGCGAGAGCCTGGCCACGCAGGCCGAGCAGGCCGCGGTCTTCGCCCAGGGCCGCCAGGCGCGCGACCTCTTCACCGAGACCCTCATCGAGAAGGCCGGCATCCCCATCTCGGAGGAACTGGTCGAGGAGGAGGTGCACCGCCACCTCGAGAGCGAGGGTCGTCTCGAGGACGACGAGCACCGCGCCGAGGTCGAGGAGTCGACCCGCAAGCAGATCGCGCTGCAGCTGCTGCTCGAGGCGATCGCCGAGGCAGAGCAGGTCAACCCGACGCAGAACGAGCTCTCGCAGTACATCTTCCAGTCGGCTCAGCAGTACGGCATGGAGCCCGGCCAGTTCCTGCAGGCACTCAGCCAGGGCGGCCAGATGGGCATGATCGTCGGCGAGGTCACCCGCAACAAGGCGCTCGCCATCGCCCTCTCGAAGGCGAAGGTCGTCGACAAGTCGGGCAAGGCCGTCGATCTCAGCGACTTCACGGCTGTCGACGACGAAGAGGTCGCCGAGGTGCTGAACGAGGCCGAGGACATCGTCGAGGAGGCGGAGGTCGCCGAGGCGGCGGTCGAGGAGGCCGTCACCGAGGAGGCGCCTGCGGAGGAGAAGCCGAAGAAGGCCGCCGCGAAGAAGAAGGCTGAGAAGAAGGACGACGAGTAAGTCGGATCCCCTCTCGATCGGGCCCCCGTCGCGCATGCGGCGGGGGCCCGATCCTTCTCCGTCGAGGTCTTGGAAACGCCCAGGGCGAACATCGCAACGCAACGCGGTACGACTCGGTAGCCTCGTATCAGGCCGCGATATGAATGGAGAGCCGCCATGGCAGAACAGACGCCCCCGAACAGCGTGTTCGAGCGACTGCTGAAAGACCGCATCATTTGGCTGGGCAGCGAGGTCCGCGACGAGAACGCGAACGAGATCTGCGCCAAGATCCTGCTGCTCGCAGCCGAGGATCCCGAGGCCGACATCTACCTCTACATCAACTCGCCCGGAGGGTCGATCACGGCGGGCATGGCGATCTACGACACCATGAGCTTCGTGCCGAACGACATCGTCACCGTGGGCATCGGTATGGCCGCCTCGATGGGCCAGTTCCTGCTCACGGCCGGCACCAAGGGCAAGCGGTACATCACCCCCAACGCCCGCGTGCTGCTGCATCAGCCGCACGGCGGCTTCGGCGGCACCGCGAGCGACATCCAGACCCAGGCCCAGCTGATCGTCTCGATGAAGAACCGCCTGGCCGAGATCACCGCGGCCCAGACCGGCAAGACCGTCGAGCAGATCAACGCCGACGGCGACCGCGATCGCTGGTTCAGCGCCGAGGAGGCGCTCGAATACGGCTTCGTCGACTTCATCCGCGATTCGGCTCGCGACGTGGTCGGCGGCGGCGGCACCGAACGCGACAAGAACGACGACTGAGCGCATCAGAAGATCAGCGCAGCAGAAGGTTTCGAAGGAAGAGAAGATGACGACCCAGTTCATGCCTCAGGCCGGGGGAGCCGGCCTCATGATGCCGAGCGCCCGCTACGTGCTGCCCAGTTTCGAGGAGCGCACCGCCTACGGCTTCAAGCGCCAGGATCCCTACGCCAAGCTGTTCGAGGACCGCATCGTGTTCCTCGGCGTGCAGGTCGACGACGCCTCGGCCGACGACGTGATGGCGCAGCTGCTCGTGCTCGAGAGCCAGGATCCCGAGCGCGACATCACCATGTACATCAACTCGCCGGGCGGATCCTTCACCGCGATGACGGCGATCTACGACACGATGCAGTACATCCGCCCGCATGTGCAGACGGTCTGCCTGGGCCAGGCGGCCTCGGCGGCCGCGGTGCTGCTCGCCGGCGGAACGCCGGGCAAGCGCCTCGCGCTGCCGAACGCGCGCGTGCTGATCCACCAGCCGTCGACGGGTCAGGCCGGGCACGGCCAGGCGTCGGACATCGAGATCCAGGCAGCGGAGATCCTGCGCATGCGCGAGTGGCTGGAGGAGACCCTCTCGAAGCACTCGAATCGCACGCCGGAGCAGGTGAACCGAGACATCGACCGCGACAAGATCCTGAGCGCGGCCGAGGCGGTCGAGTATGGTCTGGTCGATCAGGTGCTCACGAGCCGGAAGAACCCGCAGCCGGTTCTCGGGCAGTGACCCGCAGGGGGCGGAGGCATCCGCCCCCTGCTTCTGCGTCCGGCGTGCCTAGGCGCATTTTGTCAGTGGTGCGGGCTAGGCTCGATCTCACCGGGAAACGACTCTACGGAAGGGGCGCGTGTGGCGAGGATGGAGAGCAGCGATCTGCTCAAGTGCTCCTTCTGCGGCAAATCGCAGAAGCAGGTGCAGCAGCTCATCGCCGGGCCGCAGATCTACATCTGCGACGAGTGCGTCGGCCTCTGCAACGAGATCATCGAAGAACGCCTGGCGGAGAACACGGCGACGGACTCGAACGAGTTCACCCTGCACAAGCCCCGCGAGATCGCGGACTTCCTCGATCAGTACGTGATCGGGCAGGATCGGGCCAAGCA
>JBFXIT010000165.1:0-3752 GCA_050175655.1 Leucobacter sp.
CACGCGCGGATCGGAGCGCTCCGAGTAGAGCGTCGGCGTCGCGCTGGCTCCGCTGCTCGTCTCGGTCTGGATCGAAACCCAATAGGTCGTGCCGTTGGCCAACCCGGTGAAGGTCAGGCTCGTGCCCATGGTGAATTGCGTTCCGCCGCCGAGGATGGTCCCGCCGGAGGCTGCGCTGAACAGCGTGACGGCGTAGCGCTGCAGCGTGTTGCCGTTGAGATCCGCGTGATCCCAGGTCACCGTCGCGCTGCCGACGCCGGGGGTGGCCACGATGTTCGTCGGCGCGAAAGGATAGCCGAACGGCGTGCCGCTGCGAACGATCGAGGCCGCGCCGGGACCGGCTTCGCTGACCGCGCGCACCTGCGCATTGTAGAGCGTGCCGTTCGTGAGACCCGAGGCGGTCGCCGGGCTGCTCGTGCCGAGCGGCAGCCAGGTCGATCCTCCGTCGATCGAGTACTCGTACCGCTGGATCGGCCGGTCGCCTGCAGCGCCCGCGGTGAACGTCAGCGTCAGGCGCTGATCGCCTGGGGCGACCGCGGTGAGGTTCGGTGCCGCCGGTCGCTGCAGCGGCATCGCCGAGGGGCGGCGCGTCGACTCGGGGCCGGTGCCGGCGGCGTTCGTCGCGGCGACCGCGACGAAGTAGGTCGTGCCGTTGGCGAGCCCCGTGATCGTGCACGCCTCGGGGCCGGCGCTGGTGCAGGACGCGAGCGGCGTGGTCGAATCGACCGATGCGTAGGCATAGGCGGTGTACCCGGTGATCGGCGATCCGCCGTCGTCGGCGGGCGCCTGCCAGCTCGCCTCGATCGACCCCGTGTTGCCCACGGTGACCACGTCGGTGGGCGGGCCAGGGACCGTGCGCGGGGTCGCGGAATCGACCGCGGGGGCGCCCTCGCCGATCGCGTTCACGCCGCGCACCCGCACCTCGACGGGCGTGCCGTTGGGGTGACCGGTCAGCAGGAACGAGCCGGAGAGGCTGCCCGTGCCGACCCAGGTGCTGCCGCCGTCGATCGAGTACTCGATCCGGGTGAGGGGCGCACCGCCGTCGTCGGAGAACGTGGCCGCGACCGCGACCGTGGTGTCGCCCGGGGTCAGGGCCAGCGCCGGCTGCGGGGGTGCAGCGGCCGGGGCCGAGGTGAGCTGGTTCGATCCGCCGCCGGCACCGACCGCGTTGACGGCGCGCACCTGCACGGTGTAGCTCTGGCCGTTGTTCAAGCCGGTGATCGTGACGGGACCCGAAGCCTGACCGGCCGAGACCCAGGTCGTGCCGCCGTCCAAGGTGTACTCGAGGTCGGTGATCGCGGATCCGCCGTCGCCACCCAGCGTGAGGTCGACCGTGAGCCGGCCGTCCCCGCGCTCTACCGCGTTCAGTGCCGGCGCAGCCGGCGTCGATGCCGGGGTACCCGCCGCAGGAGCCGAGCTCGCGCCGTCGCCGGCACCGGTCACCGCTCGCACCTGCACTTCATAGGTGGTGCCGTCGGTGAGGCCGCCGATCACGAACTGGCCCGAGAGCGATCCCGTCGACGCCCACGTGCTGCCGCCGTCGATCGAGTACTGGTACTCGTCGACCGTCGCGCCGCCGTTGTCGCCCGGGGCGAAGACGACCGCCAGAGCGCCGGGCTGCGAGACGACGGAGGTGATGACCGGCGCGCTCGCGGGCACCGGCGTCACCGGCCCGAGGGTCGTCCTGGCGCCGGACGCGGGGCCGGCGCCGACGGCGTTGACCGCGCGCAGTGCCACCGTGTATTCGGTCCCCTCCTCGAGAGCCGTGCCGTCGCTGGCCTCGGTCAGGGAGAGCGGAGAGGTCGAGGAGCCCGCGCTGCGCCAGGTCGCGCCGCCGTCGGTGGTGTACTCGTAGCCCGTGATCGCGGATCCCCCGTCACTGCCGGGCGCGGAGAAGGCGACCTCGAGCGCGCCCGAGCCGGTGTCTCTGTCGATCGCGTCGATCGCCGGCGCACCCGGCACGGTCGCCGGGGTCGCCGCGACGGTCGTGGCGGGCCCGGCGCCCACGGCGTTGACCGCGCGCAGCTGAACGCTCTGGGCGGTGCCGTTGGCGAGGCCCGGGATCGTGATCGGGCCGGTCGTGCCGACCGGCACCCAGGTGCCGCCGCCGTCGAGGCTGTACTCGACGCGGGTGATCGGCGACCCGCCGTTGGATCCCAGCGAGAACGATGCGGAGATGGCACCGTCGAGGCCTGTCGCAGAGGCCCCGACGAGAGCACCGGGAGCACCGGGCGTGACGATGCTCACGGGCGCGCTCGGCGCACCGGCGCCCGCCGCATTCAGCGCACGGATCCGCACCGCGGTCGAGGTGCCGTTGCCGAGGCCGGTCAGCTCGAGCGGGCTCACCCCCGAGGCCAGAGGCTGCCAGGCCCCGCCGTCGATGCGGTACTCGTAGCCGGTGATCGGCGATCCGCCGTCGAAACCCGGGACGAAGCTGACCGTGCCGACGCCGATGCCCGCCGTGGTGCCGACGATCGTCGGCGCCCCGGGGGTCGCTCGCGGCGTGCCGGAGGCCGGATCGCTGATCGCGCCCGTGCCCATGGCGCTCGTGGCGCGCAGCTCGATGTCGACCGCGACCCCGTTGGTCAGGCCCGGGATCACGATCGGCTGCCCGGTGCCGGCGACGGGCACCCAGCTGCCCCCGTCGACACGGTACTGATAACCGGTCGGCGGCGCACCGGTCGCCGGCGGATCGAAGGTCACCGAGAGAGCGCCGTCTTGCGGGGCGATGCCCGTGATCGTCGGCTTCGACGGAAGCGCGTAGGGGGTGAGGGGCTGCGACTTCGGCGAGAACTCGCCGACGCCCGCAGGGGTGACCGCGGCGACGCGGAAGACGTATGCAGTGCCGTTGGTGAGCCCGCCGACGGTGAGCGCGGCGTCGGCCGAGCCGACGGTCTGCGATGCGCTCCAGGTGCCGCCGTCGTCGGAGCTGAACTGCACCTGGTAGTCGGTGATGGGACCCTGGCCGATCTCGGCGGGCGGGTTCCAGAAGAGATCGACCTCGCCGACGCCTGCCACGCCCTGCGGCGCGGCGGGCGCAGCCGCGGTACCGGTGACCCATCGGATCACGATCGAGCCGTTGCCCGAGTTCTGGGCGGCATGCTCGTACGAGGCGCTCAGCCCGGCGAAACCGGTCGTCCTGTTCTCGCCGACGGAACCGCCATAGCCGAACCACTCGGTAGACGTGCCGGCGCCGAACTCGACACGGCCCTGCGCCCCGCCCTGGGCGCCGCCGCCACCGCCGCCCGAGCCGCCGCCGTCGTTGCTGGTGCCGCCGCTGGGCTGGATGCCCGTCTGCCCATTCGAGGAGGTGGTGTCAGTGCGGCCGACGAAGGTGCCGTCAGCCGGGCGCCCCCGGGTCGGCGCGTACTGACCCGACCCGCCGTTGCCGCCTCCGCCGCCAGCGACGATGTCCTCGCCGTTCACGCGCAGTACCGATGCCGCGCCGCCGGCGCCGCCCTGACCCGAACTGCCGGACGTGGCCACCAAGCCGCCGTTGCCGCCTCGGTACGCACCCAATGGGTTCGATCCCCCGGCAGGCGGAGTGTTCGCGGCCGAGCTCCCGCTGATCTGATCGCCGCCCTTCGCTCCGCCCTGACCGACGGCGATCGTCAGCGACTGGCCGGGGGTGACCTCGAGCGTGCCGGCCACCAGACCGCGATACGAGCTCGGATCCGGTCCCGCCGTCGCATCCGCGCCGCCGTTGCCGCCCTGGCCGCCGCGGATCTCGACCTGGATCGAGGTCACGCCCG
>JBFXIT010000166.1:0-3734 GCA_050175655.1 Leucobacter sp.
GGGCCTCCGATGTCCGCCCAGTGGCCCTTGTTCTGGGCGAAGGCGATGATGCGCCCCTCCGAGAAGATCGGGCGGATGAACGAGACGTCGTTGATGTGGGTCCCGCCGCGGTAGGGATCGTTGATCGCGAAGACGTCGCCCGGGTGGATGTCGTCTCCGAACTCCTCGATCACGGCCTTGCACTGGAAGTGCAGGGTGCCCACGTGCACGGCGATGTCGCCGGAGCCCTGCATCACCGTGTTGCCGTTCGCGTCGCACAGCGCCGACGAGAAGTCGCGCGAGTAGATGACGAACGAGTAGCAGGTGCGCAGGATCTGCTCGCTCATGAGGTCGACGCTGGTGGCGAACGCGTTCTTCAGCACCTCGAAGGTGACCGGATCGAGTTCGCGGGTGGGGGCGGCAGTCGTGCTCATCAGTTTGCCTCCTCGAGGTGGATGCGGATGTTGAGCCACTCGTCGATCTCGGCGCGGGTGGCCGGGGGCACGACGGTGGTGGAGTCGAGCTGGTCGATGATGGCGGGGCCGATGAAGGTCGTGCCCGCCGCCAGCTCGTCGCGGTTGTAGACCGGGGTGTCGACCCAGCCGTGCCCGCCGAAGTAGACCGGACGGCGCTCTGCCGGCTCCCCGGGCGCCTGCGGGGCGAGCTCCGCGGGCCGGAACGCCGGCTTCGGCGTCTTGCCCACAGCGGTGAGGTGCAGCTGGTAGACCTCGACCGGCGCGTCGTCCTGGCGGAACGAGAACTCGCGCTCGTACTGCTCGTGGAAGGTCTGCACCGCGCGCTTCATGGCGCCGGGGCCGGAGCCCATCGGCACCTGCAGCGAGCGCCACTGGCCCGAGTAGCGCATCGAGATCTTGCGCTGGAGCAGCGCGTTCTCGCTGCTGACGCCCTCGTGGCGCAGACGGGCCGACGCCTCGGTCTCGAGGGCGACGAACGCCTCCTCGATGTTGTCCTCGTCCGCAGCGGAGGCGAGGCCGGTGTACATCTGGGCCAGGTCGTGCTGGATGTCGACGAGCAGGCAGCCCATCGCCGAGGTCACGCCGGGGTTCGGCGGCACGACCACGGTCGGGATGCCCAGCTCGCGGGCGACGTCGGCGCCGTGGAGCGCGCCGGCGCCGCCGAAGGCGAGCAGTGCGAAGTCGCGCGGGTCGTAGCCGCGGCGGATCGACACGAGGCGCACCGCGTCGGCCATGTTGGCGTTCGCCACCGACACGATCGCCTGCGCGGCCTCTTCGAGGCCCATGCCGAGGGGTTCGGCGATGACCCGGCGGATCGCCTCTTCCGAGAGCGACTTGTCGAGCTGCTTCACGCCGCCGGCGAGCGAGGTGCCGAGGCGGCCGAGCACCAGGTTGGCGTCGGTGTTGGTCGGCTGGTCGCCGCCGGTGCTGTAGCAGGCGGGCCCGGGATCGGCGCCGGCCGATTGCGGGCCGTTGCGCAGCGAGCCGGCGATGTCGATGTGCGCCAGGGAGCCGCCGCCGGCGCCGATGGTGAGCACTTCGATCGAGGGGAAGATGATCGGGTGGCCGTACTCGACCTGCCACTCCTGCGCGACGCGCAGCTCGCCGTCGGCGACGAGCGCGATGTCGGTCGAGGTGCCGCCCATGTCGAGGCTGACCGCGTTGTCGTAGCCGCACTGCTGCGCGATGTGCTTGGCCGAGATCGCTCCGGCCGCGATGCCCGAGGCCGCGAGGCGCACCGGGAACTTCTCGACCATGCGGGGCGTCATCGATCCGCCGCCGGAGTGCAGCAGCAGCAGGTCGCCCTGGTAGCCGCCCTCCTTGAGCTGCTCGGCGAGGCGGTTGACGTAGCCCGAGACGAGCGGCGCGAGCACGGCGTTGGCCACGGCGGTGTTGAAGCGCGGGTACTCGAAGATCTCGGGGAGGATCTCGGCCGAGGTCGACACCGTCGCGTCGGGGATGACCTCCTCGAGGATCTCGCGCATGCGGGTCTCGTGGGCCGGGTCGGCGTAGGAGTTGACGAAGCAGACCGCGATGGTCTTGACGCCGCGGCGCTTCAGCAGCTCTGCGAGCTCCCGGGCCTCCGTCTCGTCGAGCGGGGTGATCGTGCGGCCCATGTAGTCGATGCGCTCGGTGACCTCGAAGCGGTCGCGGCGGCGGATGTAGGGCGCCGAGACGTCTGCGTAAGCGTCCCAGAGGTCGTCCTTGGTGCCGTCGCGGATCTCGAGGACATCGCGGAAGCCCCTGGTGGTGACGAGCGCGGCGGCCGGGAAGTTGCGCGTGATGAGGGCGTTGGTGGCCACCGTGGTGCCGTGCGAGAAGAGCGTGACATCGTTCAGGTCGATCTCACCCCGCTCCACGCCGTTCATGACCGCGATCATCGGATCGTGCGGCGTCGAGGGCACCTTGGTGACCCTCATCTGCTGAGTCTCGTCGTCGAAGATGCAGACGTCGGTGAAGGTTCCACCCACGTCCACTGCGACACGAACACTGCTCATATACCCCTCCTGGAGTTCTTCATTGAGTCCGGTGCTCCAACCTTCGTCGCAGGTCGGGCGACGGTCACTAGAAATATCGCAGCATTCTGAGGTTCGGTCTGTAGAATCTACAAAAAAGTGACGAGTAACGCCCGCGAAACATCCGTTTTACACAAGCAGGGGAGGATGCCCGGATGCCCGATGCACAGAAAGCACCGGAAGCCGCCTCCGAAGCCGAGGCCCGCGCCGCACTGCTGCAGAACACCCTCGACATCACGAACACCCTGCTCGCGGCGATCTCGTCGGCCGAGCCCGTGCGCGCGCTCGTCTCGCGCATCGGGATCCTCTGCCGTGGCACGGCGCTCATCTACGACTTCGAGGGCAACGTCATCGCCAGCACCGGCGAGGCGCCGGCCCAGCTCATCTGGAACGAGGTGTCGGCCACCAGTCGCCAGGAGCTGAGCCTCGAGATCGGCCGCTGGCACGTGCGTACGCGCCGCGTCGCACTGCGGGACGGTGTGCACGTGCTGGCCATCGCCAGCCGCGGCGGCGAGACGCTCGACTCGATCGGCGAACTGCTGCTCGACACGTCGGAGCGCCTGCTCGGCGCCGTGTTCGGCATCCAGCACGGGGCGACGCTGCGCGACCGGCGCGACAACGAGCAGCTGCTCGCCTCGCTCCACGACGGCATCCTGCCCTCGCGGGAGCATCGCTTCTGGGCGAGGCTCAGCCAGTTCCGCTTCCCCGCCTACACCCAGCTGCGCGCGCTCGAGTTCGCGCCCCTCGACACCGAGTCCGCCGACGAGTCGCACGTCGCGGATCTGATCGCCAGAGCCCGCGCCGACGACGTGCCGCTGCTCATCATGCTGCGCCGCACGGACGTCGACGCACCCGCGACGGTCGCCGCCATCGTGCAGGAGACGCCGCGAGGCGCGCAGTGGATCGACGCGGCGGCCCGCAAGATGCTCGTGGGCGCATCGGCGCCGTTCTCGGCTCTCGCCCACGTCACCACCGCCGTGCACGAGGCCGAGACCGCGCTCGGGATCGGCCGCAGCTGGGCATCGGTGATGTCGAAGCCCGAGCAGATCGGCGCGATCCGGATCGACCGAATCGACCTGACCACCTGGCTGCTCTCGCACGTCGACCAGCGCCGACTGCAGCAGCACATCGAGGAGGTCCTCGAGCCGCTGCGGCAGAGCACCCTGCTCGACACGCTGATCACCTACCTCGCCGCCGAGCAGAACATCGGCCGCACGGCGACGGCCCTCTTCGTGCACACCAACACGGTGCGCTACCGGCTGTC
>JBFXIT010000167.1:0-3642 GCA_050175655.1 Leucobacter sp.
TCTCGAAGTCGCGCTCGACCAGGCTGTAGTGCGGCTGCAGGGCCACGGGCAGATGGTAGCCGCCCTCTCGGGCGATCCTGCACCACTCCTCGACCCGATCGGCCGTGTAGTTCGAGACTCCGATCGCCCGCACCTTGCCCGCGTCGACCAGGCCCGAGAACGCGGCGACCGTCTCTTCGAGCGGGGTGTCGGCGTCGTCGTAGTGGGCGTAGTAGAGGTCGATGCGGTCGGTGCCGAGGCGCGCGAGCGAGGCGTCGGCGGCGGCCCGCACGTTGTCCGGGGCGAGTCCCTTGAACTGCGGGTGGGTCGAGACCTTCGTGGCGATGATCACGCGATCGCGGTTTCCGCGGGCCGCGATCCACTCGCCGATGATGGTCTCGCTCTCGCCGCCGCCGTTGCCCGGCACCCAGTGCGAATAGCCGTCGGCGGTGTCGACGAAGTCGCCGCCGCCGGCCACGAAGGCGTCGAGCACGTCGAACGACTCGTCGCGGGCCGAGGTCCATCCGAAGGTGTTCGCGCCGAGGGCGAGCGGCGCGATCTCGATGCCGGAGGTTCCGATGCTCTTGCGGATGGGATGGGCCATGGAGTCTCCTTGCGGTCGGGCGGGGCGGATGGGCGATGGGGCGTGCACGCGTCGAGATGCACACGCGCCCGGTTCAAGGATCGCGGATCGCTCTCCGGGTCTGCAACCCGTATCGCGCGCGGCCTATTCCTGCCGCGGGCCCTCCCGACGACGTCGCCCGGCGCTTCACTCGCCCTGCCCGCCGCGATGCTCGTCGCGCCAGTCTCCCAGCCCGACGGGATCATCGGTGATGATGAAGTCGATGCCGTGCAGGGCCGCCCGCTCCCACTGCTCGGGGTGGTTGAGCGTGTAGACGACGGCGCCGAGACCGAGCCCTCGGATCCTCTCGATGAAGTGCGGGGCATCGAGGAAGAGCTGCTCGCGCGCCCCGATCGCCGAGACCCTCAGGTCGACGGCGGTGAGCAGCATTCTCTCGTTGATCTCGCGGGTGAGCAGCATCGTCGCGAACTCGGGCGCCTGCCGCCGCAGCATCTCGAGGGTGACCAGCTCGAACGACTCGAGCACGACCCGATTGACCAGCCCGTTGTCGCGCAGCAGCTGCAGCACGGCGGCGATCTGCTCGGGCCTCCATTCGCCCTTGAGCTCGACGAAGGCGCGGGTCGGGGCCGGGCCGAGCAGCGCGACGAACTCCTCGAGGGTCGGCACCGGCTCGCCGGTGAAGTCCGGATCGAACCAGCTGCCGGCGTCGAGGGCGCGCACTTGCTCGAGGGTGTGCTGCTCGATCGGGCCCGCGCCGCTGGTGGTGCGGTCGAGATCGGGGTCGTGCATCAGCACCGGCACCCCGTCGGCGGTGAGCCGCACGTCGGTCTCGATGAAGTCGACCCCCTGGTCGATGGCGATCCTGAACGCGGCGAGCGTGTTCTCGGGAGCCTCGGCGGCGGCACCGCGGTGGGAGATGATGCCGACGCCTCCCTCCCCTGCGGTGGCGGGGCGCTGCAGGGCCCCGTGCAGCTGGAGGGGGCTGGCTGCGGCGGCGTAGGGGTCGGCGCCGATCGTGACGACGAGCATCGAGGTGAGCACCCACGAGAGCACGCCGACCCGCACCGCGATTCGCGGTCGGATCGCCTTGCGCCACTCCACGTCGAGCCTCCTCGCCCCGTGCACGAGGGGCCCGAACTCCGGGCTCCGTGCGCGGTGACTCAGAGCATAGCGAACTCCGTTACCTTTTTGTGATCTTTTTCTGCGCGGGGCCCGTGCCCCTCGCTACCTGCACATGTTTGCCCTTGAAGATGTGCATGTTCGCACGTAGACTGCGCATATGGCAACACTCGAAAGACGCGTGCAGGTGCTCTTCGACCCCGAGCGCTATGCGATGCTCAAAGCAGAGGCGCGGGCGGCGGGCGTCAGCGTGGGAGCCTATGTGCGCGAAGCGGTGGAGCAACGACTGACCTCGCAGCAGCATCGCTCGGTCGCTGTGCTGCAGGATCTGTTCGCGCGCTGCGACGCGGCTCAGGCGGTCGATCCCATCTCGGTCGAAGACTGGTATCGCGAGTACGACGATGAACTCGCGCTCAGGCATATCGCATGACCCTCCCGGTGATGGAGGATGCCGTTCTCGTCGACTCGACCATCGCGGCCTACGCGCTGGGCACCGAGCATCCGCTCAAGGCGCCGTGCAGGCAGCTTCTGCTCGAGCTCGCCGAGGGCAGAGGCCGAGGCTACGCGAGTGTCGAGATGATCCAGGAGATCGTGCACCATCGGTTGCGAAAGACCGGCGATCCTGCTCTCGCGGTCCGAGACGGCCGCGGCCTCGCCACCGTGCTCACCGTGTTGAACTTCGACCACGAGGTGCTCGACACCTCCCTCAGGCTGATCGAGCAGCTTCCCGGCGTGCGCGGCCGAGACGCCGTGCACGCCGCCACAGCGCTGGCCTACGGCATCGACAAGATCGCGTCGACCGACACAGCTTTCGATCGCATCCCGGGCATCACCCGCATCGATCCCGCTGCGTGAGCCCGCTCGTCGGTCAGCGGCGGCGGATCGCCGAGAGCACCGTGAAGGTGCGGTCTCTGACGATCTGGCGCGTCGGCCCGATCGCCCGCTCGACCAGCGGCCGATAGCCCAGGTGCGAGTTGAAGACGAGGCGCAGCTCGCCGCCGGGGGCGAGCGCACGGGAGCAGGATCGGATCAGCCGGTGCGCGACCCCCGCATGCACCGCCGCCCCCGAGTGGAAGGGCGGGTTGAGCAGGATCAGCTCGGCCCACCCGTCGGGCACCGCCTCGGTCGCGTCGGCGCGCCGGGTATCCACCCGATCGGCGACTCCGGCCGCCTCGGCGGTGAGGCGCGTCGCGGCGACGGCCCCCGCCGACTGGTCGGTGGCGATCACACCGGCGCCGGGGCGGGCGAGCGCGGCCGAGACCGCGAGCGCGCCGTTGCCGCATCCCAGGTCGACGATGCGGGCGGCAGCGGGCCACCCGCTCTCGTCGAGCCCGCGCAGCAGCAGTCGGCTGCCGTGGTCGAGCGTCGCGCCCCCGAAGGTGGCGCCGAACGCGGCGACGGCGAAAGACAACTCGGGATCGCGCCCCCAGACCGGGAAGCGCGGTTCGCCGAGATCCTCCGCCGACCGCGGAGCCCGCGCCGTGAGCACCCGGGACTTGCGCTGAGCCAGCCCCGCGGAGACCTCGCCGAAGCTGCGCCCGAGCACCTCGTTCATGGCGCGGGTCATGTGCTTGATCCGGCCCCCGGCGAGCAGCACGACATCGGGCGAGGCCCATTGCGCGACGGCCTGGGCGATCTCGTCGAGCTCTGCGAGCGAGCGCGGCAGCTGCAGCAGCACGAGCTTCGCCCCCGTAAGCAGCGAGGCGCCGAGCGGACGGTTCTCATAGGCGCCGTCGTCGAGCCCGAGACGTGCGGCGTTGGCGGCGAGCGCCCGCTCGCCCAGCAGAGGATCCTGGAACACTCGGACCTCCCGCGCACCGAGCACCGCGATCGCGCCGAGCGTCAGCGCTCCGTGCCGGTCGCCGATCGTCACGAGGGCGCCCGGATCGAGGGCACCGGTCGCATCGCCGCCCAGCGCCTGTGCGGTCTCGAGCAGCAGCCGATCCGTCCCGTCGTACGCC
>JBFXIT010000168.1:0-3599 GCA_050175655.1 Leucobacter sp.
TGCACGTGCAGTTCGACGATCGGTTTCATGCAGCCGGCCTCTCTTGTCGGTCTCCCATCGCTGACGAGGACGGATCGCGCCACATCGTCGTGAGCTCGAGCCCTGAAGGCAGGAGGATGCGCCCGTGCGGGCGGTATCCCAGCCTCCCGTACCGGGCGTCGTTCGCAGGGTTGGACGATTCGAGGTAGCTCGGCTGCCCGAGCGCATCGAGTCGGTGCAGATCCGCCTGCAGGAGCCCCAGGCCGAGGCCTCTCCCGCGACTGGCAGGACGGGTGGCCAGGAGGCTGAGATAGAAGTACTCACCAGGGGGTCGGGCTTCGTCGAAGCGGTCGATGATCCTGAGCAGCTCCTCCGTGCGCCTCGGCCCGAAGAGTTCGGTGGCGAACGCGGGGAACTCCTCGATCTCGGACGGGGTGAGCTCCTCGGCTCCGGGCGGGAACCAGACCGCCACCGCCTCGGCGCCGTCGACCGCGGACGTCCAGGGGTAGCGCTGCGCGGAGCGCACGAAGAGCTCCCAGTACCTGCGCGACGCCGTGGGGTCGGAGGTGTTCGACTCGACGATCGGCGACCAGGTGGGATCGTCCGCGAACGCCAGAGCGACCGTCTCGACGATCCTCGGCACGAGCCCCGGATCTTCGGGGGCGGGGAGCGATCCCTGGTCGTCCGCCGTCATGATACTGCCGTCTCCGCCTCGTTCGCGCCTTCGTCCCGGTGATCCGAGTCGTCGGCCGCGCCGGGCCGTCGCACGAGTTCCACCACGAGCAGCACCGCGAGAACCGCGACGATGGTGCCGATGACCCCGCCGACGGTGATGGGCCGCGCGAGGAAGAGCACCAGCACGCCGATGGCGATCGCGGCGCCGACGATGACCGCTCGCCAGCGGTCCACCGCCCGGCCGAACCCGCGGGTGTCGAGCCCATGCCGATCCGAGGCGCCGCGCACGGCGGAGAACGCGCTGTTCCCGGCCCCTCGGATTGCGATCGCCGGCCGGGAGGGCCCGGTGAGCCAGCCGCCGACGGCGAAGGCGAGACCGAGCACCACGAGCGCGAGCAGCGTCGACGATATGAAGGCGGTGACCTGCTCGAAGAGCACATCCGCGGTCGCGGCCGGCATGATCGACGGGCTCACCGTGCCGACGAAGAACCGTCGCCCGATGCCGAGTCCGGCTGCGAGCAGCAGCAGCGAGAGGGCGAGGCCCGCACCGGCCCAGGCGAGCGCTCTGCGCCGATCCCTCGCCACCGCGACGCCCAGCACCAGCATGCCGAGCACGACCCAGGGCAGCCAGGTGCCCGCCGCGACGGCGAGCTGGTAGACCGTGCGCACGAGCAGGAAGGAGTCGGATGCGACGATGGGAATCGTGCGGTCGATCTCGGGGATCGCGCTCGCGAAGCCCAGCCCCTGATCGACGAGCACCTGCTTCACCTCTGCGACGACCACCTGCAGGCGCAGCGAGAGCGTGCCGTCGTCGTCGAGCTGCAGCGCGGTGTTCGGGTCGCCCTGGATGACCGCGATCGCCCGACTGTGCGTCTCGCGCAGCGCACCCTCCCAGATCTGAGCGAACTGCGGCGATGCGACGACGCGCTCGACGGAGGACGAGATGAGGGATCGCACGCCGGCTGCCGCCGGCCCCTCGAGCAGGGCGACCGCGGCTTGCGTTCGCGGCGGCATGTCGAGCGAGGCGATGCCCTCGAAGAGGTCTCCTACGAGCCCGTCGACGTCGACGGAGTCGAAGATGGCCTGCTCGGTCTGGGCTGCGATGAAGCGCTGAACGTCCGGATCCTCGGCGAGGGGACCGAAGGTCTGCACGAAGCGATCGGTGTCGACCAATTCGAGCCGGGCCCAGCCGCCGATCACCGCGACCGGCGCGAGCAGCACGCTCACCAGGATCAGTACGGCGGCGAGGAGGCCGCGGCCGACGCCCTTCCTCGCCCGGGGCGGTGCCGCAGAGCCATCCGGACTGCGGTCGCGGTCGCCCGATTCCCTGCCGCTGAGCTCCTGGTTCTGCGCCTCCAGCTGCTCGATGCGGGCTCTGAGTGCTGCGATCTCCTGCGCCGCGATCTCCTGCGCCGCGATCTCCTGCGCCTGGTCCATCGGGGCTCCGTTCGTCTGGGCTCTGCTCGTTCGGCTGTGTTGGTTCGGGCCCTGTTCGACAGCGGCCTCGGTATCGGGAAGACGGAGGAGGCCGGAGGCAGCCGCCGTATTCCCTCAATCATCCCGGATCGGTGGCCCCGGGCCAAAGCCCGTCTCGAACTCCGCCGCGTCCAGCCCTCGAGCGTCGCCGGCCGCGATCCCTGCCGCAGACGGGGGCGATAGGGTGTGTGGCCATGGGGAGTGCGGGATGAGCGAGGGGCTGCCGGTGCCGCGGCCGTCGGGCCCGGGAGCGGTGCGGGCTGCGCGGCCGGGCGCCGGAATGCTGACGTCGGCGGCCGTGGCGATCCTGTTCGTGCTGCTCTTCGGCCTCTGGATCAGGGCGCAGGGCGGTGCCCCGACCGAGGTGGACCGCTGGTGGCACGGTGCGGTGGGCCTGGAGCCCGGATCGCCCGCCTTCGTCCTGGCTTCGGCTCTCGCCTGGATCGGAAGCTCGCTGGGCGTGACGGCCTGCGTCGTCATCGCATCCGCGGCGCTTCTGACCCGCAGGCGCTTCCGTGCTGCCGCCGCGCTCTGCACGGCCGCCGTCATCGGGGTGATCCTCTCCGAGGCGCTGAAGGCTTTCGTGGCGAGGCCGCGCCCCATCGACGCGCTGCTGCATCCGCCCGGCTATTCGTACCCTTCGGGGCACTCGATGGGCGCGGCGGCGTTCGCCGTGTCCCTGTCGCTGATCGTGATCCTCGCGGGCCGCGCTTCTCGAACCACCCGGCACTGGGCCGTCGTCGGCGCGACCGCCTGGGTGCTCGTGATGATGTGGAGTCGTGCCGCGGTGCGGGTGCACTGGCTCACCGACACGATCGCGGGCGCCCTGCTGGGCACCGCTGCGGCCCTGATCGCCGGGGCGCTCTGGTTGCGAGCCGGGCGGGATCCCGAACCCGCAGTCGAGCGCGTGGACGAACGCTCGCCCGGCGACTAGTCGAAGGGGAGTAGGCTTCGGGCGGAGGTCACGACATGCCAGATCCGAAGAACGCCCACCCCGTGCTGCGGGGCCCACTCGTCGTGCTGCGCGACCCGCGCGACTCCGATCGCCAGCCCATCCTCGAGGTGCTGCTCGAGCCGGAGGTGGCGCTCTGGTGGGTCGGCTACACGCCGCAGCGCGTGGGGGAGGAACTGATCGAGCATCCCGAGTCGACTCGCATCATCGAGGTGGAGGGCAGGCCGGTCGGTGCGCTCATCGTGCTGCGCAGCGACGATCCCGAATACCCGACCACCGTCATGCACATCTTCCTCTCGACCGCCTTCCGCGGCCGCCGCATCGGCGAGGAGGCGCTCGCGCTCGCGATCCGTCACGAGTTCGAGCAAGGGGTCACCCGCATCACGCTCGACCCCAACGCGAAGAACGAGGGGGCCATCCGCAGCTACGAGCGCCTCGGCTTCCGCCGCATCGGGATCCTCCGCGATTACCAGGTGCGACCCGGCGGGGAGCTCGACGACGCCCTCTTCCTCGACCT
>JBFXIT010000169.1:0-3583 GCA_050175655.1 Leucobacter sp.
ACGGTGGCGACCTTCTGGCAGCGGGCCTCGTGGCCTTGCAGGCAGTAGCGGCACTCGCCGCAGGGCGGCACCCAGCTGAGCACGACGTGGTCGCCCACGGCGAGCGAGGTGACGCCCTCGCCCAGCTCGACGACGACGCCCGAGCCCTCGTGGCCCATGACCATCGGAGCGGGCGCGTCCCACTCGCCGCGCTTCACGTGCAGGTCGGAGTGGCAGACGCCGGCTGCGGCGATCTTGACGCGGACCTCGCCGGCCTTCGGAGCGGCGAGCTCGACGTCGGCGATGGAGACCCGGGTCTGCGGATCCCTGAATACGACGGCCTTCATGTGTTCCTCCTCGATGAGCGTGGCCTGCGGGTGGGCAGCGAGCCGCCCCGTCTGCGTCTGCGTGCGGGCGGGAAGCGGCTCGCGCGGCCGATTCATGGTAAGTGCGCTCCGAGGCGATTGTCACTGTGCCGAGTGTTGAAGTTTATGGTTGCCGCTCGACACTTGGTACACTTCGCGTATGACCCTGGACCTCGCATCCGTCGTGCGCGCGGTGGGCGGCGAGTGCGTCTCACAGGGGGTGGAGGAACGGACCCCCGTCGACGGGCTGACCCGAGTCTCGGAGTACGTGGTGGTCGGCAACCCTGCCTTCGCCACGCTCGTGACGGGCCCCGTGAGCGAGCTGCGCGCCCGGCTCCGAGCGGGCGGCGACGGCGCGGCAGTGCTCTCCCGGGCGGTGTTCGTGACCGCGGAACAAGGCCCCGCCCTGCGCAGGCTGCTGGCCGATCGCGGGATGACGGCGATCCTCGGCACCGAAGCGGAGGGCGCTGCGCTGCACGCGCAGCTCGCTGCGCTGATCGCCGAGGACCAGGCGGCGGACGATCGCCTGGTGACCGCGGGAACCAAGGTGCTCACCCAGGTCGCGAGGCGCGGCGGAGCCGCCGCTGCGATCGTGGAGCTCGCCCGTCGCATCGACGGATGGGCGGTGCTGCTCGACGCCGACGGCCAGCTCATCGCCAGCGCGGGCGCGGGGAGGCTGCACATCCACGACGCGGTGGCGGTGGCCCTCGGCCGACCGGTGCGGGTGCGGCATCACGGGCTGCAGACGCACCAGGTGGGCTCGGACCGCGACCTCGCCGGCTACCTGGTGATCGCCTCGCGCTCCAGCGTCACGAGCCGCAACCGCGACCTCGCCTCGCAGGCGGCGGCGCTCTTCGACCTCGTGCTGCGCACCCGGGACCCCTCCATCACGGAGAGCCTGGGCCGCCAGGCGCTGCTCGACGTGCTGCTCTCCGGCGGGTCGGCCGCCACCGATCTGCTCGCGCGCTGGGGCGTGCGCGACGAGAGCCTCACGGCGTTCGAACTCGTCTCGAAGACGCGAACGATCGACCTCGAGCGTCTCGTCGAGCGCTGGATGGACGAGCTCGGGTTCGAGCACGTCTTCGCGAGCGAGCCGGGCCGGGTGGGCGGATTCGTGCGCGACGAGCTCGTCGATGAACTGGCGGACCGCGCGAGCGGTTTCACCCCGGTCGGCAGCGGATCGGTGCATCTCGGGCTCGGCAGGCCGGCGCTCGCCGAGGTGCTCGGCCGCAGCACCGGCCAGGCGCGGCAGGCCGCCGAAGTCGCGGTGGAGAGCCGAAGGTCGGTGGTGCGCTATGCCGAGCTCACCACGGTCGGGCTGGTGCTCGACGCCCTCGGCGGCGATCGAGCGCAGCAGCTCGCCGGCCTGCTCGACGGTCTGCGCGAACCGACGGGCGAGCATGGAGAGCTGACCGAGACGCTGCGGGTGTTCCTCTCAGAGCACGGCGCGCATCGGGCGAGCGCGGTACGGCTCGGCATACACCGTCAGACCCTCGTCGCGAGGGTGCGACGTGTGGAGGAGCGGACGGGGCTGGCGCTCGACCGCCCCGACGACCGCGCCGCCGCCTGGCTGGCGCTCCGCGCGCTCGGGGAGTCCGAGACTCCCGGCGCCCCTGCACCCTCCACCGCCCGCATGCTTGAATAACGGCATGAGCGAATCAGTCGACCCCGAGCGGCAGGCGGGCGATCCCAGGGTCGTGCGGGAACACGTCGAGGTCGAGCGCTCGCAGCACCGCGCGGCCGAGCCGGAGGAGGGCGCACCGGCTGGCTCGGCGGCCCAGGAGTTCCGGATCGACCTCGAGCGCATCCGCTTCTCGCCGTACTTCGCCCGCCTCTCCGCCGTCACCCAGGTGGTGCCCCAGACCGGCGTCGGGCCGGTGATGCACAACCGCCTCACCCACTCGCTCAAGGTGAGCGCGGTGGCCCGCGTCATCGCGACGAATCTTGCGGGCCGGGTCGCCACGCACGAGGCGTTCATCCGCGGCGAGTCGCCGGATGACGATCCCACGGGTGCCGTGCTGGCCCGCCTGGGCGGCTGCGACAGCATCGTCGCGCAGGCGGCGGCGCACGCCCACGATCTCGGCCATCCGCCGTTCGGGCACCTCGGCGAACGGGTGCTCGACCGCGTGGCGCGCCGTCGGCTCGGCCTCGCCGAGGGCTTCGAGGGCAATGCCCAGACCTTCCGCATCATCACCATGCTCGACACCCTGGGCCGGGACTTCCCAGGCCTCAACCTCACCGCGTCGGTGCGCGCGTCGGTGCTCAAGTACCCGTGGACACGGGGCGAGTGGATCGGCGTCGACACCCTGCAGCGACCGGTGGCGGAGCGCCCGCGAGGCGTCGGCGCCGATCCGGAGCACGGGGCAGAGAAGTTCTCCGCCTACGCCGTCGACGCGGCGGAGCTCGACGACGCCCGGGCGGCGTTCCCCGGCATCGGCGAGGGCGCGCAGACGGTCGAGTGCGCGGTCATGGATCTCGCCGACGACATCGCCTACGCGGTGCACGACCTCGACGACTTCACCCGCGCGGGCGTGCTGCAGCAGGCCGCGGTCGCGCGCGAGCTGCACTCCTGGCTCGCCGAGGCCAGGGCCCTCGAGGCCGAGCCCGTCGCCGCGCTGGACTCCGAATGGCGGCGGCCGGGCCGATCGCTCGAGCTGCTGTGGCGGCGCCTGCACGAGAAGGACGCATGGATCGCGGATCGCGACGCGTTCCGCACCGCCGTGCAGCAGATCGCGACCGAGCTCGCCGACGAACTGCTCGCGATCCCCTACGACGGCGGCATCGCGAGCGAGCGGGCGGTCTCCGACTTCACGCGGCGCTGGATCGAGCGGCTGCGATCCTCCATCGTGGTCGAGGAGCGCCCGCACCTGCGAGGCGGCCACGTGAGGCTCGACCAGCGGGCCTGGCACGAGGTCGCGGTGCTCAAGTTCGTGCACGCGCACTTCGTGCTGGAGCGGTCCGAGCTCGCGCAGACGCAGCGGGGGCAGGCCCGGGTGATCGAGGATCTCGTGCTCGGCTACGAGGCGTGGCTGACCGATCCCGACGATGTGCGCCGCGCGCCGCGCGGGCTGCTCGAATGGGTGGACGAGGCCACGGAGCAGCTCTTCGCCCTGCGCGCCGAGCGGCCCGACCTCGTGCTGGGCGACGACTCCGACGCCGGCATCGTGCGCCAGGGCCGGGCGCGCGCGATCCTCGACCTCGTCTCCTCATTCACCGATCAGCAGGCCGTGTCGAGCTTC
>JBFXIT010000170.1:0-3576 GCA_050175655.1 Leucobacter sp.
CGGCGTGTCCACCCGGCAAGCCGCCTTGTTCACCGGTATTCCCCGGGCGAGCGCGGCCCGCGCGAAGATCCCGGCCTCGCCCACCCCAACCCATCGCCCGGTGCCGGTCAACAAGCTCACCGATGCCGAACGGGCCACGGTGCTTGCGGTACTCAATAGTGACGAGTTCGTCGATAAGCCACCGTTGCAGGTCTATGCGATCCTCCTCGAGCAAGGCCGGTATATCGGCTCGGTCTCAACGATGTACCGGGTTCTGCACGAGAACACGCAGGTACGAGAACGCCGCCGGCAGGCCACGCACCCGCCAAGGAAAGTACCCGAGCTGGTCGCGACCGCGCCCGGACAGGTCTACACGTGGGACATCACGAAACTCGCCGGCCCGGTCAAGGGCACCTACTATGACGCGTACGTGATGATCGACATCTTCTCCCGCTATATCGTCGGCGCGATCGTCCACGCGGTCGAGGACGGGATCCTCGCCAAGGAGATGATGCTTACCGCGTTCGGTATTCATGGCACCCCCGAGGTGGTCCACTCCGATGGCGGCCCCTCGATGACGTCGAAGACGGTGACGACACTGCTCGCAGATCTCGGCGTCACGAAGTCCCGGTCTCGCCCGCACGTGTCGAACGATAACCCTTACTCGGAGGCTCTGTTCAAGACGATGAAGTATCTGCCGGTGTTCCCTGACCGGTTCGCTTCGCTCGGTCACGCGCGCGAGTTCCTGGGCGAGTTCGTTCAGGCGTATAACCATCATCACCGGCATACCGGGATCGGGATGCATACTCCTGCTGATGTGCACTACGGGCTCGCGGACATGATCGACCGTGACCGTGATGCCGCTTTGGAAGCTGCCCGCCGCGCGCACCCGGAACGCTTCGGGTCCCGGGCGCAGGCCCGGCCCAAGTTCCTCGACCGTGACCCTACGGCCTGGATCAATCAGCCACCAGCTGACGAGCTCCTACTCGCGGCCTGACACCCACCGGCCTCACCCACCTTGACAAATACCGGAGGCTGTCAGGCCGTTGCCGGGCGCTGTTGCTTGATGACCTACCAGCCGGTCCGAGTTCCCGAGGAGACCCCATGCAGCAGTCCGCCGAAACCACCGCTCCCACCTGGACGTCGCCCGCGTCGCTCATCGCAGGCGTCCTCAGCATCCTGCTGCTGGTCGTGAACTTCTTCATTCTCTCGGGGATGACCGTGCTCGTCTTGAGCATGGTCTCCGGGGTGCTCGCGGTCGTGCTCGGGATCGTGGCTGTGAGAGCTCGACGGTCGAGGGGCGCAGCGGTCGCGGGCATCGTCACCGGCGGGATCGGCTTCCTGCTCTCGGCTGCGATCGTCGTCTTCGCGTTGTTGTTCGTCGGAGCGTTCGGCATCTGATGAACTTCTGAGCCGCGACGGGCCCGAGCCCAGCCCTCAGCGGCCGTCAGGCCGAAGTCGCAGGCTCTCGCAGCACCTTCAGCCGGCGTTGCAGAGCTGCTGCAGCTCCTTGCCCGCGGTCTGCAGGTCTGCGAGCTGAGTGCCGAGCGACCCGAGGTATCCCGGCACCTCGAGCAGGGATCCGGGAGCCTCGATCTCGCCGAAACCGGTGATCTCGGCGCGTACATTCTCGAGCGCTGCGAGCACCTCGGGGTTGATCACGCCCTCGCCGGCCCGGTCGAGCGCGCCGCCCAGCGTGTCCGAGAGGGTGCTGAGATCGGGCATCTCACCCGCGGCGAGCGTCTGGCCCGCCTCCTCGAGCGCTGTCTTCGCCTCTTCGACCATCGCGTCGACCTCGGCCCGCGAGAGGCTGCACGCCTCGTCCACCGACTGCTCGGGCGCCATCGTCGGAGGGGGCGAGACGGGGCCCGGCTCGGGCTCGGGCGCGCAAGCTGCGAGGGATACGGCGAGCACCGCCGCGGCGAGCAGGCCGCACGATCGCATCGTCCTCCGGATCAGCATGCTCCCGAGTGTAGCGAGGCGCCCGCCTCGTTCCCTGTGTGCCGAGTGTGCCGTCGGGCCGGTGATCGTCGCCCGCACAGCGCAGTCTTCCAACCCTCCTGGGCCCGTGGCGCGATAGGGTGCCGTCATGGCCCAGAAAGAAGAGGGAGACGGCGGCGTCGACCCTGTCGAGGCTGAGCCCGTCGATCCCGGCGCCTCGATCTCGGCGGCTGCCGCGACGGTGCGCAGGATGGCCCGTCCAGGCGGCTGCGCCTGGCACGAGGCGCAGACGCACGCCTCGCTGATCCCGTTCCTGGTCGAGGAGACCGCCGAGTTCATCGACGCCGTCGAGCGCGGCCTGCCCGCCGACGAGGTCGCCGGGGAGCTGGGCGACGTGCTCTACCAGGTGCTCTTCCACACCGCGATCGCCGAGCGCGACGGAGAGGGCTACGATCTCGGCTCCGTGGCCGACGGCCTGAACGAGAAGCTGATCGCCCGCCACCCGCACGTCTTCGGCGACCGCGGATACATGACTGTGGAGGAGCTGCACGCCGAGTGGGAGCGGCTCAAGGAGGATGCGGCGGGGGAGCGGCGCGGTTCGCGCGGCGCGCTCGACGGCATCCCCGCGGGCATGCCGGCCCTGGCCCGCGCGGCGAAGGTGGTGGAGCGGCTGAAAAGAGCCCATCTGCTCGATCCCGCCTCGGAGACACGGGATCCCGCCCACGCCGACGAGGAGCGGCTGGGCGACGCGATCCTCTCCCTCGTCGTCGAGGCGAATGCAGCAGGGCTCGATCCCGACCGGGCGTTGCGCCTCGCCACGGCTCGCCTGGCGGAGCGCGCCCTCAGGGAATGAGACCAGCCTTGCGGGCCGCCGCCACCGCGGCATGCCGGTTCGACGCGCCGAGCTTCGTCATCGCCGACTTCAGGTAGCTCTTGACCGTGCTCTCGGTCAGCGAGAGGCTGCGCCCGATCTCGAGGTTCGTGCCGCCGATCCCCGCGTGCGAGATCACGTCGAGTTCGCGCGGCGTGAGCTGCACCGCCGGTCCGCCGGTGCGCGGCGAACCGATGCGGGCGAGCCGGCGCTCGAGGGCGATCAGCTGCTCGCGGATGGCCGGATCCGCGGTGGCCGCGGCGATCCGGCGCAGCTCCGTGTGCCCGTCGCGCAGCTCCTCGCGCACGCTGCTCGGCAGCCCGTCCGCCATTGCGGGCTGAGCGGCGAGGCGCTGCACCACCTCGTCCTCGATGCGGATCTCGCGGGCCAGCTCGCCGGCGATCGACGCGCCCGCCTGCACGAACGTGGTGCCGGGCGCGGATCCGCTCCGCGTGCCGCCGTAGAGCACCGCGCGCACCACTCCGCCGACCAGGACCGGCATCGCGAAGAGCGCCACCACCCCCTCGGCCGCGACCTCGCCGTCGTAGTCGTGGGTGATGTGGGGCGAGCGCGAGTAGTCGGCGGTGAGCCTCGGTCGCGCCTCCATCATCGCCCGGCCGCCCAGCCCGAGCCCGCTCACCACGCGGAGGCCATGCAGGCTGAGCGTGCGGTTGCCCGCGAGCGACGAGATGCAGGCCGCGCCGCCGCACTCGAAGCCGCCGAACGCCAGGGGGAACCGGGTCGCCCTGCCGAACTCCTCCACGGCGGCGTCGAGGCTGCGTCGC
>JBFXIT010000171.1:0-3575 GCA_050175655.1 Leucobacter sp.
GTCACCCTCGGCGATGCGCAGCTCGCGTACCCTGCGCTCGGGGGCGTCACCATCGCCCAAGACGGCGCGCCTGCTGGCGCCACGTGCACGCCCGCGGGCACGCACTACACCTGCGAGGTCGGCGGCCTGCGACTCGGCGAGATTCACCAGTTCACGGCGACCGCGTTCAACGCGGTCGGCGACTCCGCGCCCTCGGCCGCGGCGCCCGCCTGGGCCTACCGGCCACCGGCTACGCCCACCGTCACCCTGCGGCAGACCGCTGCCGAGGCGGGGGGCGAGTTCGGCAGCGTGCGCATCGAGATCACCGGCGGGGCCGACGCGAAGGAACACCAGGTGCTGCTCGACGGCGCCGCGCTGCAGACCGTGCCCGGTGCGACGGCGACCGCGACGCTACGGGTGCCCGTGGGGCCGCACCGCGTCTCCGTGCTGCCCGTGAGCGTGTTCCCGCATCCGCTCAACGAACCCAACACGGGCTCGGCCAGCCCCGCACAAGACCTGACGGTCGCCGGGCTACCGCAGCTGCGCGACGTCACGCTCGCGAGTGATCCGGGTTCCACCGAGGTCACCGTCACCATCGACCTCTTCGCCAACTGGGGCGAGGGGCTGCGCTACGGCGTCACCGAGCAGGGCGCCTGTGCGGTCAACACCCAGTGGCCCGATTCCGGCGGGCCGGTGACCGTCACCCGCACGGGCGTGCCGGGTGACACGATGGAGGTCACGGTGTGCGCCGCGAACGACTGGGGCGCGGCGACCCAGATCACCCGGGACATCGTCGTCGGCGGCACATAGTGCCGCGATCCACCAGCGAACCCCGACCCGCACCCACGAAACCGCACTGAGCCGCACGAACCCGAACCGAGAGAGCCTGCCGATGAGCACACCGCAGTCTGCCGCACAGCCCGCCCAGCCCGCACCGCAGCCCCAGCCCGCACCGCTCTCGGCCGAGCGCGCCACCTGGGCCGGCGACGCGCTGCGCACCACGGTCGACGCGATCGAGCAGGTGATCCACGGCAAGCGCCGCGTGGTCGAGCTCGTGCTCGCGACGCAGGTGGCCGAGGGGCACGTGCTGCTCGAAGACGTGCCGGGCACGGGCAAGACCGCGCTCGCGCGTGCGCTCGCCGCGGTGTCGCAGGGCACCTCCTCGCGGGTGCAGTTCACCCCCGACCTGCTGCCCGGCGACGTCACGGGCGTCACGGTGTACGACCAGGGCCGCCGCAGCTTCGACTTCCACCCCGGGCCCATCTTCGCCAACGTGGTACTGGCAGACGAGATCAACCGGGCGAGCCCGAAGACGCAGTCGGCGCTGCTCGAGGTGATGGAGGAACGGCAGATCACGGTCGACGGGGTGACGCACCCCGTGCCCGACCCGTTCATGGTGATCGCGACGCAAAACCCCGTCGAGCAGGCGGGCACCTACCGGTTGCCCGAGGCCCAGCTCGATCGGTTCATGGTGAAGACCTCGATCGGCTACCCCGACGAGGCCGCGATGCGCCGCATCCTCACGGAGCAGACCGGCGCCGGTGGGCGCGGCCCGCAGGTGCAGCCCGTGATGACGGCGGGCACGCTGCTGCAGCTGCAGAGCTTCGCGGCCGAGGTACACGTCAGCCCCCTCATCGCCGACTACATCACCCGGCTGGTCGAGGCCACCCGGGCCGCGCGCGAGGTGCGGCTGGGCGCGAGCGTGCGTGGCGCGATCGCGCTGCAGCGCGCCGCGCGGGCGTGGGCGCTGGTGGCGAGCCGGGGCTACGTGGTGCCCGACGACGTGCGCGACCTCGCCATCGCGGTGCTCGCCCACCGCCTCGTGCTCGAGCCCGAGGCCGAGTTCGACGGCGTCACCGCCGAGCAGGTGGTGGGCCGCGTCCTGCTCGACGTACCCCAGCCGCAGGAGAACGGCCAGGCGTGACCGACACCCCCTTCCGCACCGCGAACCGGCGGGCGCAGGCGCTCTTCACGCAGCGCCTGCGCCCGCTCGGCTGGTTCGTCGCCGCCGTCACCCTGCTCGGTGCGGTGGCCGGTGCGGCCATGGGGTGGATCGAGGCGTGGTTCGTGGCAATCGCCGGGGCAGTGCTGCTGCTGACGGCGTGGCCGTTCCTGCTAGGCGCGCGCGACTACCACGCCGCCATCGCACTGAGCCGGCGCAGCATCGTCGCCGGCGGAGAGGTGCACGCCGCCGTCGCGATTGAGAACAGTGCGGGCCGACCGCAGCTGCCCACCGTCGTCGAGCTACCCGTAGGCGACGCACTGCGCGAACTCACCGTGCCGCTGCTCGGCGCCCAGCAGAGCACGACGCTGACCGCCCAGGTGCCAGCCCCGCGGCGCGGGGTCATCGCGGTCGGCCCGCTGACCGTCGCGCGACGCGATCCACTGGGGTTGCTCAGCCGCGAGGTCACCTGGCCCGACCGGCACCTCGTGCACGTGCACCCGGCCACCGTACCCCTGCCCTCGAGCACCGCGGGGCTTGTGCGCGACCTCGAAGGTGCCCCCCGGCAGCGGCTCACCGACGCCGACCTCTCGTTTCACGCGCTACGCGAGTACACCGCGGGCGACGCCCTGCGCCACGTGCACTGGAAGTCGACGGCGAAGACCGGCACGCTTATGGTGCGCCAGTTCGAGGAATCGCAGACGGCCCGCGTGGCGGTGCTGTTCGATGCCCGCCGCGACGAGTACGCGAGTGACGAGGAGTTTGAACTGGCGGTGAGCGTCGCCGCCTCGGTCTCGGCGCAGGCCGCGCGCGAGGGGCGCGAGCGCTTCATCGCCTCGGCCGCCACCCCCGGCCGGGTGCGCCCCAGCGTCGACGGCCTCGAGGAGCTGCCCTCGCGCGAGCCCGCCCAGCTGCTCGACGCATGGGCCGAACTGCGGCCCGCGCATGAGCGCGCGCCACGCATCGAGCGGGTCGCCCGCAGCCTCGCCGAATCGCGCCGCCCGCTCTCGATCGTCTACCTCGTCACCGGTTCACAGCCCGGGCTCGACCGACTCCGCCGCGCGGCCGCATCATTCACCCCCGACGTGCGCATCGTCGCGGTGCGCTGCGACTGGTTGGCCGACCCCGCCCTGGCGCACATCGACCCGCTCACCGTCTGCACCGTCGGCGCGCTCGGCGATCTGCCGCGGCTCATGCTGCGAGGTGTCGCGTGACCCCGCTGGCCCGGCTCGTCTCGGCCGTGGTTGCCGCGGCGGCCGCGACCGTGCTCGGCGTGCTCGCCGCCTGGCCGATCTATCAGACCCCCTGGTTGCTCGCCCCGGCAGCCGCTGGCCTCGGCCTCGGGGCGGGGCTCGCCTGGGCGGGCTGGCGCCTGCGCTGGGCAGTGCCGGTGCGCCTCGCGGCCGCGGTCGCCGCCTTCGCGCTCACCCTGCTGCCCGTGGCGATGCCGCAGTCACTCCTCGCCCCTCCTGCCCAGTGGCTGCCCGCGCTCGCCGACGCGCTCGCCGCGGTGGTGCTCGGCTGGAAGCAGCTGCTCACCCTCACCCTGCCGGTCGGCACCTACCAAACCGTGCTCGTGCCCGCGTACGCGGTGTTCTTCATCACCGCCTTCGCGGGGGTGTGGATCGCGCTGCGCTCGCCGCGGGTCGCCCCG
>JBFXIT010000172.1:0-3506 GCA_050175655.1 Leucobacter sp.
CCGATGCCGCCCAGGGCGACCGCCCACCATTCGTGCGGCGCCCAGTCGCCGATGGGGGCGCTGTCGAAGAGCCGAGCGTAGTCGTCGCGCCAGGTGAGCCAGCGGTCGATCCGCCACTCGCTCCGCAGATTCGGCAGCGCCACGAAGACCGCCGCGATCAGGGCCAGCAGCGCCCAGCCGGCGGCACGCGCACCGCGCGCCGGGCGCATGAACCACTCGCCCGAGAGCCAGCCGCGATCCTTCGCCAGCCAGGCCGCGACGAAGAACGGCAGGAAGCACAGGGTGCGGGAGGCCGAGAACCCGGTGCCGATCGCCGGCGAGAGGCCGGCGGCGAGCGCGACCGCGATCGAGAACACCAGCGGATGCCGCAGCCGGGCGATGTAGGGCAGCAGGATCCGCATCGTCGCGAGCGTCACCAGGAACCACAGGGTCCACGCCGGGACCACCAGCCAGGAGCCCGGCAGCGGTCGGCCGGAGGCGAAGAAGTTGATGAGCCCCCAGATGATCTCCCACACGACCCAGGTGGCGAGCAGCTGCAGGGTGGATCGCACCGCCTTCGGCGTCGCCTCGGGCTTCGAGAACAGACCCGAGAGCGCGATCATCGCCGGCATGTGGAACAGGTAGATGTAGCTGTAGATCGCGTAGCCGAGGGCGCTGCCGGTGCGCGCCGTGGTCATCGTGTGGCCGATCACGACCAGCGCGATCAGAATGAAGCGCGCGTTGTCCCACAGCGCCACGCGCGCTCGAGGGGCTGCGGCGGGCGCGGGCGCCGACGCGCCATCCGGCGCGCCTCCGGAGTTCACGGGGCTTGCGGTCACGGGTTCAAGGGTATGCCACGTTCGGCATCGCCAGCGTCTGCCAGCAAGGCCGGCATGCAGGGCCGGGCAGCGGGGTCAGCCGACCGGCTGGGCGTTCCGCTCGCGGTCGAGGTCGACGAAGGTGAGGGTGTTGAACCGGTAGGCCTCGCGCACCTCGTCGACCACGCGCTGCTGCTCTTCTGCGCTCAGCTGCGCGCCGAGCGCGTCGAGGGCCTCGCGGTAGGCCTTCTTGAAGTGCGGGATCGGGCCCAGCTCGGCGAAGTCGTAGAAGGCGACGCCGGCCCGCTCGAAGCCGTGCTGGCGAGCCACCAGCCGGGCGATGGCCTGGCCGCCGGAGAGGTCGCCGAGGTAGCGGGTGTAGTGATGGGCGACGAGGCCGGGCTTCCACCCCTCGGCCGCGATCTCGTTGATGCGGGCGACGTAGGCCTCGGTCGTGGGCACGGGAGCGATCCGGTCGCGCCAGTCGGCTCCGAGCAGGAACTCGAGATCCTCTTCGAGCGCGGGCAGGCGCACCAGCGCCGCGGGGTGGAACGCCGCATAGCTCTCGTCGGCGGCCAGCAGCCGAGCGGAGGCCTCCTCGAGTGCGACATAGAGGAAGTAGTGCTGCGCGACGAGCGCCGCGAAGTCGTCGCGGCCGGCCTCGCCTTTCATGATGTCCTCCATGAAGGTGGAGTGCTCGCTGTCGCCGTGATCCTGCCAGGTGGCCTTGCGCAGGGCGCTCGAGAACGAGTCGTCGTCCTCAGCCTGGCCGTGATGCGCTGCGGGCTGGGCGCCGTGCGGGCCGGCCCCATGAGCGTGGGCGCTATGCGCGCTGCCAGCATGGCCGTGCTCGGGCTGCTGGGGCGCGGAGCCGTGCTCCTCGCGGGGCGCGACGCCGAGCTTCTCGCAGGCCGCGTTGTAGAGGGCGACGACCTCGCGGCGGATCTCGGGTCGCTCGGCGATCGGGCCGCCGGGCCATGCCACGCTGAGCTCGTGCTCGCCGCTGGGGTCGGTGACGCGCCAGAGGCCCGCCTCGCCGTCGACCCCGATCATCGTGCTGGCGGTCGCCTCGGGGCGGCCGAATGCCCGGGCGATCAGCAGGTTGTCCTCGGGGTGGTCGCCGTTCATATGTCCGGTGACGGCCGTGACCACACTTGCATCGAACCCGGTTGCGTTGAATTCACTCACACGGACGATTTTAGTAAGGTTTACCTCAATTATCATCATTCATCAGATGAAGTAGGATTTCGCCGCGCGTTTCCGCGGATCTCAGGGCGCCGGATCCCGACTCTCAGGCCACGCTCAGCCGCCGCGACCGGCCCGACCCCCACGGCAGGTAGACTCGTTCTGTTCTGTGTCGGCAGGGAGATCGGCGGTTTCGTGGGTATACGCTTCAGCAGGCGCGCGCGCGTCGCGGCGGTCTCGGCGCTCTCGGTCGTGGCGCTCGGCCTGACCTCCTGCAGCGGATCCGGCGACCTCGCGGGCGATGCCGAAGTCAACACGATCGACGCCTCGATCGCAGGCAGCATCGAGGCGGCCGTGCAGAGCGCGATGGAGCTGAGCGGCTCCACCTCCGCGGTCGTCGGCGTCTGGCAGAGCGACGAGAGCGCCTACGTGCAGGGCTTCGGCGGGGTCGAGGCCGGTGCGCCCATCCGCGCGGCCCAGGCGAGCCAGCCCGTCATGTGCGCCATGCTGCTCGACCTCGTCGACCAGGGCCGCCTGTCCCTCGACCGCAAGATCTCGAAGGACATGCCCCGTCAGGTCGGCGTCGAAGACATCACCTACGGGCAGCTGTGCGACGGCAAGTCGGGGCTCGCCGACTTCAAGACGAGCATCAGCGACATCTTCGCCAACAACCCGACCCGCCCCTGGTCCGATCGCGAGCTCACCGCTCAGGGCCTGGCGCGATCCCCCCTCTCGTGGCCCGGGCTCGACGTCCACATCTCCGACACCGACCCGATGATGCTCGGCCGCTCGCTACGCCTGGCGCTCGGCGGGTCGCTGCCGGAGCTGCTCGAGGAGCACGTCTTCTCCCAGGCCGGCATGCACTCGAGCTACTACCCGGAGAACACCTTCACCGACATGACGCTGCCGAGCGGCGGAATGACCGGGTACACCTACCCGATCTCGGGCGGGGCCCCCGTCTGCGACGCGGGAGTCGTCGAGGTGCCGAAGGTCTCGCCCTCGATGCTCGCCGGCGCGGGCGCCACGGTGACCACCGTGACCGACCTCAAGAACTTCTACGAGTACTACCTCGGCGGCGGTTTCGGCGAGGGGACGAAGGATCTCATCACCGCGACGGTCACCAACGACAACCCGCAGCGCGACGAGAACGGCGAGCCGCTGCCGCCCGAGGAGGGTGCGGAGCCCGCCTCCGGCGCACGCCTCTGGGGCTTCGGGCTCGAGCAGGTCGGCCCCCTCTTCGGCATGAGCGGGTCGATGACCGGCACCATCACCGCCGCCTACCACGACCCGGCGAGCGGCCTCTCGGTCGTCGTATCGCTGAACAACTCCACCGCCGGAGCGGGCTTCGCCCGCACCCTCGCATTCGAACTCGCGGCGCTCGCGGGCGGCGAGGTCTCGTGGACGGCAGAGGATCAGGCCGCGGCGCTCGCCGCCATGGCCGTCTGCCCGGTGGCCGAGGAGGAGGCGCCGGCCGAGGGCTGAGGCCGGGCACCCGCGATCCGCTGCTATAGTTGTGGCGGCGCA
>JBFXIT010000173.1:0-3445 GCA_050175655.1 Leucobacter sp.
CGTGTACGGAGAGCTCAGCCCCAGAATGATGCAGCACCCCGGTGAGCACACGGCGGGCTGCCTCTTCCATGTCTTCGGCTTCGTGCGGGTGCGCATGCGCGTCGTCCGGGGTGTCGGTGGCGACGTAGGCGAAGTTGGCGTCCTTGCCGCGGGTCAATGCGACGTACAGGTTCTCGCGCGTCATCGACGGGTCGACCAGCACATGCGAGGTGTCCACCGTCACGCCTTCCGCACGGTATGCGGTGACTGCGTAGCCGAGGTCGAGGTGCTGGGCGACGTAGTCGGCGGGGAGCACGATCGACTCGCCACGGCCTGGGCTGGCGGGGCGCACGGTGACTGAGCCGTCGCGGCGTACCTTCGTGATCGTCCACCGGTTCCCGTTCTGCACCCACGAGAACCGGGTGCGCAGCTTCCGCTCGTTCTTCCGCGTGATCACCGTGTCACCGACAGAGGCCCGGGCACCGCCGTCCAGGGTGACCTCGCCTCGGAGCGGGTTCACGACATCGGCGAGGATCAGCTCGGTGCGGGCGCGCAGGTTCAGCGCCGCAACCGCATCACCGGAATCGGAGACGAGGATCGACGCAATACCGGCGGCTCGGTCTGCCCGCCACGCCTCGTAGGCTCGTGCGGTCATGTCATCGGTAGTGCCGCCGATGATCCGGCCGACGTCCTCGTAGACATCGATCACGTCGGGTTCCCCGAGGCGGAGCCTGAGCGATGCTCGCTTCTCCCACTCGTTCGTGAAGCGGTGGATCGTGGAGAGTTCCGGGGTGTCGTGGCGGTCGCCGGCGAGGAGCCCGAACGCGCCGGCCGCGGCCGGGGATTGGAGCTGCCCGTAGTCGCCGACGAGCAGAATCTTCGCGCCGGCTTTCGTCGCGGCTCCGGTGATGCGGTCGAGGGTCAGGGTGCCGGCGAGGCTCGCCTCGTCCACGATCACGAGCTGACCCGCACGGAAGGTTCGGCCGGTCATGATGTGCAGCGTCCACCAGCGTGCGGTGTTCTCGGTCTTGATCCCGAGATCCCCGGCGAGCACTTCCGCAGCGACCGCCGACGGGGCCAGCCCGACCACGGACCCGGCACCGTACTGCTGTTCCCATGTGGTGCGGAGCGCGAGCATCGCGGTCGTCTTCCCCGTACCAGCCGGGCCGACGAGGAGATCGAGCTGACGGCCGGAGACCGCGATGCGGGTGAGCGCGTCGGCCTGGTCGGGGCCGAGCATCCGCCCCTCCCTGTCCGGGCGTCTCGTGACCTTCTCGATGAGGGCGAGCGGGAGCTCTGGGCCGGTCAGGGTGCGGGAGCGTTCGAGGAGCCGCTTCTCCGCATCGAGCAACGCCTCGGACGAGTACAGGATGCCGTGGCGGGGCCGGAACGCGCTCGACCCATCCGGCCGCTGAAACCGCACCGGCGTCGACGCGAGCTCCGGCGGCGTGAGGCGCAGTGAGGCACGCTCGGCGGCATCAACGACCATGCCAGTGACGGCCTCCCGATCCCGCGCCGTCGCGAAGCGGTACTCCATCGTCTGCCGTGCCGCCTCGGCGGTCAAGTTCCAGCGGTGCCAGGTCGACCGCTTCTCACCCACCGCTTCCATCACGGCACGGCCGATGTTCTCGATCTCCTCCAAGGGAAGGTCGTCGGCGCGCAGCACCCGCACGGGTGCCGTCGGGATCGCCCCTCGCACCCATTCCGACGCATCCCGTCGCAGCCGCGCCGTAGCGCGCTTGCGCCATTCGGTGGTGAGGTCGGCGAGGGATCGCACCTGCTTCTCGGGCCGGGTGGACAACGTGGCTTGGGCGCGGAGCTTGATGATCACCGCCGCCGTGGGCTGCCGGCCGTGCTTCTCGACGTACTCGGCGATGAGGCGATCTTTCTCGGCGTCGATCTGGCGGGCACGGGTCGAGAACTCGAGCACGAGCTCTTCCGGCACCGTCCTGATCGCCCAGGCGGGGTTGCGATCACGACCGCGATCCCGCGCCTCCCACTCCACGCCGAGGAGTCGGGTGAGGTGGTCGGCGATGATCGCCTCGTGCAGTTCGGACAGCGCGACGGTCGCGGCGTGCATCGGCCGCCCATCGAGCGACCGCCACCTTCCGTCCAGCGTGGTCTTCACCTTGTTCGACACGACGACGTGCGTGTGCAGGTGCGGATCACTGCTGCGGGAGTCGTAGTGATCGTAGGCGGTCGCAGCGAGCCCGAAGGTATCGACCTGCGCGACCGCTCCGCCGTCGGCGCCGGTCATGCCGACACGGGTCGCGGCGACTTCTCGTTCCATAAAGTCGATCACCTCGGCGATCGCCGCGTGATGCGCCTCGGCGATGAGCGCTTGGGTGCCGGCATCGGCGACCGCCCACAGCACCGACGCCGACTTCGGCAGGGAGAAGGTGTAGTCGTATCCGGCGACGGCCTTCCTCGTACCGCGTGCGTGTTCTTCGGCTTCGATCTCAGCGATCGCTTCCGCGCGCGAGGCGGGGCCGAGGTTCGGGTCGAGGGCTTCGATGCGCTCGGCGACGCGTTCGGCTGGGGTCTTGTAGATCGGGTAGGCGCGGCCGAGCGGGTCGCCTGTCACCGGGTCGCAGCCCATCCCGATGAGGAGCTGGAGCTGCTGCTCCGATACTTCCTCGCCGGGAGTGATGCGGCCTTCGCCGAGCTGGGTGAGGCCGGAGCCGAGCCACCGTCCGGGAGGGTTCCCGGCCTCGGCATAGTAGCGAGTCAGCGGCGTCGAAAGGCTCCGGTCGCCATCACCCGCGACCACGGAGCGCAGCAGATACTTGTAGCCGTCACCGGCGCTCATCACCCGCATCGAGACCGTCACCGCAACTCCCTCCTTTCTCGTCGCGTCCGGGTGCAACCGGGGGTTGCGTCAGGGGTTGCGCCGTGCAATCTCCTTCAACCCCTGTGCCAGGTCAGAAGAGGGTCAGCCCGTCGCGCTTTCCTGCCGGGGGCCGCCGTCGCGTAGGTGCAGGCAACCGTCTGGCCGGTGTCTGCAACGCTTGGGGTTGCAGCCGCTCGGCGAGCACCCGCTTCACGTCGCTCCACAGATCGGGGCGGTCGAGGTGCGCGTCACGCTCGCAGTCGCGGCGCAACTCGTCCAGGAAACTCGCTCGTCGTTCCGGGGTGGACAGTTGCGCGTCGTAGAACCCGTCGAGGCTGTAGTGCGCGATGAACCCGAAATAGCCGTGGGTCGAGAGCCCCTGGTAGAGCGATCGGGTGAAGCGTGCCCGCGGGCAATCCGCCGCGATGAACCGGAGCAGGGAGTTCACGAACCTTGCCTTGCGTTCTGGGGTGCCGGAATCCCATCCCGACGCCTCGAACTGGGGCGGCTGGTATGTCGTTCTCGCGCTCATCGGGGGTCGTCCTTCCTGAACGCTCGGTCGCGTTCGGGAAGGAGGTGCGCGCGGTCAACTCTGCGTTTACTCGCGGGCTTCAAACCGCATCTGCAAGACGCGTG
>JBFXIT010000174.1:0-3445 GCA_050175655.1 Leucobacter sp.
ACCACCCCTACATCGTCCCCGAGCCCGTGACGCTCGAGCCCACGGAGACCTACACGCGCCGCGAGCTCGACGAGTACGCGGCGGCCCTCGCCGACATCGCCCGCGAGGCGCGCGAGGATCCGCAGACCCTGCGCACCGCGCCGCACCGGTCGAGCATCCACGCGGTCGACCTCGACGCGACCACCGACCCCGACACGTGGGCCTCCTCGTGGCGGGCCTACCGCCGCAAATACCTGGGCGAGCGCTTCGCCGAGACGCCCCGCTGGCGGGCGCCGGAGGGCCTGCCGATGAAGGAGCGCGCTCCGAAGGCGATGCACCGCTAGGGGTGCGGAGAGGTGCAGTTGCTCTCGATCGCTCTCATCGTCAACCCCCTGGCGGGGATCGGCGGGCCCGCGGGGCTCGCCGGGAGCGACGGCGCCGCGACCCAGGCCGAGGCGATCGCCCGGGGTGCGCAGCCGCTGGCCGGCGAGCGGGCCGCACGGTTCCTGCGGCAGCTGCGGAGGCTGCGCCCCGACTTCGAGCTCTCGGTCGCCGCAGCGGGCGAGATGGGCGCGGCCGTCGCGCGACGCGAGGGGATCGAGCCGGCGACGGTCGTCGGCGCGCTGCGGGCTGCGGGCTCCAGCGCCGCCGCCGAGGGAGAGGGCTCGGGGCAGGACGGCCCCGGCGACCTGCTCGGCCGTACGACGGCCGCCGACACCGCGGCCGCGGCCCGCGCGATGCTCGCGGCGGACCCGCGCCCCGACGTCATCGTGTTCGCCGGCGGCGACGGCACGGCGCGAGACGTCCACGACGCCGTCGGCCAGGCGATCCCGGTGCTGGGCGTGCCCGCAGGCGTCAAGATGCAGTCGGCCGTGTTCGCCCGCTCGCCCGAGGCCGCGGCGGCGCTGCTCGCCGGCTGGAACGCGGAGGCCGGGGCGACGGCGCCGCGGGAGGTCGCCGACATCGACGAGGAGGCGCGCCGTCGGGGGCGGGTCGTGTCGCAGATCTGGGGGGAGCTGCGCGTGCCCTCCGGGGCCGAGCACCTGCAGGGCGGCAAGGTCGGCCAGACGCAGGCCGCCCGAGGCAGCCTGCCCGGGCTCGCCGCTGGGCTCGCCGAGCGGCTCGACCCAGCGAAGGCCTGGCTGATGGGGCCCGGCGGCACCATCCGCGGGGTCGCCGAGGAGCTGGGGCTGCCCGCCTCGCTGCTCGGCGTCGACCTGCACCTGCCGCGCGCCGGCGCGAACGGCGCCGGCACGAACGGCGCCGGAGCCAGGGACTCGCATCTCGACCTCTCGGCGGCCGACATCGAGCGCCTGCTGAGCGAGAGCGGTGCGCAGCCGCAGGTGGTCGTCTCGCCGGTCGGCGGGCAGGGGTTCCTGCTGGGCCGGGGCAACCAGCAGATCGGCGCGGCGGTGCTGCGCAGGCTGGAGCCGGACGACCTGCTGATCGTCGCAGCACCGGCTAAGCTCGGCGAACTGGGGGGCGGCCCGCTCTACGCGGACCTGCCCGAAGGGGCGCCCGCCGAGCGGCTGCTCGGCCCGCGCCGGGTGATCACGGGCCGACGGGACACGGCGATGATTCGGCTCCTCGCCGCGTAGCGGGGGCCGGGAAGGGATGAGGGATCATGACTGAGAATCGGAGGGTCGCCTTCGTGACCGGCGGCGCCGGCTCGTTCGGCTCGGAGATCGCGCGGCGCCTCGACGCCGACGGCTGCCGGGTGGTCGTCGCGGACATCGACGCGGATCGCGCCGACGCCGTGGCCGCCGAACTGAACGACGGCGTCGGGCTGCAGCTCGACCTCGCCTCGGAGAGCTCGGTGCGGTCGGGGATCGCCTCGGTGGGGGAGCGCCTCGGCCGGCTCGACGTGCTCGTCAACAACGCCGGCATCGCACCGCAGGGCGACACGGGCACGACGACGACCGAGGATTTCGACCGCACGGTCGCGATCAACCTGCGCGGCGCGTTCCTCACCTGCTCGGCTGCGTGGAGCATGCTGATCGCCTCCCCCTCGCCGAGGGTCGTGATGACGGGATCGCGCACCTGGCTGGCCGGCGGCAACCCGGCGTACTCTGCGACGAAGGCGGGGCTGATCGGGCTCTGCCGCTCGGTGACGCAGGATCTCGCGCCCTACGGCGGCACCTGCAACGTCGTCGCCCCGGGGCCGGTCGACACGCCCTTCGTCGACGCGATGGGCTTCGGCGACACCCGCGGCCCGGCCTTCGTGCGCTACGCCGCGATGACGCCGCTGAAGCGCCTCGCGACACCGCAGGACATCGCCGAGGCGGTCGCGTTCTTCGCGAGCGACCGGGCCTCGTTCATCACGGGCGACATCCTGAACGTGGCGGGCGGCCTGCACCTCGCCCCGAAGTTGTAGGCCGGCGCGAGAGAGAGGAACCGATGATGAGCACCCTTCCAGAACCGGTCGCCCAGCGATCCGACGGTCTCGAGGCCCGGGCCCGGGCCCTCGACCTGCCGGGCTGGGCCCGCAGCGTGGCCGTCGTCGGCGCCGGGCTGATGGGCCAGCAGATCGTCGCGCGCATGCTCGAGCGCGGATTCGCGGTCTCGGCGGTCGAGCCGAGCCCCGAGCAGCTGGAGCGGGCGCGCGCCCGGCTCGCCGGATCGCATCCGCGCGCGGAGCTCGCCTGGCACGCGAGCCTCGGCGAGCTCGAGGGCGGGGACTTCGACGGCTGGGTCCTCGAAGCCGTGCCCGAGAGGCTGGAGCTGAAGCTCCAGGTGCTCGCGGAGGCCGAGCGCCGGCTCTCGCCCCGCCTCATCGCCTCCAACACCAGCTCGCTGTCGATCGGCACGCTGCAGAGCGGGCTGCGGGATCCGGCTCGCATGCTCGGCATGCACTTCTTCCAGCCGATCGAGCAGACCCTGCTGATCGAGCTGATCTCGGGCGGGCAGACCGGCGCGGAGGCGGCGGGGATCGCCGAGGGCATCGCCCTGGAGCTCGGCCTCTACCCCCTGCTGGCGGTGGACCGCCCGGGCTTCGCGACCTCCCGACTGGCCCTGGCGCTGGGGCTCGAGGCGATCCGCGCGCTCGAGGAGGGGGTCGCCGGCGTCGCGGACATCGACGAGGGAATGCTGCGCGGCTACGGCCACCGCCACGGTCCGCTGAAGATGACCGACATCGTCGGGCTCGACACGCGCCTCAACATCGCCCGGTTCCTCGAGAGCGAGCTCGGCGAGCGGTTCCGCCCGCCGCAGCTGCTCGTCGACATGGTCGAGGCCGGCCGGCTGGGCCGCAAGGCGGGCGTCGGCTTCTACGACTGGCCGGACGGGGCCGCCTGACCCTGCCGGTCGCGTTCAGCGGCCGGACGGGGCGCGTCGTAGTCCGCGATCTCGCGGAACGCGACGGCGAGCCACAGCTCGAGCAGGTCGGGCGCGTGGCCGAGCCGGCGCCCCGAGAGCTCCGAGATCTTGCCGAGCCGCGCGCGCACCGTGTGCCGGTGGACCTGCAGCT
>JBFXIT010000175.1:0-3418 GCA_050175655.1 Leucobacter sp.
CTGGGCTCGTGGGCGAAGTTCCGTCGCGTCACGCTCCCCCAGCTCCGCCCCATGACTGTGTTCGCCACGGTGATGGCCGTACTGCAGTCGGTTCAGGTGTTCGACACCATCAACGTCATGACAGAAGGCGGGCCGTTGGGCTCCACCGAGACGGTTCTCACGATGACCTGGCGGCTCGGATTCGTCTACTTCGACCTCGGCCAGGCCGCCGCGCTCTCATCGATGCTCCTCATCGTCCTCGTGCTCATAGGAGTCGCGCGGCGCAGGGCATTCACCGGAGACAAGGAAACCGCATGATCACCCGAACCTCTCTTCGACGAGCCCTGAGCCGTTCCCTCCGGTGGCTGCTGGCCGTCATCGCCGTCGCGATCTCCGTGTTCCCCGTGCTGTGGATGCTGCGGATGTCGCTGTCACCCGCCGACGAAGCGGTGCTCGACGGGATCCAGCTCCTGCCGAGCGCCCTGGACTGGGGGAACTACGCGAGGGCCTGGGAGCGCGCGGATCTCAGCCGCGCCATGCTCAACGGCGCACTGGTCACCGGGAGCATCCTGGTCATCCAGCTCATCACGGTGATCCCCACGGGGTACGCGTTCGCGAAGGTCCGATTCCGCGGTCGCAACACCGCCTTCGCCATCGTTCTCGCATGTCTCCTGGTTCCTACCCAGGCCACCGCACTGCCGCTCTACCTGGGCGTCGGCTCCGTGGGGCTCGCCAACACCTTCGCTGCCCTGGTGCTCCCGTTCATGACGAGCGCGATCGGGATCTTCATGCTCCGGCAGCACATGATCACGATCCCCGACTCGCTCCTGGAAGCGGCGAAGGCGGACGGGCTCGGCACCTTCCGGACGCTCCTGCACGTGGTCATACCCTCGTCGATGCCGACCATCGCCGCGTTCGCGGTCCTTTCCATCTTCACCCACTGGAACGACTACCTGTGGCCCCTGCTCGTCGCCCGCAACCCCTCCCTTTATACGCCTCCGCTGGCGCTCTCGATGTTCCAGCAGGCGGAGACCGGCACCGCCTACGGCGAGCTCGCTGCCGCTGCCGTGCTCGTCACCCTCCCCATCGTCGTCCTGTTCGTCGTCGCCCAGCGAAAGTTCGTCACGGGCATCGCCGGCGGCGAACTTCCCGGGTGACGCGGCCCACCGGATTCCTCTTCCCCTCCCGCCCTATCGACGAAAGCGAGATCATGTCCCATCCCCGCATCACACGAATGAGCGCACTCGGCGCCGGTTTCATCGGCTCCGTGCTCCTGCTCTCCGGATGCTCCGCTCCCGCGGAGGAGACCGCGCCGGCCGCGCAGGCCGACATCGGCGACTGCTCCCCGGACGGCGTCACCGTCACCGCCCAGTACGCGAGCCAGGGCCAGGCCGCCGCAGAACTCGGCAAGGAGGCAATGGAAGAGAAGTACCCCGGTCTCACGGTCGATCTCAAGGCCGCCCCCGAGGGGACGAGCTACGACGAGCTCACCCAGCAGATCGTCGCGGACATCGCCGCCGGGTCGCGCCCTGACGTCATCATGCTGGGCCTCGATCAGCTCCGTTTCTGGGTGGAGAAATACAGTCCCCGAGAGATCGACCCGTCCTCGCTGCGGGACACCTACATCAGCGACTACCTCGACGTCGGCGCGCTCAACGGGAAGACCTACGTGGCCCCCTTCCAGATCTCGGTCCCGGTGCTCTACACGAACACCACGCTCACCGAGTCCGCGGGCGTCTCCGAACTCCCCACCACACACTCCGAGATGCTCGACGGCGCGCGGCAGGTCCAGGAGAGGACGGACGTGACGACACCGATCCAGATTCCCCGTGACAACATCGCCTGGTGGTTCGTTCAGGCCTTCGTGGGGAGCGGCGGCGCCGACTACGCGAACGAGGACGGCACCGCGGGATTCGCCAACGAGGAGGGCTATAACGCGCTGAAGATCTACGAGACGATCGGCGCGGAGAAGCTCCAGGACCCCGTGAGCTGGCAGGACTCGATCTCGGTCTTCTCCCGGGGGGAGGCCGCGTACTTCTTCGGCACCCCCGCCGTCGGCGCCACCGTGGCCGCGGCCGTCGGCGACTCCTTCGAGTGGACCATCTCCGATATGCCGATTCCGGACGGCGGAAGCGCGTTGCTGCCCGCGGGCGGCAACGGGTGGATGGTGCTGTCCGACGACGGGTGCCGCGCGGCGTACGCTGGGGAGCTCATCGGCGCGATGCTGGATCCCGAGGTCATCGTGGAGAGCTCGCAGGCCAACAGCTACATCCCCGTGGACAGCGCGGCGAAGGCCGAGCTGCTGGAGCTGCCCGAGGCGCAGGGACCGCTGGGATACGCATGGCGCTATGGGGGCGTGCCCGTCGCCGGAGGCGGCTGGCCCGGAGAGAGCCTCGCGCGCACCAATCAGTACCTGCAGGACATGGTGCAGGGGATGATCGACCAGGCCCAGCCCGTCGAGGAGATCGTTCCCAGCACCGTCAGCCGCATCGACGCACTGTCGAACTGATCCGAGGAGAAGGTCCACCATGTCTGCTGAGGTATCCCTCCGGCATCTGTCCAAGCGCTTCGGCGACGTCGCCGCCATCGATGACATCCATCTGGACGTCGCCGAGGGCGAGTCCCTCGTCGTCCTCGGCCCCTCGGGGTCGGGGAAGTCGACCCTCCTGAGGATTGTCGCGGGGCTCGAGTCGCTGGACTCCGGAGAAGTCGTCATCGGGGGGACGCCTCAGCAGGACCTTCCTCCCCATAAGAGGGACGTCGCGATCGTCTTCCAGCACTTCGCGCTGTACCCCCATCTCTCCGCCCTCGAGAACATCACCCTCGGTCTGCGGCACGGTCTGCGACTCACCCGTGAGGACGCACGGACCCGGGCTCTCGATCTGGCGCGGCGGATGGGGATCGAGGAGCTGTTGTCCCGCAAGCCGCGCCAGATGTCCGGCGGGCAACGGCAGCGCGTCGCGCTCGCCCGAGCACTCGCCCGCAATGCTCGCGTCGTGCTGCTGGACGAACCACTCTCGGGACTCGACGCACAGCTCCACATCGCGCTTCGTCAGGAGATCGCCGACCTAATGCGCACGACCGGCGCGACATCCATCCACGTCACCCATGATCAGGGCGATGCGATGGCGCTGGCCGACCGCATCGCCGTCATCCGCGCGGGCCGGATCGAGCAGATCGGCACCCCGGAAGAGATCTACCATGACCCCGCCACGTCGTTCGTAGCCGGCTTCATCGGATCGCCGCCCATGAACCTCTTCGAGGGAGAGCGCGGCGACGGCGGATACCGCACCGTCTTCGGGACCATCTCCGTGCCGGCCGCCCCACGCAACGTCCTGATCGGAGTGCGGCCCGAGCGTCTTCGTCTCCGGGAGGCCGCGGACCACCGCGCGACCGGCCTCGTCCACACGGTGATCTTCGAAGGAGAGACGCAGGTCCT
>JBFXIT010000176.1:0-3417 GCA_050175655.1 Leucobacter sp.
GCTCTCGGCCCCTGCGGCGAGCACCGGCTGCACGTGCCGCTGTCGGTCGAGCACGAGGCCGGAATTCGCCTCGCGGTCGAGATGGATGGCGAGCTGCGGGATCCGCGCAACCGCGTGCGTGCGCACGAGGCGTTCGACGCCGTCGCGGGTCACGATGCGACCGGCGAAGCCGAGATCGCGATCGAGCCAGGAGTTCAGGAGCGGCCCGCCGTACACCTCGACGCCGGCCTGCGCCCAGCCGTCGGCCGCGAAATCGGGATGGGGCTTCAGTACGAAGCCCGGTGAATCGGTGTGCGTGCCGACGATCCGCACCGGGCCGGCCGGCCCGACGTCGGCCCCCGCCCGCCACGCGATCAGCGCGCCGTCGCGGATGACATAGCCCCGCGATCCGGCCGATCCGGCTGCCAGCACAGGTTCCCAGGCCTCCGCCTCGTCGTGCTCGGCGAAACCGGCCGCTGCCAGCGCCGCCGCCAGAGAGTGCGCCGCGTGGTACGAGCTGGGCGACGCCCCGACGAAGTCGCAGAACGCGTCGATGTAGGCGTCGCGATCCTCAAGCAGACCCGGCCGATTCGACATGCTCGCTAGGCCTCTGCCGACTCGTCGGCTGCGGCATCGGCGATCGCAGGTGCCTCGAAGCCGACGGCGAACTCGGCCAGCAGACGTGCGCCGAAACCGGTCGAGCCGACCGAGCGCCACAGGTCATCGCTCTCGGCCTGCATGGTGCCGGCGATGTCGAGGTGGCCCCAGGGCGCCCCGTCCACGAACTCGCCCAGGAACAGCCCCGCGAGAATCGCGCCCGCGTACTGCCCGCCGATGTTCGAGAGGTCGGCGACGTTCGACTTCAGCTGGTCCCGGTAGCGGTGGTCGAGGGGCAGCCGCCAGATGTTCTCGTCGGTGGCGTCGGCCGCTGCCTGCAGCTGCTCGGCGATCGCATCGTCGTTGGCGAGCATCGCCGCGGTCCGGGTGCCGAGCGCCGCCATGGCGGCGCCGGTGAGCGTGGCGATGTCGACGATCGCGTCGGGGCGGCGGTCTGCGACGGCGCGATCCTCGGTCGCGAGCACCAGGCCGTCGGCCATCACGAGCCGGCCCTCGGCGTCGGTGTTCTTCACCTCGACGGTCGTGCCGCCGCGGATGGTCAGCACGTCGCCCAGCTTGGTGGCGCTGCCCGACGGCATGTTGTCGGTGCACATCAGCCAGCCGCTCACGGCGGTGGTCGAGCCGAGCTCGCGCAGCGCCGTCATCGACGAGAAGACAGCCGCGGCACCCATCATGTCGAGCTTCATCGCCGCGTGCATCGCGTTCGACGGCTTCAGGCTGATGCCGCCGGAGTCGTACATGATGCCCTTGCCGATGAGCGCGAGGTGCCCGTTCGACTCGCCCTCGGGGGTGTAGCGCAGGCGCACCATGCGCGGCTCTTCGACGCTGCCGGCGTTGACGCCGAGCAGTCCGCCGCAGCCCAGCTCGATGAGCGCGGCCCGATCGTAGACGTCGGCCTCCAGGCCGAACTGCGGCGCGAGGCGCTCGATCACCTCGGCGAACTTCACGGCGCTGAGGTGGCGCGGCGGGGTGTTGGCGAGGTCGCGGGCGAGGCTGGCCGTGCGGGCGAGGATCAGGCCCCGCTCGACGCCCAGCTCGGCCTGCTCGGCGACGTCCTCGTCGCCCGACACGACGAGCACGAGGCGCTCGAGCTGCACCGTCTTCGGGTCGCCGATGAGGGCGTCGTAGCGGTAGCGGGCGAGGATCGCGCCCTCGGTCGCGGCCTGCGCGGCGGCGAGGGCGTCGAGGTCGCCGGCAGCCTCGCTCAGGTTGACGTTCAGATCCGCCGATTCCTTGGCGGCGCGCGTGAACGCGGCCACGGCGTCGCGCAGCTGGGCGGCGGTCGCGATCCCCTCGCCCGTGCCGACGAGCACGACGAGCGATGCGCCGGGCATCACCAGGGTCTGCGCCTGCTTGCCGGTGAAGCCGGCTGCGGCGAGCGCGTCGCGGTCGAGCCCGCCTGCGGTCAGCGCCTCGGGCAGGTCGCCCTCGGCGGCGACGAAGACGGCGAGCGCACCGCCCGGGGCCGCACCCGATTCGCTGGTGACGGAGACGGCGACCTGGCGGTCGAGCGAGGGCACCGGATTGAAGGCTGGGTCGATCACAACGGTCATGGGTTCAACCCTACTCGGGAGCACCGACACATCGTTCAGTCCCTCGGCCGGGACCCCGTCAGGCGAACGCGCCCCCGGCCCAGCGCGAGGCGAGATCCCACATCATGCGGGCGTCGCCCGGGCGGTCGAGGCTGGAGAATGGCGCGCGCTCCCTCGGGGTCCCGGCGAGTTCGAGCGGGCCGCCGGGCACGAACATGCGGGGCTCGGTGCGAGGAGCCGCCGCCAGCGCGGCGAGGGCCGTCTGCGCCGCTGCATGCGGCGGGTTACCCAGGTGGGCGACAGCCCACTCCACGAGACTCCGCGGGAACATAGCCCGCAGCTTCGGGGCGATCGCCGACCCCGGCGCGATGCCGGGATGACAGAGGTGCACGCTCACGCCCCACCCCGCGGCGGCGCTGCGCCTCGCGAGCTCGAGGCCGAAGAGCCCGAGAGCGGCCTTGGACGTGCGGTAGGCGCGGAACGGGCGGTAGCCGCGGCTGCCGGGCGACGCGCCGCGCGCCTCTCCGCTCAGGTCGCCCCAGCGCACCCGCGCACCGGCCGCGGCGACGCTGCACTGCACCGCCACGCGAGCGCCGCCGGCCCGGAGCAGCGGCAGCAGGCCCAGCGTGAGCGCGAAGTGCCCGAGGAAGTTCGTCTGGAACGCCAGTTCGAAGCCGTCACGGGTGAGCTGCCGATCCTGCTCGGCGAGCTGCACGACACCCGCGTTGAGCACGAGCAGCTCGATCGGCTCGCCTCGGAGCACGAGCATCGATGCGAGGGCGGCGACCGAGTCGAGCCGGGCAAGGTCGAGATCGAGCAGCTCGAGATCCAGCAGCTCGAGGCGGGCCGCGGGGGCGTCGCTCAGGATCCGGGCCATCGCGCGCTCGCCCTTCCTCCTGTTGCGCACGGGCATCAGCACCCGGGCCCCCGCCGCGGCGAGCGCCCTCGCGATCTGGAAGCCGATCCCGTCGCTGGATCCGGTGACGAGCGCGGTCCTGCCGCGGAACGAGGCCGCATTCGCTGCGGATGCGACAGCTGGGCTCGGCATGCCATCAGCCTACGCGCGCGGAGAGCGGGGTCGGGGAACCCTCGGGAATAGATGCAAACGCATGGAGGTTGCACCGGACATGCGAGCATTCGGATTCCTCTCCTTCGGCCACTACGGCAACGTGCCCGGCAGCCGCACCCGCGGCGCGGGCGACATGATGCGCCAGACGATCGAGCTGGCCGAGGGCGCCGACGAGATCGGCGTGAACGGCGCCTACCTGCGGGTCCACCATTTCGCCCG
>JBFXIT010000177.1:0-3363 GCA_050175655.1 Leucobacter sp.
GGGATCGCGACGCGTGCGCTCGACGACGAGCTCTGCTGACCGCCGTCCGGCTTCTGGAACTCGAACCAGGGGAACGGGTTGCCCTGCTGATCCTGCTCGTTCCCGCCGTTCTCCGACGGATCCTCCTCCACCATCGAGCTGGCAACCGAGATGCCGCGGTTCAGCGCGCTGACCACGCCGCTCGTAACGGTGTTCGAGAGGTTGAGCGGCGCGCCGATCACGACCGCGAGTTCGCCGACGTCCGTCTTGTCCGAATCCGCGATCTCGATCGGGGTGAGCCCCTCGGCGTCGATCTTGACGACCGCGATGTCGGCGAATGGGTCGGATCCGACGAGCTTGCCCGCGTAGAGCCGGCCGTCGCTCGTCTGCACCTGGATCTGCGGATCCGCGGTCCCCCCTTCGAGGGTCGCCACGTGCGCGTTGGTGATGATGTAGCCGTCTTCGCTATAGATGACGCCCGATCCGGATCCGGCCGCAGAGGCGCTGGAGACCTGCAGCGTCACGACGCTCGGCGTCGCCACCGCCGCGACCCCGCTGATGACCGTGGGATTCTCGAGGTTGTTGAGCGTGAGGGATTGGCCCGTCTCCCCCTGCACCACGGTCTGCCCTCCGACGTTGTGCGCGACCACCGCCGCTGTGCCGCCGCCGACGATGCCGCCGATCAGGGCACCGACGAGCAGGCCCGCGACCAGGCCGCCGTGCTTCTGCCCCGACGGCGCCGGTGCGGGCTCGAAGGCCGCAGGAGCCGCAGGGCCGCCGAAGGCGGGCGGCAATGCCCCCGCGCCGTCGCCGCCCGGCAGCGGAGTCGTGGGCTGGGTCGCGGTGGGCGCGACCGCCGGCTGATGCTGAGTCGACGCCTGGTACGCCGACGGCTGATGCCCGGCGTCCTGCGGAGGTGCGGCGGGCTGCGGAGGCACCGGCTGCGGATGCACGGCCTGATGGGGTGCGGCTTGAGCCGGCGCCTGGTAGGCGGCGGGATGATAGGCCGGAGGCTGCTGATTCGGTTGCTGATCCGGCTGCTCTGCATCGGGAGTCGTGCTCATCGGGTGTCCTTCCCTTTCGTCTGATGCCAGAGTGCACCTCGATCCTATGAAAGAGATATATGCGTGCTGAACGGCTGCTGCACATTCATGCTCAGACGCTGCGATCCAACAGCTCTCCGGTGGCGGCCCGCCGTCTGCGCCGCGTGTGTCCGAGCAGCGCACCGGTCACGAGCGCGTTGACTCCCGCGTAGATCAGCCCTCCGGCGAGCACGGGCACCGCCGATAGCCGAGGAGCCTCCCGGGCCCCGGTCTCGCTCAGCGAGTCGACGGTCGCTATGCGTGCCGTCTCCGCCGGCACCCCGTAGTCGTCGCACCACTCCTCCGCGTAGCCTCGCCACGCGTCGGGCTGGTCTTCATGCCACAGGCAGGCCTGCACGGTCACCCATCCCGTGGTGCCGGCGGGCAGATGGATGGCCGCCGCCTCCACCGTCGTGTCGGGCGCGCTCAGATCCACGAAGCCGCGGGCGACCTCCTTTGCGCCCTCGGGGGCGCCCGGCCCGCGGACGGGCCTCTCGGGAGTGCGATACACGGTCAGCCGGATCCGCGCGGGGATCGGATCGCCCTCCCCGTCCCGCAACCAGGGCCCGTCCTCGGCATGCGCAGTGATCCGGTCCCGCAACACCGCACTGACCGGGTCGAGCTCGTTCTCCGTGAGGCTCGTGCTCCAGCGCAGCCGGCTCGGAACGACCTGACCCTCCTCGACGAGCCCGAAGCGATCGGCGTAGCGGTAGCCGCTCGGCAGGAGCGCGCCTGCCCCCGCCTCGGTCGGTTGGCCGGCGGCATCGATGCTCCACACCCAGTAGTAGTAGCCCGCGCCCGGTACCGCATCCTCCGATTCGACCGCATAGTCTCCCGGCCCGGCATCAGCCACCAGCCGCGCCCGGGCGGCCACCGGCGCATCGGGGGGAACCTCGTCGCCGGGGGCCTGGGGCGCCTCGAAGGGGCCGTAGACGGTGCCCTCCGCCGCGATCGGGGCGAACTCGACGACATCCTGCCGCCCCAGGCGGCTCGGCCAGTTCCGAGTCCCGGCTGCCGAGGCCAGCGTCACCGTGTCGGCGAATCGCTCGCCGGCGCCGAGGAAACGCTCGGGCACCTCGGTGTTCAGCACCGGAGTGAACTGCAGTTCCGCGACATCGGTCGCGTTCAGCGGCCCGGTGAAGACGACCGTCGCCTGCGCGACGCCTCCCACCAGGCGCTGCTGACCCGCCGTCTCCGGCGAGAACAGCCGCACCTCGGCGGGCCAGCCCACGCGCTCGATGCGCCAGCTGCCCGTCACCGACACCTCGTGCCGGCCCCGCCAGCCGTCGGCGTGCGGCGCGGCGCGCCACCGGGCGCTGCCCGCCTGGCCGCCCTCGATCGCCAGCCGACTCCCACCGTCATCGAACACGCCTCCCGCGATGTGCAACTCGGTGGTCCCCGCCGGGTAGTGCACCGTTCCGCCGTACTCGCCATGCTCATCGGGGTCGGGCGCATCCCGTTCGATCCTCAACGGCTCCGGCGCGGGGCGGGGCGCGGCGATGGCCTGCTCCAGGGCCTCCTGGACGATGCGCATCGCGGAGTCGACGTGCCCGCCACCGCCCTTCCGGCGCATCCAGTCGAGGTGATGGTCGAGCCAGGCTCTCGCGCCCGGGTCGTCCCGCAGCACCCACACCGCGATCTGCACCGCCACCGCGGAGGCGAGGTCGGTGGTGTCGCCGTACCTCGAGAGCGCGTAGTTGATCTGCCGGAGTTTCTCGCCGCTCAGCGGGCCGCTGCTCACGCTGCCCGTCCACCCGGTCTGGTCGGAGAAAGTGTGGGAGTATCCGGGCAGCGACGAGACCGTCCGGCCGCCCTGCTGAGCGCCTCTCGGCTCCGCCGCCCCGGGCTCGATGCAGTAGACGATGTCGCCGGTGGAGCTGACGAAGGCGCCGACCAGCCAGCCCCCGACCGAGACCATGCTCCCGATGACCGCGGCCTCGGCCGCCGGCGTGCGTGCGCCCGGAAGGCCAGGGAGGATCGAGAGGCAGCTGCCCAGGATGAGGGCGAGTGCGGTGATCCTGGCGACGAGGCGGGCCGGCCGAGGGCGACGGCTCCCTGTTCTTCTGTGGCGCGGTGCGGAGGTGCGCGGGATACGGGATCGGGGTGTGGTGTGCCGGCGGATCATGGGCATCCTTTCGTCGTCGGATGTCCATGCTGATCGCCGGGAGCCGCCGGTCTCCGCCGTTGTGCACAGAGGCGCAACGGACCGATTCGCGCTTATGGCCGAGGCATGCTAGGCTAACTTCTTGTGCCGCGGGGTGGAGCAGTTCGGTAGCTCGCCGGGCTCATAACCCGGAGGTCG
>JBFXIT010000178.1:0-3357 GCA_050175655.1 Leucobacter sp.
TTGGCCTGGGCCTCCGCGATCGCCTCCTTGGTGATCTCGTGGAACACCATCCGGCGCACCGGCACCTTCGGCTTCAGCACCTCGAGCAGATGCCACGCGATGGCCTCGCCCTCGCGGTCCTCATCAGTGGCGAGCCACAGCTCGCCCGCATCCTTCAGCGCCCGCTTGAGCTCGGTGACGGTCTTCCGCTTGTTGTCGTTGACCACGTAATAGGGAGCGAAGTCGTTCTCGACGTCGACGGCGAACTTGCCGAACGGCCCCTTCTTCAGCTCCGCCGGCAGCTCGGAGGGCTCGGCGAGATCGCGGATGTGCCCGACCGAGGCGATGACCTCGTAGTCGTCTCCGAGATACCCGCCGATGGTCTTCGCCTTGGTCGGCGACTCGACGATCACGAGCTTTTTTGTCGCCACGAGTCTCCATTCGCTGTTTCTGCCGGGCCCGGCCCGTCTGCGGGCCGCATCGTGGTGTGCCGGTCTGGCAACACTCTAGGGCACACCCGGGCCGGCGCGTGAACGGGCCTGCGCCGTGCCGAGCATAGTCTGCAGGCTCACGCTGACACGAACCTGACCGCTGTCGCCCTCGACGGCGCATCCGGCGAGCACCGCACCGGCCTCCGCCGCCACGCGCTCGGCGAGGTGGCAGGGCTCCGCCTCGATCCAGCCGGAGGCTGCGTCCGCGGCGGCGAGCGCGGCGGCATCGGCGGCACCGCGCGCGCGATGCCCGGCTTCCAGCGAGGCCGTCGCCGCGACCACCGGCAGCGCCAGTGCCAGCGAAGCCGCTGCGCACGCCGCCAGAGCCGGGGCACTCATAGCGCTGCATCCCCCGGCCCGTCTGCCGACGAAGCCGACCCGGCACCGAGCGGATCGTCGACGATGGCCGCACAACCCCGCGCCGACAGCTCGACGACCGCGAGCAGGCCGGCGGCCGGGCGGGCACGCAGGGTGACGCAGAGCAGGGACCCCGATCGTTCTCTGACGGCCTCGGTCTTCGGCCCGAGCGTCGCCAGCCGCTGCTGGGCAGCCGCATCGTCGCCCCGCGCCTCGAGTCTCGCCACCTCGGCAGCGGCCGAGGCGAGTGCGACCCGATGCGTGGCGAGCATGATCGCCCCGACTGCGAGCGCCAGCACCGCCAGCACCGCGGGGAGAACGACGGCGAACTCCGCGGTGACGGCGCCCCGGTCAGCCCGCAGAGCCAAGAGCGTTCTGCACGAGATCGACCAGCATCTGCCGGATCTCGCCCGATCTCATGATCGCGACGAGCAGACCGGCGAAGGCCACGCCGGCCATGATTATGATCGCGTACTCGGCGGTCACCGCTCCGCGGTCACCGGTGCCATCGAGCGGATCACGGCGGCCGAGCACAGAGCTGCCGAGCACACCGGAGACGGCTCTCACGAGGCGCCGGGCCATCCCAGGAGTCCTGAGGCGCGTGCGCCGCGCACGGGGCGCCGGGCGCCAGGCCTCGCGGGACGCGGCGACGGGCCGCCCCTGGTCTGCGACGAGGGTGAGTCGAGCGGGCATGTGTTTCTCCTTCGAACGCGCACGGCTCCGGCGGTCGCCGGTCCCTCCATGATTCATCCGCGATGCGTCCGCGCGAGGGCGAGGGCGCCCCAACCGCCGAATCTGTGGAGAACTCGCCCGGAAGCCTGCTTGTGAGCGCCGAACGCCTCCCGCGGGGGCGCGGCGCAGGGCGCCGGACGGCGGGGGCTCAGGCGACCCCGAGCCCCGCCCCGTCGAGCACCGCCAGGAGCACGGGCACGACCCCGAGCAGGATGAACGCCGGAAGCACGCAGACCCCCAGGGGCAGCAATACGCTCACGCCGAGGCGCTCGGCCGCCTGCTCGAGATCGGCCTGCGCACGCGCGCGGCTGCTCTCCGCCTCGGCGAGCAGGGCCGGGCCGAGCGAGGTGCCCAGCGCCTGCGCCTCCGCGATCGCGCGCGCGACCGCGCCGTCGTGCCCGAGCGACTCGAGGCGCACCCATTCGACCCGATCCGCGTCGACCGCGTCGACCGCGCGGCGCAGCGCGCTCTGCGGCGGGGCGCCTCCGGCGACGCCGACCGCGACGAGCTCGAACTCCCAGCCCGCGACCCACACCGCATCCGAGACCCTCTTCGCCAGCGCCTGCGCCCAGCGCACGCCGAGCACCAGCAGCAGGCAGCCGACCGCCGTCGCGGCGATGCCGGCAGGGCCGGCGAGCGCGCGCAACGGGTCGAAGCCGAGCAGGGCGCCGAGCAGCATCGCCGCGACCGGAAGCAGTGAGACGAGGCGGATGGTGGATCTGGGGCCCGAGAGCAGCACCTCGCGCCGCTCGGAGAGACGGGCGAGCGATCGGATCGCGTGGGCGAAGCGGTCGAGCGCGGGAGCGAGAGGCGCGCCGCTCTGCTCCGCCAGCCGCCACGCGGCGAGGAGCACGCGCCACTCGGGAGCGTCGGTACTCGTGCCCGTGCTCTCGCTCCCGAAGACGGCCCGGTAGGCCCTCACGGAGTGCGCCCCGCCCCTGAGCAGCGCGATCGCGCGCTGCACGGCCGCCTCGACCGCCGCGTAGGGCGGGTCGGCGGTGCTCCTCCGGAGTCTCGGCAGCCTCACGGCAGCGGTTCCACGTCGATCCGATCCCCGAGCAGATACGGTCGACCGAGGCCGGCGATGCGGCGCTCCCCCGACTCCTTGCGCTCCAGATGCACGACCAGATCCAGCGCGGATACCGCCTGCCTGGCGAGCGCGGGCGGATCGAGCCCCGCGAGCGCGCCGAGCGCTTCGAGTCTCGCGGGCACCCCGGCGATGCTGCTCGCGTGCAGGGTCGCCGCTCCGCCGTCGTGGCCGGTGTTCAACGCCGAGAGCATGGTCGCCAGTTCCGGTCCCCGGCACTCCCCCAGCACGATGCGATCCGGCCGCATCCGCAATGCCTCCCGGAGCAGTCGCTCCAAGGTCACCTCGCCGGCGCCCTCGGCGTTGGGCTGCCTCGCCTCGAGGGCGACGCGATGGGGGTGGGCGAGACGCAGCTCGGCGACGTCCTCGATGGTGATGATCCTCTCGCTCTGCGGAACGAGGTCGAGCAGTGCGGCGAGTAGCGTCGTCTTGCCCGTGGCGGTGCCCCCGGTCACCAGCAGATTGCGGCGAGCGGAGACCGCGGCCGCGAGGCGCGATGCGGTGGAGGGGTCGCAGAGCCCCCGAGCCACGAGATCTGCGAAACCGGGCGGTTCGACGCGGGGCAGGCGGATCGAGAGGGCCGGCCCCGTGACGACGATCGGCGGCAGCGCGGCATGCACCCTGATGCCGCCTCCGAGGTGCACGTCGGCGCACGGGTTCAGCTCGTCGAGGTGGCGGCCGCCGGCCGCGATGAGCGCCACCGCGAGTCTC
>JBFXIT010000179.1:0-3351 GCA_050175655.1 Leucobacter sp.
TACGGCCTCGACAAGGGCAAGGAGGACGAGCTGATCCTCGTCTTCGACCTCGGCGGCGGCACCTTCGACGTCTCGCTGCTCGAGGTGGGCAAGGACGACGACTTCTCGACCATCCAGGTGCGCGCGACCGCGGGCGACAACCGCCTCGGCGGCGACGACTGGGATCAGCGCATCGTCGAGTGGCTGATCCAGCAGTTCAAGGCGACCTCGGGCGTCGACGTGTCGAAGGACAAGATCGCGCTGCAGCGCCTCAAGGAGGCCGCGGAGCAGGCGAAGAAGGAGCTGTCGGGCTCGATGAGCGCGCAGATCCAGCTGCCCTACCTCTCGCTGACCGAGAACGGCCCGGCGAACCTCGACGAGACGCTCTCGCGCGCCAAGTTCGAGGAGCTGACGAAGGATCTGCTCGAGCGCACCCGCAAGCCGTTCAACGACGTGATCGCCGAGGCCGGCGTCAAGGTGAGCGACATCGCCCACGTCGTGCTCGTCGGCGGCTCGACCCGCATGCCCGCCGTCACCGAGCTCGTGAAGAGCCTCACCGGAGGCCGCGAGCCCAACAAGGGCGTCAACCCCGACGAGGTCGTGGCGGTCGGCGCCGCTCTGCAGGCCGGCGTGCTGAAGGGCGAGCGCAAGGACGTCCTGCTCATCGACGTCACCCCGTTGTCGCTCGGCATCGAGACCAAGGGCGGGCGCATGACCAAGCTCATCGAGCGCAACACGGCCATCCCGACCAAGCGCTCGGAGACCTTCACCACGGCGGATGACAACCAGCCCTCGGTGGCGATCCAGGTGTTCCAGGGCGAGCGCGAGTTCACCCGCGACAACAAGCCGCTCGGCACCTTCGAGCTGACCGGCATCGCCCCGGCTCCCCGCGGCGTCCCGCAGATCGAGGTCACCTTCGACATCGACGCCAACGGCATCGTGCAGGTGGCGGCGAAGGACAAGGGCACCGGCAAGGAGCAGACCATCACCATCTCGGGCGGCTCGAGCCTCTCGAAGGAGGACATCGAGCGCATGGTGCGCGAGGCCGAGGAGCACGCCGCCGAGGACAAGAAGCGCGCGGAGGCCCTCGAGCAGCGCAACGCCGCCGAGCAGCTCGCCTACTCGGTTGAGAAGCTGATCTCTGAGAACGAGGACAAGCTGCCCGACGAGGTCAAGGCCGAGGTCCAGGGCGATCTCGACGCACTGAAGGAGGCGCTTGCCGGCGACGACGACGCGGCCATCAAGACCGCTGCGGACAAGCTGGGCGAGAGCCAGCAGAAGCTCGGCCAGGCGATCTACCAGGCCGCTCAGGAGGCCGCGCCCGAGGCCGGCTCCGAGAGCGCGGAGGCGGACGATGAGGACGTGGTCGACGCCGAGGTGGTCGAGGACGACGAGGAGCAGAAGTAACCATGGCCGAACAGGACGACGACTTCACGGTCGATGACATCCTGGACGCCGAGCAGACCGAGGAAGCGGCGGGGGCCGACAACGGCCCCGCCGCTCCCGGCGCTTCTGGCGAGGCTCAGGATGCAGAGCAGGCGGAAGCGGCGGAGGAATCCGACGGCGAGGAGGCGAGCGACCACCTCGAGGATCTCCGCCGCCTGAGCGCGGAGTACGCGAACTACCGCAAGCGCACCGAGGCGAACGCCGAGGTCGAGAAGCAGCGGGCGACCGCTGCCGCGATCAGCGGGCTGCTGCCCGTGCTCGACGATCTCGACCGGGCCGAGCAGCACGGCGACCTCGAGGAGGGCACCGCGTTCGCCACCATCGCGCAGAAGATCCGCGGAGTGCTCGAGCGGATGGGCGTCGAGGCCTTCGGCGAGAAGGGCGAGCCCTTCGATCCGCAGATTCACGAGGCGATCGCCCAGGTGCCGGTTCCCGGCACCGAGGAGCCGACCGTGCTCGACGTGATCGAGCGGGGCTATCGCATCGGCATTGTCGAGCTGCGCCCCGCCAAGGTAGCGGTGGCGGTGGGGGCAGATGGCTAGTCAGGACTGGCTCGAGAAGGACTTCTATCAGATCCTCGGCGTCTCGAAAGATGTCGGCGACGCCGAGCTGAAGAAGACGTACCGCAAGCTCGCGCGCAAGTACCATCCCGACTCGAACCCGGGCGACGCGAAGGCCGAGGCCAAGTTCAAGGAGATCAGCGAGGCGTTCTCGGTGCTCTCCGACAAGGAGCAGCGCGCCGAGTACGATCAGATCCGCGCCATGGGCGCAGGATCCGCCCGCTTCACCGCGGGCGGCGCCGGCGGCCAGGGATTCGAGGACATCTTCGGCGGCATGTTCGGTGGGCCCGGTGGGCCCGGCGGGCGCCAGTACACCTTCCAGCAGGGCGGCGCCGGCGGCTACGAGGACATCTTCAACATGTTCGGCGGGGGCGCGCGCCAGCCGCGCGGGCCCGTGCCGGGGCGCGACATCAACGCCTCGACGACGCTCGACTTCGAGACCGCCGTGCGAGGCGACACCGTCACCCTGCAGGCCCCGACCGGCCAGGTGAAGGTGAAGATCCCCGCGGGCGTGGGCGACGGGCAGAAGATCAAGGTGCGCGGCAAGGGCGAACCGAGCCCCGACGGCGGCAAGCCGGGCGACATCATCCTCACCGTGCACGTGCGCAAGCACCCGGTGTTCGAGCGCGACGGCCAGAACCTGCGTCTGACCCTGCCGGTCACCTTCTCGGAGGCGGCGCTGGGCGCGACGGTCGAGGTGCCGACGCTGGGCGGCAACCCGGTGAAGCTCAAGATCCAGCCCGGCACCCCGAGCGGCCGCGTGCTGCGGGTCAAGGGCCGGGGCGTGCACTCCTCCAAGGGCACCGGCGATCTGCTGGCCGAGGTCCAGGTGGCCGTGCCGTCGCACCTGAGCGACGAGGCCAAGCAGGCGCTCGAGGCCTATCGCGAGGTGGAGCCCGACGAGAACCCCCGCGCAGACCTGCTGGCGAGGGCGAGGGGCTAGTCTCATGAGCGCGCAGATGGATCGGCGCACCCCGATCTTCGCGATCGCGGCGGCGGCCGAGCTCGCCGAGATGCACCCGCAGACGCTGCGGCAGTACGACCGGATCGGCCTCGTATCGCCGCAGCGCACGCGGGGCAACACCCGCCGCTACTCGCTGCACGACGTCGCGCGCCTGCGCGAGGTCGCACGGCTCTCGGCCGAGGGGCTGAGCCTCGAGGGCATCCGGCGGGTGCTGGAGCTCGAGGACCGCGTCGCCGAACTGCAGGGCCGGGTGCGCGAGCTCGAGCGGGCGCTCTCCGACGAGATGCTGAACCGGCCCGAACGGCGGGTGTTCGCCGCGGGCGCGGCCGGCGAGGTCGTCACGATGCGCCGGGGCGCGCGCATGCGCCGCAACGCCGAGGTCGTCGTCTGGCGCCCGAACGG
>JBFXIT010000180.1:0-3339 GCA_050175655.1 Leucobacter sp.
CCGAAGCAGTGGTAGTAGCCGAGCGCCGGGCGCACGTGGAAGCTGGGACTGCGCTCGTCGTGGAACGGGCACAGGCCCTTCATCGAGTCGACGCCGCCCGACTTGAGCGCGACGTAGTCGCCCACGAGGTCGGCGATGTTGGTGCGACGCTTGACCTCCTCGACGTCGCTCGCTTTGATCCTGCCGGCCATAGTTCCCGAGTGTATCGCTCGGCGACGGCGTTCAGACCAGAGGCACCGCGCAGAGCCGGTCGTACCAGGCGATGGCCCCCTGATCGGTGAGCGATGCGACCTGGTCGACGACGGCACGGCGCGCGTCGGCATCGCTCCGGGCGGCGCGGAAGTCGGCGGCGAACGCCGGTTCGAGGTCCCTGCCCTCGCCGTGCCACAGCGTGTCGAGCAGCTCCGTGAGCAGCTCGCGCTGACGACGGTAGATGGGCTGGCGCCGGTCGATCTCCATCACATAGGCCGCGACGATGCCCTTCAGCACGGCGATCTCGGCCCGCACCTCGCGGGGCACGACGATGTCGGCGCCGTAGCGCGCGAGCGGCCGCCCGTCCGCGGCTTCGAGGGTCTCGCGGATCGCGGCGCGCGCGAAGCGGCCGATCATCTCGCTGGTGAAGTTCTTGAGCCGGGCCTGATCCCGACGCGACCCCTCCCAGCGGGTGATCCAGGTACGAGCCTCGGCGATCCTCTCGTAAGCCGCCCCCAGCTCGTCCTCCGAGAAGGATCCGCCGGCCCAGGCCGCGACGGCGCGGATCAACGCGTCGTGCCCCTCGCGGGCGGTCAGCAGCTCGGGATCGATGAAGCCGCCGACGACCGCGTCCTCGAAGTCGTGCACCGAATAGGCGATGTCGTCGCTGAGATCCATCGCCTGCGCCTCGACGCATTTGCGGCCCTCGGGCGCTTCGAGGCGCATCCACTCGAAGATCGGCGCGTCGTCGGGGAAGTAGCCGAACTTGGTGCCGCCCGGTCGCGCATACTCGGGCGGCGCGTCGGCGAGGGACCACGGGTACTTGCAGCTCGCGTCGAGCGTGGCCCGCGTGAGATTCAGGCCGACGCTGCGACCCTCGTCGTCGAAGCGCTTGGGCTCGAGACGGGCGAGGATCCGCAACGTCTGCGCGTTCCCCTCGAAGCCGCCGGAGCCCTGCGCCCATGCGTCGAGCGCCCGCTCGCCGTTGTGGCCGAAGGGGGGATGACCGAGATCGTGCGCCAGACAGGCCGTGTCTACCACGTCCTGAGCGAGGCCGAGCGACACCGCGAGTTCGCGGCCGATCTGGGCGACCTCCAGCGAGTGCGTCAGCCGGTTGCGGGCGAAGTCGATGCCTGCGGTCGGGCTGAGCACCTGCGTCTTCGCGGCCAGCCGCCGCCAGCCGCTCGAGTGGAGCACCCGCGCGCGATCCCGCGCGAAGTCGCTGCGGTGGCCCGAATGGTGCTCGGGCACGAACCGCTCGACGTCGTGGTCGTCGTAGCCGGTCGGAAGGTCGGCCGTCACGGCCGGCCGTTCTGCCGCGAGATCAGCCACCGTCGCCGCCGAGCCCCTGACGCTCCGCCTCGACGAGTTCGGAGTAGTCGACTCCCTCGCTCGTGCGGCTGGTCAGCCACCCGTCGGGCAGCGCGACCCTCTTCGGGCTGCCCGCGCGGCCGCGCTGGCCCTCGGCCCCTTCGCCCGGGTAGGGCATCGAGGCGTCCATCGTGCCGAAGATCTCGTCCATCTGCGCGAGAGACTCGACGGCGGCCAGCGCGCGCCGGGTGTCGCCGCCGACGCCGTAGCCCTTGAAGTACCAGGCGACGTGCTTGCGGATGTCGCGGCAGGCCCGATCCTCGTCGCCCCGCCCGTCCTCGGCCCCGAAGAACTCGACCAGCAGCTCGGTGTGACGGCGCATCGCATCCATCACGAAGCCGAGGGGCGGCCGGGCCACCGCGGCGGCGGCCTCCTCGCGGCTGATCTCTCCCGCCTCGGCGCGGAACGCAGCCGCGAGATCCCCGAACAGCCAGGGCCGTCCCAGGCAGCCGCGCCCCACGACCACGCCGTCGCAGCCGGTCTCGCGCACCATGCGAATCGCGTCGTCCGCCGACCAGATATCGCCGTTGCCGAGGACCGGGACGCTCGTGATCGTCTCCTTGAGCGTCGCGATCGCATCCCAATCGGCATGCCCCGAGTAGAACTCGCTCGCCGTGCGCCCGTGCAGCGCGATGGCGGCCACCCCGGCGCCCTCGGCGGCGCGGGCCGCCTCGAGATAGGTCAGGTGATCCTGATCGATGCCCTTGCGCATCTTGATCGTGAGCGGGATCTCACCCGCCGCCTTCACCGCGCCCTCGACGATGGCGCGGAACAGATCGCTCTTCCACGGCAGAGCGGATCCGCCGCCCTTGCGCGTGACCTTGGGCACCGGGCATCCGAAGTTGAGGTCGATGTGGTCGGCGAGATCCTGATCCACCAGGAACCGCACCGCCTCCGACACCGTGACAGGATCGACGCCGTAGAGCTGGATGGAGCGCGGCGTCTCGCTCTCGTGATGCTTGATGAGCCGCAGCGAGGCCGGCGTACGCTCGACCAGGGCGCGACTCGTGATCATCTCGCTCACGTACAGGCCCGCCCCGTACTCGCGGCAGAGGCGGCGGAACGCCGTGTTGGTGATGCCCGCCATGGGCGCCAGCACGACCGGGACCTCGAGCTCGAGATCGCCGATGCGCAGGCGGGGAGCGGTGATCGCGGTGGCAGACATATGACCCCATTCTCTCATGCGCTCCTTCGTGCACTCTCCGATACGCCGCGCGTTCGATAGGTTGGGGGCGTGCCCCTCTACCGCGAACAAGGCGTCGTGCTGCGCACCCAGAAGCTGGGCGAGGCCGACCGGATCGTGACGCTGCTCACGCTCGGCCGGGGGCTGCTGCGCGCCGCGGCGAAGGGCGTGCGGCGGACCTCGTCGAAGTTCGGCGCACGCCTGGAGCCCTTCATGGTCGCCGACCTGCAGCTCTACGAGGGCCGCACCCTCGACACCATCACCCAGGCCTCCACCCTCGGCTCGTACGGGCCCCACATCAGCGACGACTACGACCGCTACCGCGCCGGCAGCGCGATGGTCGAGACCGCCGAGCGTCTCACCGACGCCGGCCCGGCCCCCGAGCAGTACCGGCTGCTCGTCGGCGCGCTGCGCACGCTCGCCCAGGGCCGGATCGCGCCCGAGCTGGTGCGCGACGGCTACCTGCTGCGCGCGATGGCCGCCGCGGGCTGGGCGCCCGGATTCGACGAGTGCGTGCGCTGCGGTGCGCCCGGCCCGCACACGCTCGTCGTCGTGCAGCTCGGCGGCGTGGTCTGCGAGGATTGCCGTGTGCC
>JBFXIT010000181.1:0-3334 GCA_050175655.1 Leucobacter sp.
GGACCGAGGCCATGAACCGCTCCCCCGAGCCGTCGCGCAGCACGGCGCCGGCCCCGCGCACCGCCTCCGAGACGAGGAAGCCGGTGCCGACGAGAGCCGTCGGATGGAACTGCACGAACTCGAGATCGGCGAAGAGCGCCCCCGCGCGCGCGGCGAGCACCACGCCCTCGCCTCGCGCCCCGGGGTGACCGCTCGTGCGCTGGAACAGGCCGGCGTAGCCACCGGTCGCCACCACCACGGCCTCCGAGCGCACCGCCGAGAGCCGCCCGTCCGCGTCGCGCAGCACGGCGCCGGCGACGGCGCCCGAGTCGTTCAGCAGCGAGACCGCGGTGGTGCGCTCGATCAGCTCGATCCGCCCGGCACCGATATGCTCAGCACCGATACGCTCAGCACCGACGAAGCCGAGCACTCTCGAGGTGAGGTACTCGTGCAGCACGGCGCCGGTGTGGTCCTCCCCCGCGTGCACGATGCGCGAGCGGCTGTGGGCGGCCTCGAGCCCGAGCGCGAGGGTGCCGTCCGCGGTGCGGTCGGCGGGGAACCCCGCAGAGATCAGCGCGCGCACTGCCGCGGCTCCCTCGGAGGTGAGCACTGCGGCCGCCTCGGCGTCGACCAGGCCGACGCCCGCTGCGACGGTGTCCCCGGCGTGGAGGGCCGCAGTGTCGTCGGGGCCCACCGCGGCGGCGATGCCGCCCTGGGCCATCGCCGTGTTCCCCCCGGCGAGCACGGCATCGATCCCCCTGACGGCACCCGCGCTCTCGACGGCACCCGCGCCCTCGACAGTAGAGAGCGCGCCCGGCGTGACGATCGCCGCGTGACCGCCGGCTTCGGCGACGGCGAGCGCGCAGGCGAGCCCTGCGACGCCCGACCCCAGGATGAGGATCATGGCTTCGCCGCCAGCATCCTCTCGAGCGCCACGCGCGCGGGTTCGGCCACCGCGTCGGAGACGGTGATCCGGTTCGGGATCTCGCCGGCGACGAGCGACTCGAGCGTCCACGCGAGATAGGCGGGGTGAATGCGGTACATCGTCGAGCAGGGGCAGACGACGGGGTCGAGGCAGAAGATCGTGAGCTCCGGATGCTGCTCCTGCAAGCGGTTGACGAGATTGATCTCGGTGCCCACCGCGATCACGTCGCCCGGAGATGCGGCCTCGATCTGCTTGCGGATGTAGTCGGTCGACCCGTTGCCGTCGGCGGCCTCGACCACGGCGGCCGGGCACTCGGGGTGCACGATCACGCGCACGCCCGGGAACTCGGCCCGTGCCCGCTCGATCTGGTCGACGGTGAACCGCTTGTGCACCGAGCAGAAGCCGTTCCACAGGATCACCCGCGAGTCGCGCAGCGCCTCCTCGGTGTTGCCTCCGCGGGGCAGGTGGGCGCGCCACAGCGGCATGAGATCCTCGCCGATCCCCATCGCCTTCGCGGTGTTGCGGCCGAGGTGCTGGTCGGGGAAGAACACGACGCGCTGCCCGCGCTCGAACGCCCACTCCAGCACGGTCCGCGCGTTCGACGAGGTGCAGACGATGCCGCCGTTGCGCCCGCAGAACGCCTTGATCGCGGCAGACGAGTTCATATAGGTGACCGGGATCACCGGTGCCCGGCCCTCGGCGTCGGGCTCCTCGCCGAGCACTTCGGTCAGCTCGCGCCAGCAGTCCTCGACCTGGTCGATCGTCGCCATGTCGGCCATCGAGCAGCCGGCGGCGAGGTTCGGCAGGATCACGGCCTGCTCCGGCGTCGAGAGGATGTCGGCGGTCTCGGCCATGAAGTGCACGCCGCAGAAGACGAAGGCCTCGGCCTCGGGGTGCCGCTTCGCGGCCTGGGCCAGCATGAAGGAGTCGCCGATGAAATCGGCGTACTTCACGATCTCGTCGCGCTGGTAGAAGTGCCCGAGGATCTGCACGCGGTCGCCGAGCTTTTCCTTCGCCTCGACGATCCACCGGTCGAGCTGCTCCTCGCTCGCGTCCGTGTAGCGTGCGGGGAGCGGGCCCTGGCGGGGGGCGTCGCCCGGGATATGGTCACCGGACGAGGCGCCCGGACCGTAGCCGGGCGCGCGGTCGATGGCCCAGGGATCGCGCGCGAGCCCCGTGTCGCAGCTGGATGCCCCGGTGGCGCGGAGCGCGATCGGGCGCCGGTGGCCGGGTATCTGCGCTGGAGCCTGCGCAGGGGCCTGCGCGGCGGCGGCCTCGGTCGCGGCTGCACGGCTGATGAGTTCGGCGACGCTGCTCATGTCGGTTCCTCTTACTGCTGGGATTCGTTGCTGGAATGCGGGATGGAGGTGAAGTCGGGTGCTCGGACGGCGGGGTGTCAGACGGCTACGGGTAGGGAGACGGGCTCGGGCTCGGGGTCGTCGCGGAAGCGGTAGAGCCTCGCCGGGCGGTGCCGCCCGCCGGTCTGCACGCCGCCGGTGTCGATGAGCCGGCCCTGGGCAAGCATCTGCCGCCTGAAATTACCGGGATCGACGGGCTCTCCCAGGATCGCCTCATGCACGCCCCGCAGTTGCGCGAGCGTGAACACCGGCCCGAGGAAGCGGTGGGCGACGGCCTGATACTCGGTCTTGATGCGCAGGCGCCACAGCGCGTAGGCGACGATCTCCGCGTGGTCGAAGGCGAGGCCGGGCAGGCGGTCGGCCGGGAACCAGGCGACGTTCGGGTCGGCGTCGCCGGGCGCGCCGCCGTCCCCGGCCCCGCGGGGCACCGCAGCGAGATCCTGCTCGCCGTAGAGCGCCCAGTAGGCGATCGTGACGAGCCGCTGCGCCTCTGCCGAGCGCTCGACCGCCCCGAACGAGTAGAGCTGCTCGAGGTAGCCGGGGTCGCTCAGCACCGCCGCCCGAAGGGTGCGCAGAGCGGTGTCGGAGAGCGCCTCGTCCCAGGGGATCGGCCCGCCGGGCAGCGCCCAGCGATCCGCGAAGGGCGGGCGGGTGCGTCGCACGAGCGGGATCCAGAGAGGCGCGGCCGGGGATCCCGGAGCGGACTCGTCGCAGGGCGCATCGGCGCATCCCAGACGCGCGCCCTCGGGCGGGCGCAGGGCGAAGGCGACGGTCGAGACGGCGACCGCGGGCGGCAGGAACCGGCGCTCGCTCGCACTGACTTTCGAGTAGTCCATGACCCGCCTCCTTTTCCTCTCGACTTAGAGTCAATTTGACTATAACTCAGATCGCGCGAATTCGCCAAGCCCGGCGGGTCGCGGCGACCGCTACGCCAGTCCGGCCAGGGCCTCGGGCGCCAGCACGAAGTAGGCGCTGCCGGTCACCGGCGTCGAGAAGTCGAGCAGCCGGTCGTGCATTCCGGGCGGCTCGCCGATGAACATGCGATCGAGCATCCGCTCGATGACCCAGAGGT
>JBFXIT010000182.1:0-3323 GCA_050175655.1 Leucobacter sp.
TCTCCGCCGTTGTGCACAGAGGCGCAACGGACCGATTCGCGCTTATGGCCGAGGCATGCTAGGCTAACTTCTTGTGCCGCGGGGTGGAGCAGTTCGGTAGCTCGCCGGGCTCATAACCCGGAGGTCGCAGGTTCAAATCCTGTCCCCGCAACGAGAGAAGGCCCGGAATCCCAACGGATTCCGGGCCTTCGGCTTTGTCCGGCGATGCACCGCAGCCGACTCGCCGCATCTCATTCTGCGAGATTTCGCGCAGTGCTTCTGCGCATCATGTGAGCGGCGATAGGCGCTCAGCCCGAGCGCCTATCGCCGCCTTCCGACTACTGCGCCTGCAGCGCCCGCTCGATCGCGTCGCGCAGGCGGGCATCGGCCTCGCCGAACGCGGTCCAATCGCCGGCCTTCATCGCCTCGTCGCGGTCGGCGAGCGCCTGCCGCATATCGCGCAGAGCGCTCTCGAGATCGGCCGGCTGAGGCTCCGACGAGCCGGAGCCGTCTTCGCTGCTGTCGCCCCCGTCGGCGCCGTCGCCGGGCCCGTCGGGATCGACGACGACCTCTCCATCGCCTGCCTCGGCCCCGGAGTTGCCGCCGAAGAGCTCATCGAGCGCAGCGTCCAGCGTGTCCTCGAACGCGATGTCATCGCCGAACGAGACGAGCACCTTCTGCAGGATCGGGAAGCTCGTGCCCGACGAGGCCTTGACGTAGACGGGCTGCACGTAGAGCAGGCCACCGCCGACCGGCAGCGTGAGCAGGTTGCCGCTGATCACCGTGCTGTCGCCCAGGCGCAGCACATTCAGCAGATTCGACACGTCCGGGTCGGTGGTGAAGCTGTTCTGCACCTGACCGGGGCCGGGAATGCTGGTGCCCTTGGGCAGCGTCAGCAGCTTGAGCGTGCCGTAGTCGTCCGACACCTTGCCGGGAGTCGATCCGGCGTTGGCGTTCGCCGCGAGATATCCGGTGAGGATGTCGCGCTGGCCCGAGCCCTCGGCCCGTGGGATGTAGGTCGAGTAGATCGAGAAGCTCGGATCGGCATTGGCTCCGGCCGCCAGGGTCAGGTAGTAGGGCGGCTGCTTGGCCCTTTCCGTCGCGGTCGTCCCGGTCGCGGTCGTCGTCGCGGCCGTCGTGGTGCCGCTCGCCACCGGGTTGTTGGGCGTGCGCCACGCGTCCTCCGTCGAGTAGAAGGCCCCGGCGTCGGTGACGTGGTAGGTGGCGAGCACCTCGCGCTGCACCTTGAACAGGTCGCTCGGATAGCGCACGTGGCTGAGCAGGTCCCCGCTCATCTCGGAGACGCTGTGCAGCGTGCCCGGGAACACCTTGCCCCAGGCCTGCAGCAGCGGATCCTCAGCGTCCCAGGCGTAGAGCTTCACCGAGCCGTCATAGGCGTCCACGGTCGCCTTCACCGAGTTCCGGATGTAGTTGATGGGGTTCGCCAGCGCGGTCGTGCGCGGGTTGTCCGCGTCGACCGTCAGCGCGTTCATGTCTTTGAGCTCGCTGTAGGGGTAGTTCGCCGAGGTGGTGTAGCCGTCGATGATCCATACGACGCGCCCGTCGACCACCGAGGCGTAGGGGGCGGAGTCCAGCGTCAGGTACGGGGCGATCTTCTGGACGCGGTCGGTCGGCTTGCGATCGTAGAGGATCTGCGATCCGTCGACCACCGCTCCCGAGAGCAGGATCTCCATGTCCTGGAACTTCAGCGCGTAGATCAGCTTCGTGAAGATGTTGTCGAGCGTGGGGCCGCCGTCGCCCGAGAACGTGGTGAGGTTCTGACGGGTGCCGTCGGTCTCCGCGACCTCCTCGGCGTCGGCCGGCTCGGGGGCCGGCTCCGACTCGGCGCTCTCGGTCTTATCCGCGTTCGCGTCGTCGGCGCCTGCCCCGTCGGTGGCCGTTTCGTCGGCGGCCGTCTCATCGGCGGTCTGCTCGGGGGTAGCGGGATCCTCGCTCTGATCGTCGGCCGGGAAGTCCAGCTCGATGGGACGGTCCCGCTCACCGCCGACGATCGAGTACTCCGGCGAGTTCATGCCGAAGTAGACGCGCGGCTCGAAGGCCCGGGTGTCGGTGAGGCGCCCGCCGGTGGGGATGCCGCTCTCGAGGAACACGGGCTCGCCGCCGGCCGAGCGCTGGTTGCCGTATGCTGCGACCAGTCCGTAGCCGTGCGTGTAGACGAGCGTACGGTTGTACCAGCCGGTCTGCTGGTCGATGTTGATGTCGCGGATGCCCGAGACCGTGTCCTCGATCTTGCCGTCGATGTCGTAGCGGTCGACGCTCAGCGAATCGGGGAACTGGTAGTACTGGCGGCTCTGCTCGAGCTGCGCGAAGGTCGGAGAGACGATCTGGGGGTCGATGATGCGGATGTTCGCGGTCGTGACCGCGTCGCCCCGCAACTGCCCCGGCTCGGCATCGGTCACCGCGTCGTAGCGCTCGACCTCGACCTTGTCGATGCCGTAGGCGACGCGGGTCGCCTCGATGTTGCGCTCGAGGTAGTCGTTCTCGAGGCTCTTCTCGTCGGGGCGGACCTGGAACTGCTGGACGCTCCACGGGTAGCCGACTCCGACGACGAGCGCGGAGACGAGCAGCAGGGCCGTGCCGATGACGGGCAGCCGCCACTTGCCGGTGAACGCCGTGACGATGAAGAGGAGCGCGACGAGCACGGCGATGCCTGCGAGGATCTGCTTGCCCGGGATCACGGCGTGGACCGCGGAGAAGGTGGCGCCCGTGAAGAGCCCGCCGGTGTCGGTGAGCGTGGCGTACTGATCGAGCCACAGGCTGACCCCCTGGAGGAGGAGGTAGAGGGCCGCGAGCACCGCGGCCTGGATCCGCGTCGCCTTCGAGACGCGCACGTCGCGCCCGGAGAAGGTGATGCCGCCGTAGAGATAGCTCGTCGCCACGCCCAGGATCAGGCTGATGAGGACGACCGCCGAGGCGAACGCGACGATCCCCTGCCAGAGGGGCAGGTCGAAGAGGAAGAACGAGACGTCGAAGCCGAACTCGGCATCGGTCTGGCCCGTCGGCGACGAGTTGAGCCAGAGCAGCGCCCGCTGCCACTGCGCCGCCGATGCGAATCCGGCGAACAGGCCGATGACGGCGGGCAGGCCCCACTTGATCACGCGCCGCAGCGGCTCGATCAGCTCCTGATAGCGGTCGAGCTGCCCCGTCAGCCTCGCGTACACGGGCCGGGTGCGGTAGGCCACCTCGATCGACACGAACACCGGCACCGCCATCGCCACGAAGCCGATGAGGAACATCACGCCTGCGGCGATCCACTGCGTCATGAGCACGGGCAGGTGGCCGAGTTGCGCGTACCAGAGGATCTCGGTGGTGACCGATGCGGC
>JBFXIT010000183.1:0-3319 GCA_050175655.1 Leucobacter sp.
TCGGAAGAGGGCCTCATCGACATGACCGCCAGCATGCACGGCGGCATCCGCGGCCCGCTCTACGGCAAGGGCGACCTCGACGACGACGTGAAGCTCGGCTTCCAGATCGTCACCACCGAGTTCGTGGAGGAGAACGGCGTGCCGGCGGCGCTCGAGCGGATCCGCCACCGCGTCGGCGACAAGCCGCTCTACATCTCGATCGACATCGACGTGCTCGATCCCTCGCACGCGCCCGGGACGGGAACGCCCGAGGCCGGCGGCCTGACCAGCCGCGAGCTGCTGCGGATGATCCGCGGGCTCGCCGATCTGAACATCGTGGGCGCCGACGTCGTCGAGGTCGCCCCCGCCTACGACCACGCGCAGATCACGGCGGTCGCCGCGAGCCACGTCGTCTACGAGCTCGTGACCGCGATGGCCGCGCGCGACCAGTGAATCGGCGGCGGGCGGCCGCGCCCGCCGCCAACCCGAATCCGATCCCGGGCCCGGGACCGGCCGACAGAGTCCGAAGGAGCACTCCCATGCACACCCCCACCGAAGCGGAGGTACTCGCGGCGGCCGACGCCATCGTCGCCGCCTTCGCCGCGACCGACACCGACGCCTACTTCGCGGGCTTCGATCCGCTCGCGTCGTTCGTCTTCCACCCGGAGCCCGCGCGCCTGAACTCGCGCGCCGAGTACGAGGCCCTCTGGGCCGGATGGATCGCGAGCGGATGGCGCGTCACCGCCTGCAGCTCGAGCGACCGTCTCGTGCAGACCTTCGAGGGCGGCGCCGTGTTCAGCCACACCGTCGCCACCGGCATCGACTCGCCAGACGGCCCCGACTCCTACGTGGAGCGGGAGAGCATCGTCTTCCGCACGACCCCGGGCGGCGGGCTCACCGCGATCCACGAGCACCTCTCCACTGTCCCGCCGACACCTTCGCCGGCGACCGAGGGGAGCGCATCATGACCAGCCCCGAGACGATGGCCGTCAACCTCGACGGACACGGCGACTCAGCAGGCCCGGTCCGCGGCACCCAGGGCGTGCTGCGCATCGGCATGATCTGGCTCGCGGCGAACCTCGTCGTGACGACGCTGCTGACCGGCACGCTGTTCGTGCCCGCCGTGTCGTTCGGCACGGCGAGCGCCATGATCGTGATCGGCACGCTGATCGGCGTGGTGGTGCTGACCCTCGTCGGCAACATGGGCACGCGCACCGGCCTGCCGACGATGGCGCTCACGCGCGGATCCTTCGGCATGCGGGGCAGCATCATCCCCGCGGCCGCGAACCTCATCATCCTGATGGGATGGAGCTGGGTGCAGGCGATGCTCGCCGGCGTCACCGTGAACTACCTCGTCCACGAGGCGACCGGCTTCTCGAACCCCGCCCTCTTCTCGGCGATCTGCCAGGGCATCGTCGTGGTGCTCGCGATATTCGGGCACACCGGCATCTCCCGGGTGGAGCCGTGGCTCGCCCTGCTGATCCTCGTGGTGATGGGCTTCGTGTTCGCAGCCGCCTTCGGGGCGTTCAGCCCCTCCGAGTTCGCGGCGATCCCGGTCGACCCCTCCCTCGGCGGCACCCCCTTCATCACCCTCGACATGGTGATCGCGACCGCGATCTCGTGGACGGTGCTCTCGGCCGACATGAACCGGCACGCGAAGAGCAACAGCGCCGGGATCGTGGGGTCGGGTGTGGGGTACACCCTCTCGACCTGCATCTCGATGTTCCTCGGCCTCGTCGCCTTCAGCGCCGTGCTGCTGCGCGGGCAGACGGACGCTGCGCCGTTCGACCCCTCCGTCATCGTCGCCGAGTTCGGCTGGCCGCTCGGCATCGCGATCTTCCTCTCGGTCATGGCGACCAACACGATGGTGGTGTTCGGCATGGTCACCTCGGCGGTCAACGCGCAGTCGAAGTGGCACCTGAAGTTCTTGCCGACCGCGCTCGTCCTCGGCGTGATCTCGATCATCGGCTCCACCTTCCTCGGGCTCCTGAACCAGTTCACCGACTTCCTGTTCGTCATCAGCGCGTTCTTCGTGCCGGTGTTCGCGATCATGATTGCCGACTACTACATCCTGAAGCGGCGCGGCTACTCGCGGCAGATCCTGCACGAGCGCCGGGAGAGCCGGTACTGGTACGTCGGCGGCGTGAACTGGATCGCGGTGATCGTCTGGGTCGCCGGCGCGGTGCTCTCGTACCTGCTCGCCTATGTGGTCCCCAGCCCGATCGGAGCGAACATCCCCGCCTTCGCGGTGAGCTTCCTGGCCTACTGGGGCCTCATGGTGCTCATCGGCCGCAACGGGGCGCTCGGCCTGCGGGATCCGCGGGACGGCGATGAGACGGGGCACCTGCTCGACGGTGCCGACGAGACCGCGGCGCTGCGGCTCGGCGGGTGACGCCGTGGCCGTCGTCGACCTGAGCCGGCCCGTCGCCACCGGGATGCCGGTCTACCCGGGCGATCCGGAGGTCGCGATAGAGCCTGCGCTGAGCGTCGAGGCCGACGGGGTCGCCGTGTCCAGCCTCCACATCGGCTCGCATGCGGGCACTCACCTCGATGCGCCCTCCCACTCGGTCGTGGGTGGGCGCACCGTCGACCGGATCCCGCTCGAACTGCTGGTCGGGCGGGCCCGCGTGCTGCGTGCGCGGCTCGGCACGGGGGAACGGGTCGGCGCAGGGGAGCGGATCGGGCTCGAGCAGCTCCCGCCCGGGATGCCGGAGCGGCTGCCCCGCATCGTGCTCGTCGAGACCGGATGGGATCGGCACTTCGCCGACGCCGAGGCGGTGCACCATCCCCATCTCGCCCTCGAGCTGGTCGAGGAGCTCTGGGCTCGCGGCGCCCGGGTGCTCGGGGTCGACGCGCTGAGCCCGGACCCGACCGAGCCGCAGGAGAGCACCGGGTTGCCGGTGCACGAATTCTGGCTCGGCGGCGACGGGGTAATCGTGGAGAATCTCACCGGCCTCGGAGACGTGCCCGACGAGATCGAGGTCTCGCTGCTGCCCTTGCGTCTCGAGGGAGTGGACGGATCCCCGATCCGCGCCGTGGCGCATGTGCCTTGAACCGCGTCTCGGAAGCGTGTCGCGACTGCATGGGGGTCCGGGAATATCGGGCGACACGCCCGGTTTCCCGGCCCCGTTTGCGACGGCTTGCTCCCATGTGTTAAGTTAATCGAGTTGCCAAAAACGGCCGGGAAGGCCGAAAAGAGCAACAGATCGGCTCCTCGGAGAACCTTTGTCGGGTTGTGTACGGGGGGTGTCTGGTCCTTGAGAACTCAATAGTGTGCACTTGATTGTCAAATGCCAATTTATTATCCCCGGCTATCACTTCGGTGGTGGTGGGAGATTCC
>JBFXIT010000184.1:0-3303 GCA_050175655.1 Leucobacter sp.
GCGAAGCACTACACCACCTACATCGAGTCCGTACCCGGTCTGTTGGGAGAAACCGCATGACACTGCCAGATCACGCCCGCTACAGCTGGGGCGGCGACGAGTTCCTGCTCGTCGAGATCGCCCCGGACATGTCGATGGAGGCCAACTTCGTGGCGACCTCGATCGCCGCGGGCCTCGAGGACCGGGGCCTCCCCGGCATCGTCGACATCTGCCCTGCGAACGCATCGCTGCTCATCCGCTTCAACCCCGACGAGCTCGACCACGCCGTGCTGAAGAGCACCGTCGAGGAGCTCGAGCGCGACGTGCGCCAGGCCACGGTGCAGGAGCTCGAGACCCGGATCATCGAGGTGCCGGTCTGGTACAACGACCCGTACACGACCGAGACGGGCTCGCGCTTCCGCGAGGGCTACCACCAGCAGCCCGAGGGCACCGACCTCGACTACGCGGCGGCGGTGAACGGGCTGGCGAACGCGGAGGAGTTCATCCAGCGCCACCACGAGACGCCGTGGCTCGTCTCGATGGTCGGCTTCGTCGCCGGTCTGCCGTTCCTCTTCCAGCTCACGCCGCGCGAGCGGCAGCTCGAGGTGCCGAAGTACCTGAGCCCCCGCACCGACACCCCGCCGCTCACCATCGGCATCGGCGGGTGCTTCACCGCGCACTACTCGGTGCGCGGCGCCGGCGGCTACCAGATGCTCGGCATCACCCCGACCCCGATCTTCGACCCTCAGCAGAAGCTGCCCGATTTCGAGGACTTCATGGTGCTGTTCCGCACGGGCGACATCGTGAAGTACCGGCCTGTCGACGAGGCCGAGTACCGGGCCATCGAGGCCGAGGTCGCGGCGGGCACCTACCGCTACAAGCAGGCGCCCGTCACCTTCACCCTGGCCGCGGCGCTCGAAGATCCCGAAGGCTACAACCGCACACTCTTGGAGGCTCTCGATGGCGCTTGAGATCATCACCCCCGGGCTGGCGACCACGGTGCAGGACCGCGGACGCTTCGGCTACTACCGCTTCGGGATCCCCCAGGGCGGAGCGATGGACCAGTACTCCGCAGCACTGGCGAACCGCCTCGTCGGCAACACCCCCGACGACGCGCTGCTCGAGTGCACCTACATGGGCCCCCAGATCAAGACCGACGCGGACGCCGTGATCGCGGTGACGGGCGCGCCCATCGACGTGAAGGTGAACGGCGAGCCGGTCGCGCAGTACGCGAGGATCGAGCTCTCGGCCGGCGACGAGCTCTCGTTCGGGGTGCTGAAGGGCGGCAGCAAGTTCTTCATCGCGATCGCCGGCGGCATCGACGTGCCCGAGGTGCTCGGATCGCGCTCGACCTACCCGATCGGCAAGATGGGCGGCTTCGAGGGCCGCGGTCTGCAGGCCGGCGACGTCGTGCCCGTGGGAGCGTCGGCGAGGGGCGGGCTGCCGCAACTCGACGAGGTGCCCGAGGATCTGCGACCCGACTTCGGCCGCGAGATGAACGTGCGCGTGATGCTCGGGCTCTACGACCACAAGCTCACCGAAGAGGGGCTGAAGAACTTCACCGAGGCCGAGTGGACGCTGACCCCGGTCGCCGACCGCATGGGCCTGCGCTTCGACGGCCCCGGCGCACCCTGGAAGGAGGGCGAGCAGCCCTTCGGCGCCGGCCAGGATCCCTCGAACATCACGGATGCCGGATACGCGGTCGGTTCGATCCAGATCCCCGGCGGCACCCAGCCCATCGTGCTGCACTGCGATGCGGTGTCGGGCGGCGGCTACGCCCAGGCCGGCACCGTCATCAGCGCCGACATGGATCTCTTCGGGCGCATGGCGCCCGGCACGAAGGTGCGGTTCGTGCCGGTCACGATGGACGAGGCGCTCGCGGCGCGACGCGAGCGGAACGCCCGACTCGCGCAGATCTGGTCGTGACGCGGGAGCGATGATCCCCGCAGAGGGGCAGTAGATGCTGTTCGCCGTGATTCCAGGCGACGACTACTGCCCCTTTGCGGTCTCAGCGCTGGCTGATCTTGCCCGTGACGCCTGCGATCGGGGCGAGTACGAGCGGCCGGGCGGCTAGGAACGCGCCGACCGTGACCACGAACCCCGCCGCGAACCACCAGAACCCGGCCCACGACACCTGGTCGGTGCCGGCGAACATGTGGTTCAGGTTCTGCAGAGCCCCGGTCGCGAACACCAGGAACACGTGCACGATGACGAACAGCACGAAGAACAGCATCGTCGGGTAGTGGATCGCCCGCGCCAGCGGAGCCGGGTAGAGGCGGTTCAGCTTCTCGGCGTCCTTGGGCCACCACTCGCTCATCCGCACGCCGGTGATCGCCGCCAGCGGGGCTGCGATGAACACGATCGTGAAGTACATGAGCTGCTGGAGGCTGTTGTAGTTCACCCAGCCGTTCTCGACCGGCCATTCGAGCGTCAGGTATTGCAGCATCGCAGAGAGCGCGTTGGGGAACACTTCCCAGCTGGTGGGCACGATCCTCGCCCAGTGGCCGGTGACGAACAGCAGCACGACGAACACGATCCCGTTGATCAGCCACAGCACGTCGAGCGAGGTGTGGAGCCACAGGTAGATGCTGACCTTCTTGCCGCCCTTCTTCGGGGTGTAGAAGGCGGGGGGCTGCTGCTGGTGGCGCACCAGCAGGCCGGAGCGCACGATCAGCACCATGAAGAAGAAGTTGAGGAAGTGGGTCCAGCGGGCCCAGGCGGGGAACCCCTCGTCGACGGGGACCGCGGGATGGTATTCGCCGGGGTAGCGTTCGAGGAATTCGGGCACGCCGGGGAGGGTGGTGACGCCGCGGGCGGCGAGCACGATGATGCCGGCGAGCACGACGAGGCCGAGCACTCCGAGCACTCCGTATCGCACCCACTGGCCGATGGTGCGGCCTCGGATGAGGCGGGGCTCCTTCGCGGGCTTCGCGAGCTTTGCAGGTGCTGCGGGCTTGGCAGCCGGTGCGGCCGGTTTCGCGGCGGGGGCTTCGGCAGCCGGGGTCTCTGTAGACAGGGTCCCTGCAGACAGATCCGAAGGGGTCGCCTCGGCGTGGGCCGGGGCGGAGGGAGCCGTCTGCGTCGTCGCAGCAGCGGTGGCGGTGGCAGCGGTCTCGGTCGTTCCCGCATGCCTCGCCGCGGCTGCTGCCGCATCGGTGGCGAGGGCCGAAGCAGGGGCGGGTGCGGCGGCCTCTGCCGCGGGAGCTGCGATGCTCGCAGGAGCCGCGACGGCCAGGGTGCCGGCCGGGGGCCAGGGCTCGCCGCCCGGAGTGCGGGGGAGGCCCCGGCGCAGCTCGACCTCGATTGTCTGAGCGGTGATCGTCT
>JBFXIT010000185.1:0-3300 GCA_050175655.1 Leucobacter sp.
GTCGCGCCCTGCTTCGTGATGCCGACGGGGATCACGTCGAATCGGCTGCGGTCGATCGCGCGCAGCACCCCGGCCGCGGTGACGCAGCTGATCCCGTGCTCGCTCGACCGCCCTCCGAACAAGAGGACAACAGTCCTCTTGTCATCAGCACCGTGCAGTACGACCGTGCGCTTCCGACTCTCGGCACTCATGCGGTCTCGCCTTTCAATCGCCCGAACAGCCGCCGCCAGCGGCCCTGCCGCTCGCCCCCGAGGCTCAGCTCGGGCTGCGGCACGTCGTCTTCGGTGGCCAGGTGCGGGGCCAGGTTCTTCGGCGACATCTCGCCTTTCAGCACCATCTGCACCTGTTCCACGATGGGCATGGTGATGCCGCGCTCGCGCGCCAGCTCGAGCACGGGCGCGACGGAGGTGATGCCCTCGGCCGTCTGCTGCATCTGCTCCTTCGTCTCCTCGAGCGAGAAGCCCTGACCGATCAGGCGGCCGGCGGTGTTGTTGCGCGAGAGCGGGGACTGGCAGGTGGCGATGAGATCGCCGAGACCCGCGAGGCCGGAGAGGGTCGTCGGATCCGCGCCCTGGGCGACGGCGAACTCGATCATCTCGGCGAGGCCGCGCGTGATGATCGCGGCCTTCGTGTTCTCGCCGTAGCCGACCCCGTCGACGATGCCGATCGCGAGGGCGATGAGGTTCTTCAGCACACCGCCGAGCTCGGTGCCGACGACGTCGGTGTTGACGTAGCTGCGGAAGTAGGGGGCGGAGCAGGCGATCGCGATCTCCTGTGCGACGTCGAGAGACGAGCACGACGCCACGGCGCCGGTGGGCTGCTCCTTCGCGATCTCGAGCGCGATGTTCGGGCCGGAGACCACGCCGACCCGCTCGGGGTCGATGTCGAGCGCGTCGACGATGACCTCGCTCATCCGCATCGTGGTGGTCTTCTCGACGCCCTTCACGAGGCTCACGAGCACGCTGTCGCGCTCGAGGTGGGGCTCGAGTTCGAGCAGGTTGTCGCGCAGCGACTGGCTCGGCACCGCGAGGAACACGAGCTTCGCTCCGCGCAGCGCACGGTCGATCTCACTGGTGGCCTGCAGCGATTTGGGCAGGTTGATGCCGGGCAGGTACTGGGTGTTGCGCTTGGCGACCTGGATCTCCTGGGCGACCTCGGGGCGGCGCGCCCAGATCGTCACGTCGCAGCCGGCGTCGGCGAGCACTTTGGCGAAGGTGGTGCCCCAGCTGCCGGCGCCGATCACCGCGACCTTGCGGCCGCGGTTGCGCTTGGGGTTGCCGCGCACGATGGAGATCGTGCCGGTGCTGACGCCCGCTCCCGAGGAGGCGGGCTGACCCGGGGCGTCGGGGTTCAAAAGCGCCCCGTCTCGCTCTGGTCGTGCTTGAGCGGATCCCAGCGCTCGGCCGGGGGCTGCTCGCCGCGCAGCTCGGCGAGCAGCTTCGTGATCTCGCTCATCAGCAGCGCGGTCGCCTCGGCGATGGCCTTCGACTCGTTCTCGCGCCCCTCGAACGCCGAGAGGTCGATCGGCTCGCCCACGGCGACCCGGATGGTCTTGCGCGGGATGGGGTGGATCCGCTTGCCGTAGCGGGGCATGAGTGCCTGCGTGCCCCAGTGCGCGACCGGGATCAGGGGCATGCCCGACTGCAGCGCCAGCCGCACCGCGCCGCTCTTGCCGCGCATCGGCCAGAGGTCGGGATCGCGGGTGAGCGTGCCCTCGGGGTAGACGATCACGCCGGCCTCGCGGCGGATCAGCTCGCCGGCGGCGCCCATGGGGTTGCCGGAGGCCTTGCGGCTCGACCCCTCGCGTTCGACGGGGATCTGCCCCGAGCCGCGCAGGATCCAGCCGAGCACCGGCACGCGGAACAGGCTGGCCTTCGCCATGAAGCGGGGCAGCCGGCCGAGGTGCCAGACGGCGGCGCCCATGACGAGCGGGTCGATCTCGCTGTAGTGGTTGGGCGAGAGGATGAACGGCCCCGTGCGCGGCAGCTTCGATCCCGGCGTGAAGCGGTAGCGCACCATGCACGACCAGAGCGGCAGGATCAGCGACGCGAGAAACCAGAAGAAGCTCGGCCGTCGCTTCTCCGGCGACGGCCTGGAGCGCAGCTTGACGGTGTGTGCCGGTTCGACCTTCTCAGGCATGCTTCAACGCTACCCTTCGAAGACGAAGTCGGCGCCCAGCAGCCGCAGCTTCTCGATGAAGTTCTCGTAGCCCCGCGCGATGATCCCGATGTTGGTGACCTTCGACTGGCCCTCCGCCGTGAGCGCGGCGATGAGGTGACTGAACCCGCCGCGCAGGTCGGGCACCTCGACGTCGGCGCCGGTGAGCGGCGTCGGGCCGGTGATCACGGCGGCCTGCTCGAATTCGCGGCGCATCACGCGACGGTTGTCGTCGGCGAGGCCGTCCTTGTAGACCACGATGTTCGCGCCCATCTTGTTGAGCGCCTCGGTGAAGCCGAAGCGGTTCTCGTAGACGGTCTCGTGGATGGTCGACACGCCGTCCGCCTGGGTGAGCGCCACCACGAGGGGCTGCTGCCAGTCGGTCATGAAGCCGGGATGCACGTCGGTCTCGATGGTGACGGGCTTCAGCGTGCCGCCCGGATGCCAGAATCGGATGCCGTCGTCGAGCACCTCGAACGCCCCGCCGACCTTGCGGAAGACGTTGAGGAAGGTCATCATCTCCTCCTGCTTCACGCCGCCGACGACGACGTCGCCCTCGGTCGCGAGCGCCGCGGCGGCCCAGCTGGCGGCCTCGTTGCGGTCGAAGATCGCGCGGTGGGTGTAGCCGGTGAGCTCGGGCACGCCCTCGATGAAGATGACGCGGTTGGGCTCGAGCGTGATGTTCGCGCCCATCTTCTGGAGGATGCAGATGAGGTCGACGATCTCGGGCTCGATCGCGGCGTTGCGCAGTTCGGTCTGCCCTTCGGCCAGCACGGCGGTGAGCAGCACCTGCTCGGTCGCGCCCACCGACGGGTAGGGCAGCTCGATGTCGGCGCCCTTGAGGCCGTTCGGGGCGGTCAGGCTGATGCCGCTCGGCAGCTTCTCGATGACGGCGCCGAACTTGCGCAGCGCGTCGAGGTGGAAGTCGATGGGCCTGTCGCCGATGCGGCAGCCCCCGAGGTCGGGGATGAAGGCCTCGCCGAGCCGGTGCAGCAGCGGCCCGCAGAAGAGGATCGGGATGCGCGACGAGCCGGCGTGCGCGTCGATGTCGGCGTGGTGCGCGACCTCGACGTTCGACGGGTCGAGGCGCCACTCCCCCGGATCGTCGCCGCGGGTGATGAGCACGCCGTGGAGTGCGAGCAG
>JBFXIT010000186.1:0-3299 GCA_050175655.1 Leucobacter sp.
CGCGGTGATCGCGGCCTCCATCTTCATCGCCTCGATCGTCGCGACCGGCTGACCCGCCTCGACCCGGTCGCCGACGGCGACCTTCACCGTGACGGTCCCCGAGAACGGGGCGGCCACGTGGCCGGGCAGCGTGCGGTCGGCCTTCTCGGCGATCGGCGTGTCGACCGAGACCGACTCGTCCTTCACGAACACCTGCCGCAGCTGGCCGTTCACGCGCACCATCACCGTGCGCACGCCCTTGTCGTCCGCCTCGCCGATCGCCTCGAGCCCCACGTACAGGCGCACGCCGCGCGCGAGATCGATCGCGTGCTCCGAGCCCGGATCGAGCCCGTAGAGATAGTCGGAGGTATCGAGTACCGAGAGGTCGCCGAACTGCTCGCGAGAGGCCTCGTACTGGCTGGTCGGGGCCGGGAACAGCAGGCGGTTCAGGGTGCGCCGGCGCTCGTCGCTCGTGCCCGCGAGCTGCGCCGCGTCGTCCTCGCCGATCGGAGCGACCGCGATGTTCACGTCGCGCCCCGCGAGCACCTTCGAGCGGAACGGCTCGGGCCAGCCGCCGGGGATCTCCCCCAGCTCTCCCGCGAGGAACCCGACCACCGAGTCCGGCACGTCGTAGTTCCCCGGGTTCGCCTCGAAGTCGGCGGGGTCGGCGTCGACCGCCGCCAGGTGCAGAGCGAGGTCGCCGACGACCTTCGACGAAGGCGTGACCTTCGGGATCCGGCCGAGGATCCGATCCGCCGCCGCATACATGTCCTCGATCTTCTCGAAGTTCGAGGCCAGGCCGAGCGCGATGGCCTGCTGGCGCAGGTTCGACAGCTGACCGCCGGGGATCTCGTGGGAGTACACGCGGCCGGTGGGAGACGGCAGCCCCGACTCGAACGGCTTGTAGAGCGTGCGGACCGCGTCCCAGTAGGGCTCGAGGGCGTACACCGCCTCGGCGTCGAGGCCCGTGTCGCGCTCGGTGTCGGCGAGCGCCGCGACGAGCGCCGAGAGAGACGGCTGCGACGTGGTGCCCGACATGGGCGCCGACGCGACGTCGACCGCGTCGACGCCGGCCGCGGAGGCGGCCAGGAGCGTCGCGAGCTGACCGCCGGGGGTGTCGTGCGTGTGCAGGTGCACGGGCAGGTCGAAGCGCTCCCGCAGCGCGGTCACGAGCTTCGCCGCGGCCGCCGGTCGGAGCAGCCCCGCCATGTCCTTGACGGCGAGCACGTGCGCGCCCGCGGCGACGATCTCGTCGGCCAGGCTCAGGTAGTAGTCGAGCGTGTACTTGTCCTCCGCGGGAGAGAGCAGGTTGCCGGTGTAGGCCATCGCGACCTCGGCGACGGCCGTGCCGGTCTCGCGCACGGCGTCGATAGCCACCCGCATCTGGTTCACGTCGTTGAGCGCGTCGAAGATGCGGAACACGTCGACGCCCGTCTCGGCGGCCTCCCGCACGAAGGCCTGCGCGACCTGCGCCGGGTACGGCGTGTAGCCGACCGTGTTCTGGCCGCGCAGCAGCATCTGGATCGGCACGTTCGGCATTGCTTCACGCAGAGCGGCCAGGCGCTCCCAAGGGTCCTCTCCGAGAAAGCGCAGGGCGACGTCGTAGGTGGCGCCACCCCAGGCCTCCACCGACCACAGCTCGGGGGTGAGGCGCGCGACATACGGGGCGACCCGCACCAGGTCCTTCGTGCGCACGCGCGTCGCGAGCAGCGACTGGTGCGCATCGCGGAACGTCGTCTCGGTCACCGCGAGCGCCGTCTGCTCGCGCAGCGCCCGCGCGTATCCCTCGGGGCCGAGCTCGAGCAGCTGCTGCCGGTGACCGGCGGGGGCGGGCTGCGACAGGTCGACGGGGGGCAGCTTCGACGCCGGGTCGACGGCGCCCGGTCGCACGCCGTTCGGCTGGTTCACCGTGACGTTCGCCACGTGCTGCAGCAACCGGGTGGCGCGATCCTTCGGCTTGTTCATCTCGAGCAGCTCGGGCCGCTCCTCGATGAAGGAGGTCGCCACGTCGCCCGCCTGGAAGTCGGGATCGGCGAGCACCGCCTGCAGGAAGGGGATGTTGGTCGCGACGCCGCGGATGCGGAACTCGGCGAGGGCCCGTCGGGCGCGCACCACCGCGTCCTGGAACGTGCGGCCGCGGCAGGTGAGCTTCGCCAGCATCGAGTCGAAGTGCGGGCTGATCTGAGCGCCCGCGTTGATCGTCCCGCCGTCGAGGCGCACCCCGCCGCCGCCCGGCGAACGGTAGGCGGTGATGCGGCCGAGATCGGGGCGGAATCCGTTCGCGGGATCCTCGGTCGTGATGCGGCACTGCAGCGCGGCTCCCCGCAGGTGGATCTGATCCTGCGCCAGCTCCAGCTCCTCCAGCGTCTGGCCGGCCGCGATCAGCATCTGCGAGCGCACGAGATCGATGTCGGTGACCTCCTCGGTGACCGTGTGCTCGACCTGGATGCGCGGGTTCATCTCGATGAACACGTGCTCCCCGGCGCGCTCGCCCTCGGTGTCGAGCAGGAACTCCACGGTGCCGGCGTTCTCGTAGCCGATCGACTTCGCGAACGCGATCGCGTCCCGCGTGAGCTCATCCCGCTTCTCCTGCGACAGGTTCGGGGCCGGGGCGATCTCGACGACCTTCTGGTGCCGTCGCTGCACCGAGCAGTCGCGCTCGAACAGGTGCACCGTCGCCCCCGTCTTGTCCGCGAGCACCTGCACCTCGATATGGCGCGGCCGCAGCACCGCCTGCTCGATGAACATCGTCGGATCGCCGAACGCCGACTCCGCCTCGCGCATCGCGGATTCCAGGGCGTCGCGCAGATCCTCCTCGCGCTCGACGCGGCGCATGCCGCGACCGCCGCCCCCCGCGACCGCCTTCGCGAACACCGGGAACCCGATCTCGCGCGCTCCAGCGATCAGCGCATCCGCATCGGTCGACGGCGGCGTCGACTGCAGCACCGGCACGCCCGCCGCGATCGCGTGCTCTTTCGCCGCGACCTTGTTGCCGGCCATCTCCAGCGCCTCGCGGCCGGGGCCGATGAAGCGGATCCCGGCGGCCTCGGCCGCCGCGGCGAGCTCCGGGTTCTCCGACAGGAAGCCATAGCCCGGGTAGATGGCGTCGGCGCCCGACTCGACCGCGACGCGCACGATCTCGGCGACGTCGAGGTAGGCGCGCACCGGATGGCCGACCTCGCCGATGAGATACGCCTCGTCCGCCTTCAGACGATGCAGTGAATTGCGATCCTCGTACGGAAACACCGCGACGGTGGACGCCCCCAACTCGTGGGCCGCGCGGAATGCGCGGATGGCGATCTCGCCCCGGTTCGCGACCA
>JBFXIT010000187.1:0-3299 GCA_050175655.1 Leucobacter sp.
TGCTGTTCCAGGCCGACGTGCGCGGCGAATCGCTCGACTCGATCGTCGAGGCCGAGGCGAAGCGGGCCGCGGGGGAGCCGGACCGGATGGCCTCGTGGCTCTACGCCCGTGAGATCGTCGACGGCGTTGCCGATCATCGCGACGAGATCGACGAGCTCATCGCGGGCTATGCGCAGGGCTGGACCCTGGAGCGCATGCCGAACGTCGATCGTGCCCTGCTCCGGTTGACCGCGTGGGAGATCCTGCACAATCCCGAGGTGCCCACCGCCGTGGCGATCGACGAGGCCGTCGAGCTCGCCAAGGAGTACTCGACGGACGACTCGGCGCGGTTCGTGAACGGGGTGCTCGGAAAGATCGCGCTGCACGCCAAAGCGTAGTCGAGCCTCGGCCCTTCGCTGCTCCGTCGCAAGAAAAGCGCCTGTCGCCACTCGTGTGAATCGAGTGGTGACAGGCGCTTTCGACTTTGCGTGCGCAGGATCAGGGCATGCAGAACGTGATCAGCTTCGAGTACGCGCTCTGGAAGTCGCCCTGCGCCGTGACCAGCTCGCTCGCGGCGCTCACATCCCCGGCCTGAATCTTCGGCATGAGTTCGCCGACCTTCGCGGCATGGGTATGTGCCTCTGCCGCAGTGCTCTTCATGTCGGGATCAGCGGCGGTTTGCGCGATTCTGCCAAGAGCATCGGTGAGCTCGTTCCAGCTGGCATTCCACTCTTCGTAAGCCGAACCGTCGCCGGCTTGAGCTTCGAGCATCCCTTCGAGGGCTTCCGCCATTGGTGCCTGAAGGTCGAGGCACGCCTGGAGAGACGCGTCAATGCCTGTGCTCTCCTCGGCGGGTTCCGGCGCCGGTGCTTCGGCGACGGGCTCCTTCTCCGCAGGGGCGGCGCTGCCCGAGCATGCGGAGAGGCCGAAGACTGCCGCTGCCGCGAGCGCGAGGGCGGTGATCGTGCGGTTCATGTGGGGGTTCCTTTCGGGGCGAGAGACGACGGCCACGGCCGGGATGGCCTTCGGTCCTGAGCGCCTGCTCTCATAGGGCGTGTATTTCTTGCGAGGGCCAGTGAGGAACCTCACGGTACAAGAACCTATACTTTTTGCACAGTATCCTGTGCTGCAAATCGGAGGCAAGTTCACTGAACTGGGGACGTGCCCATTCCGCCGGACCCCGACCTGACCGCCCTCAAGGTCGTCATCGGCCGCGCACGGGTGCGCGCCGGCATGACGATCGAGCATTTGTCGGAGGCCTCGGGCGTGAGCTGGCAGACGATCCTGAACCTCGGATCCGGCAAGCACTACGGCGACCTCAAGACCTGGCTGAAGCTCTCGAAAGCTCTCGGCGTCGGCTTGGACGAGCTTCTCGCCCCTGTCTGGGGTGAGGCTTGAGCATTGGCGACCCAGGCGATGGGCGCTACGGACTGTTCTGTCCGCCCGCTCGGAAGGGGGCCTCGGCCGGCACGAAACGAACGCGGCCCGGTGGGCCAGTCTGGCGTGTTCTGCCTGTGGGTGAGGTCCACTCGAGTACTCCGCCGGTTCGTTGTTCGACCCTCCAGCCGGTGTGGTGCTTGAGGGTGTGGTGGCCCCTGCACAGGTGGGCGAGATTGTCGGTCGCGGTCGCCCCTCCGTATTGCGCGTCGAGGGTGTGGTCGATGTCGCATCGACTGGCGGGCACGCGGCATCCGGGGAAGCGGCAGTGCCGGTCCCGTGCCCGGAGCATGCGGCGCATCTGCTCGCTGGGCCGGTAGCGGTCGACCGTGAGGACCTCCCCGGTCGCCTCGTCCGCCCAGACCATCTCCCAGTGAGACGTTTCGCCGGTCAGCCGCCGAGCGGTCGATCCGTCGATCGGTCCGTAACCCTCGAGCTCCGGAGCGTCACCGCGGAACGGCCTGCCCAGATCCTCCACGCCATCCTCGGCATTGCTGTTGCGGGCGGGCGAGCCCGCGAGCAGGCCGACCGGGACGATCACCTGCACCGAGGCTCGCACCGAGTCTTCGGCCGGCGCGGTGCTGGGGTCCACGGCGCCGGGAACGCCCACAGGGCTCTTCAGGAGCAGATCGGCGAGCACATCCGCCCGGATTTCGTCGCGGCGGCGATGGCCTGCGAGGGAGTCACCAGAGCCGCCCGCCCCGCCCTGGGCACGTTCTGACTCGTCAATGCTGCGTGCGATGCGGGTGAGGCGATCCTTGATCGCATACGCTTCGGTCGCGGGGAGGTGCGCGCAGAGATCGGCCATGCCGTCCTCGCGATCCTCCACCCACACCCGCCGCTGCTTACGCGCCGCCGCGTGCCGCTCCTCGAGCGAGGTCTCGGCATAACGTTCGGCGATCCGCCTCGATCGGGCGGCGAGGACGGCGGGGGTGGTGCCGGAGGAGACACGGAGCGCCTCCTCCGCGTACGCGCCGCGCCTGAGTACCGCGTCGACGTCGTCCCCGTCGCCGATCGCGCCGCCGGCGTCGCAGATGACGCTCGCATGGCGGTGCGACACCTCGCCGGCCTCGAACGCAGAGAAGACCGCGGGGAACTGCCGGGTCAGAACGTGGGCGTGGGCGAGGTGCCGGTCGACCGTGCGCTCGCCGACCTGCAGTGCCATCGCGAGCTCGGCGCGGATCGCGCGCAGCGCCAGCTCGCCCCGCGGCCCCGATGGGGTGTGCCGCTCCGGGCCGCCGACCTCCTCGCCCTCGATCGCCGCCAGCTCGAACGCCTCGGCCAGCAGTCGCACCCGATCCGCCTCGAGTTCGCGTATCGCGCGCTCGACCGATTCGAGCCCGGTGACGATCGCGTTCAACGCGAGCGTCTGCGGGCTGAAGGGAGAGAGCGGCGGGTTCATGGGCACAGTCCATCAGGGACCACTGACGTTCACGGCCCGGACCGGATCCGCCACCGGACAAGGATTCGGCCCGACTCTTGGAGGAATCGGCAAAGACCTATCCGCCAGGCGACCGCACCCCCTCGGAACACTCGACCTGTGAGAATTCGACCGATGGATCTGGTGGACGTGCTGGTCTACCTGGTGGTGCTCGGGGTGTTCACCCAGCTCTTTCCCGAGGTGATCTCGGAGACCTTCCTTCTCGCGCTCCTGACGGCGATCCTGCTCAAGATCGTCCTCGAAGGCGTCCTGTGGGTCAAGAAGCGGGTGCTGAGCCGCATTCGGGGCTCCGAGACCGCCGCCGCGCGCATCGTGAACGTGCTCATCCTGATCCTGATCCTGCCCGGAAGCAAGTTCCTGGTGCTGGAACTGGTCGCGCTGGTCTTCGGCGATTCGGTGCGACTCGGCGCATTCTTCCTGGTGACCCTCCTCATCATCGTGC
>JBFXIT010000188.1:0-3271 GCA_050175655.1 Leucobacter sp.
CGGATGTCCTCGGGATCGCCCGAGAGCGCCGCCCAGCGGAACGGACCGAGGCCTTCGCAGAAGAGCGGGCGGATGTAGGCGGGCACGAAGCCGGGGAACTCGAAGGCGCGCTGGTAGCCGCCCTGGCGGGCCTCGTCGCGGATCGAGTTGCCGTAGTCGAAGACCTCGGATCCCGCGTCCTGGAACTCGACCATGGCCTGCACCTGGACCGCCATCGAGGCCCGGGCGTCGAGGGTGAAGCCCTCGGGGTCGGCCTCGGCACGATCCTTCCACTCCTCGACCGTGTATCCGCTCGGCAGATAGCTGAGCGGATCGTGGGCCGAGGTCTGGTCGGTGACGATGTCGATCGTGATCTCTCCGGCCCGGTGACGGCGCAGGATCTCGGGGAACACGTCGGCGGCGTTGCCCACGAGGCCCACGGACCAGCCGCGCTTCTCGTCCTTCGCCTGCTGCACCTTGGCGAGCGCCTCGTCGAGGTCGGTCGCGACCTCGTCGAGGTAGCGCTTGCCTGCGCGGCGGCGCAGGCGCGTCTCGTCGACGTCGACGATGAGGCAGGCCCCCTCGTTCAGGGTGACCGCGAGGGGCTGGGCGCCGCCCATGCCTCCGCAGCCTCCGGTGAGGGTGATCGTGCCGGCGAGGGTGCCGCCGAACCTCTTGCGGGCGACCGCGGCGAAGGTCTCGAAGGTGCCCTGCAGGATGCCCTGGGTCCCGATGTAGATCCACGACCCCGCGGTCATCTGCCCGTACATGATGAGGCCCTCGGATTCGAGCCTGCGGAACTCGGGCCAGTTGGCCCAGTCGCCCACGAGGTTCGAGTTGGCGATGAGCACGCGCGGCGCCCAGACGTTGGTGCGGAAGACGCCGACGGGCTTGCCCGACTGCACGAGCAGAGTCTCGTCCTCTTCGAGGTCGCGCAGCGTGTCGACGATCGCGTCGAACGCCTCCCAGCTGCGGGCCGCACGACCGGTGCCGCCGTAGACGACGAGGTCGTCGGGGCGCTCGGCGACCTCGGGGTCGAGGTTGTTCATGAGCATGCGCAGCGGGGCCTCGGTCTGCCAGCTCTTGGCGGAGATCTCGGTACCGCGGGGGGCGCGGACGGGGCGGGCGCCGGGAAGAGCGCTGGAGTGTGCCATGGTCGTGCCTTTCGGTCGGGGCCGCGCACCTGGTGATGCGCGCAGTCGATAGAGGATCGCTGCACCCATCCCACCGCGCCCCGCCCGCCCCGGCAACGCGCCTCGCCCCTCCCCTGTCCGGGATACCAGACCAACCAGCTCCCGGCTCGCTCCCGGCTCGCCCGAAGGCGCCTTCCCGCTACGCTGACCCTGTGAGCATCGACCATGTGAACGCCGGCCCCGCGCCGGCGCCGGCGACCCCCTCGCGCACGCGCCTGATCTGGGAGCTCGTGATCGTGCTCGCGCTCTCCTACGGCGCCTCCGGCGTCTACGCGATCGTGGCGATCGCCGAGCGCCTCACCCGTGAGACCGCGCTCGCCCAGCAGACGGCCACGATCAACCGCCCCCTCGCCGAGCGCGCGCTCTTCGACCTCGTCTACCAGCTGCTCGGAATCGCCTTCGGCCTCGCGCCGGTCGCGCTCGTGGTCTACCTGCTCTGGCAGCGCAGCCGCCCGCACCTGGGCGGCCTCGGGCTCGGCCGATCCTCTCTCTCGAAGCGGGGATGGTGGGCGCGCGAGACTGGCGGCGGGCTGCTGCTCGCCGCCGCCATCGGCATCCCGGGCCTCGGCTTCTACGTGTTCGCGAAGTCCGTCGGCATCAACACGACCGTCGTGCCGACCGCGCTCGACGCCTACTGGTGGACGGTGCCGGTGCTCGTGCTCAGCGCACTGCGCCATGCCCTCGGCGAGGAGCTGATCGTCGTCGCCTACTTCTTCGACCGGATGCGCAGGATCGGCGTCGGCCCGTGGGCCACCATCCTCGCGAGCGCACTGCTGCGCGGCAGCTACCACCTCTACCAGGGCTTCGGCGGCTTCATCGGCAACGTCGTGATGGGTCTCGTCTTCGGCTGGGTCTACCAGCGGTGGGGTCGCTCGCTGCCCCTGATCATCGCGCACTGGGTGCTCGACATCGTCAGCTTCGTCGGGTATCCACTCGCGGTGGCATGGTGGCCGGCGCTCTTCGCCGCCGCAGCGTAGAGGAGCCGGGCCCCGACCGGGACTACGAGGTCTTCTGGAAGGTCGGGATCGTCGCGGCGACCAGGCCCCAGACCTGATCGTAGAGCTCGGGGGCCGCTGCGCAGCGCTCCGCCGGGCGCAGCACCTCGAGGCTGCCGTCGGCCTGGCGGGTGAGCCCGAAGCCCTCGCGCATGGCGGCGCACGAGTCGGGGAACTGCGGCAGCAGCGAGCCGCCGAACAGGATCAGGTTCTCGCCCTCGAAACGGTACTGCGGCCAGCCGAGCTGCCCCGAGATCTGGCCGCTCAGGCCCCAGTCGGGGATCGGGAAGTCGCCCGTCTGCCCCACCTCCACCGTGGGGGCCTCATCCGGATCGGGCGTTTCGTCGGGTTCATCCGAGGGCTCGGGGGCCGTGCTCTCGCTCGGAGCCGGCTCGGGGCTCTCGCTCGTGGTGGGTGCCGCGGTCGGGGCGGGCTCGCCGCCGCCGCGCACGGCGAAGACGATGAGGACGGCGGCGATCAGCGCGACGACGGCACCTGCGCCGACCACGATCCAGGGGATGAAGCGCTTCTTCTCACCGCCGGTCACCGAGATCTTCTCGTAGTCGTCTCCACCGGACGAGCCCGAGGCCGATGCCCCGTTCGGCGCGACTCCGTTCTGCGCAGCGCCCTGGCCTGCCAGTGCGCCGACGCCGGTGGGCAGCGGCGATGTCCGAGCCGGGGTCGGGGTCGGAGTCGTGGTCGCGGGCGGAGCGGCGATGGGAACCGCAGCGGGCCGCTGCGTGGACCGCGCTGGCTGTGGGCTGAAGGCGGTGGGTGCTTGCGGGTTCGACGGCGCTGCCGGCGCTGCCGGGGTTGCGGGCCGGGTGCCGGGGCCCGGCAGCACGAGCGGCGTGAGCTCGGGCTCGGCGCCGGAAGCCGAGGCCGCCGCAGCAGCGGCTGATGCGGCGCTCACCGGAGGGATCACGGGGCCGGGGGCCGCAGGGGCGGCGGGAGCGGATGGTGCCGCAGGAGCGGCGTCCCGCTTGATGCCCATCAGCTCGTCGAAGCTGGGCAGGCGACCCGGCTGGGGTTCGGCGGCCGGAGCGGCCTGATCCTCGGGCGCCTGCACTGCCGGCATGGGGGCCGTGGGGGCCGCCTCGTCGA
>JBFXIT010000189.1:0-3271 GCA_050175655.1 Leucobacter sp.
GGGCGATCAGCTTCTCGTTCAGGCCGTCGGCCACGGAGCCGAGATCGTAGCCCTCTCCGTCGCGCTCGGCGATCGCGGTGTGGAAGAGCACCTGGTAGAGCACGTCGCCCAGCTCCCCGGCGACCTCCTCGGCGGGCAGGCCGCGCTCGACGGCGTCGATGAACTCGGCGGTCTCCTCGACCAGGAACGGGATCAGCGAGGCGTGCGTCTGCGCCTCGTGCCAGGCGCAGCCGCCGGGACGGGCCATCCTGCGCACCGTCGCGGCCGCCGCCGAGATCGAGGCGCCGAGGTCGACGGGCTCAGCCTCGGCAGGGTCGACGCCGCCGTCTCGCTCTTCCTTCTGGGCCATGACGGCACCCTATCGCGCCGGGGCGCAAGAGGGTCGGAAGACGGCGCCGGGCGGGCGACGATCACCGGGCCGGCAGCACACGCGGCACACAGGGAACGAGGCGGGCGCATCGCTACACTCGGGAGCATGCTGATCCGGAGGACGATGCGATCGTGCGGCCTGCTCGCCGCGGCGGTGCTCGTCGTATCCCTCGCAGCCTGCGCGCCCGAGCCCGAGCCGGGCCCCGTCTCGCCCCCTCCGACGATGGCGCCCGAGCAGTCGGTGGACGAGGCGTGCAGCCTCTCGCGAGCCGAGGTCGACGCTATGGTCGAAGAGGCGAAGACAGCGCTCGAGGAGGCTGGCCAGACGCTCGCCGCGGGTGAGATGCCCGATCTCAGCACCCTCTCGGACACGCTGGGCGGCGCGCTCGACCGGGCCGGCGAGGGCGTGATCAACCCCGAGGTGCTCGCGGCACTCGAGAACGTCCGCGCCGAGATCATCGGCTTCGGCGAGATCGAGGCGCCCGGCTCCCTGCTCGAGGTGCCGGGATACCTCGGGTCGCTCGGCACTCGGCTCGCAGACCTGCAGACCGCGGGCAAGGAGCTGCAGCAGCTCTGCAACGCCGGCTGAAGGTGCTGCGAGAGCCTGCGCCCTCGGCCTGACGGCCGCTGAGGGCTGGGCTCAGGCCCGTCGCGGCTCAGAAATTCATCAGATGCCGAACGCTCCGATGAACAGCAACGCGAAGACGACGATCGCAGCCGAGAGCAGGAGGCCGATCCCGCCGGCGACGATGCCCGCGACCGCTGCGCCCCTTGAACATCGAGTTCTCACAGCCACGATCCCGAGCACGACCGCGAGCACCCCGGAGACCATGCTCAAGACGAGCACGGTCATCCCCGAGAGAATGAAGAAGTTCACGACCAGGAGCAGGAGGCTGAGGACGCCTGCAACGAGCGACGCGGGCGACGCCCAGGTGGGAGCGGTGGTTTCAGCGGACTGCTGCATGGGGTCTCCTCGGGAACTCGGACGGGCTGGTAGGTCATCAAGCTACAGCGCCCGGCAACGGCCTGACAGCCTTTCTCCGCCTATATCTGCGGTGCTTCGCAACTTGCACCGGAAATGCGCAATCTGATCCCGGTTACGCCCGAAGACGCCGCATGCTCGCCAATAGACTCCCCATCAGAGCCTGATAGGCAACAATCGTCCGCAAACCGAAGGGATCATCGTGGCCGAAGAACTTCTGAGTCGCACGCTCGCAGACGCCCCGAGGGCCGACGACGGATACTACGGCCCCGACAGCGTCTCCTGGCGGGTCTTCTCCGACCCCGGTTCGATGCTCGGAGCCAAGAACGCCGTCTTCCTGCAGATGCTCGAGCCGGGCATGATGACGCACTTCCAGCGCGTCTCGCTCACCTCCGAAGGCCCCGAGCAACTGGCGGCGCGCTTCGACCGCACCTCCGCTTATCTTCGGGACGCGATCTTCGCCGACCGCGCGCACGCCGACGCTGCCGCGGCGCATGTGGATCGCCTGCACGAACGGGCGTCGTGGACGAACCCGGAGACCGGTGAGGTCGTCAGCGCGAAGCAGCCCGACTGGCAGCGGTGGACCTGGTGGACCTACATCTGGTCGGCGGTTCGCGGCTACCAGGAGTTCGGGCCCGGGATCTCAGCCGCCGATGCGAACCGCCTCGTCCAGGAGTCTCGGCACGGCGCGGAGAGCCTCCACGTCCCGGGCCCGTACTTCGAGACGTTCGACGAACTCGACGCCTACATCCGGAAGGAACTCGAGACCAAAGCGCTCACCCTGTTCGCGGCGCTCGCCGGCCACTCGCTGCGCCATCCCGATGTGAAGGGCCCGCTGGCGAAGTGGGTCACCCGGAGGGTGCTCGACGGTGTCCTCTCCCTGCTCCCCGAGAGCGCGCTCTACTTCTACGCGGTCGAGGATCGCGGTGCGAGGGCGTTCGCGAGAGGCGCCCGCTTCACCAAGTGGATCGCGAAGCTCGCCCGGAAGAACAGATCCGCCGAGCAGCTCATCTCAGAGGCCATCGGCGACTCGATCGCCAAGCCCTACCAGCGGGTGCGCCCGGCACGGGCGTAGCACCCGCTCGCACGGTGCGCGGCCCGCAGCGCCTCAGTTGCCAGCCGGATCGCCGGGCACCGCAGCGGCCGACGCATCGGTGCGGTCGGGCTCCAGCAGCGCGCGCAGCACCCCGCCGACCCAGGCGACGATGTCGCCGTCGTCGGGCGTGCGTTTCACACCCACCCCTGCGAGGGGGCTGCGCGAGTTCGCGGTGCCCGTTCCCGGCAGCGGGACCTGCAGCGCCTTCGTCGCCTCCGTGTACCGGGTGCCGGGATAGAGGCGGTCGGCGCGCATCTTGCGCGATCCCGGCAGCTCGACGGGTTCGATCCTGAGCGTCGGGCCGCCGGCCACAACCTTCGTCAGACCCAGCCGCGCCGCCCTGCGGCGCAGGGCCGAGACCGCGGCGAGCCGCTGCACCTCGGCGGGGGGTTCGCCGTAGCGATCAGAGAGCTCCTCGAGCACCAGCCCGACGTTCTCCTCAGGGGCCTGCGGATGCGAGGCCGCCGAGAACTTCTGGTAGGCCTCGAGCCGCAGCCGCTCGCTCTCGACGTAGTCCTCGGGGATGTGCGCGTCGACGGGCAGCTCGAGCACGAGCTCGGCGGCCCCCGCCGTCTCCTCCCCCTTGAACGTGGAGACGGCCTCGCCGATCATACGCAGGTAGAGGTCGAAGCCCACGCCGGCGATGTGGCCCGACTGCTCGCCGCCGAGCAGATTTCCGGCGCCGCGCAGCTCCAGGTCCTTGAGCGCGACCTGCATGCCCGAGCCCAGCTCGTTGTTCGCCGCGATGGTCTCGAGCCGCTCGTGGGCGTGCTCGGTGAGGGGCTTGTCGGGGTCGTAGAGGAAGTAGGCGTAGGCGCGCTCCC
>JBFXIT010000190.1:0-3257 GCA_050175655.1 Leucobacter sp.
GAGCCGAGGCCGAGCGCACCAGCTCCGCCGCCCTGTCGACCGGGCGACCGCTCGTCTCGTCGAGCAGCAGATACTCCTCCTCGATCCCGAAGCGGCGCCGCTCATCCGCGACGCCGCCCTCCGGTTCTCCATCGGTTGCCATGACTCACCCCTTTCCGGGAGGCGCGTCGTGGCCGCGGCGGGCGGGGGACGAGGCCGCGTCTTCGCCGAGCTCTTCGTTCTGCTCCCAGATCCTGGCCACGATCGGTCTCCTCTCTACGTTCTCGCGCCGCTCACTCCGGGCCGAACTCCGGCGGGGGGTTCACGGAGCCGCGCCAGGCGCCCGTGGCGAAGCCGTTCGACTCCATCAGTTCGGCGAACTTCCGCAGATCGCGCGCCACCTGCGCGTCGTCGACCTGCAGGGCTGCGCCCACGTGCTCCACGAACCCCTCGGGGTTCCACTCGAACTGCAACCGCACCCGGGTCCGCTGCTCGTCCAGGCGATGGAACGTGACCACGCCGTCGTTGTCGGAGCCGCTCGTGCTGCGCCAGGCGATCCGCTCATCGGGGATCTGCTCCACGATCTCGGTCGTGTACTCGCGCTCGGCTCCCCCGACGTTCACCCGCCAGTGCAGGTTGGTGTCGTTCAGCTGACGCACCTCTTCCACGCCCGACATGAAGGCCGGGAAATCCTCGAACTGCGTCCACTGGTTGTAGACCTCCCGCACGGGAAGATCGATGTCGATGTCGCTGGAGACGGTATTCATGCTTCTCCTCTTCTCTCCTCGGTCACTCGCAGGTGATTCTCCGCAGGCGTCTCCGCCGGCCGGCTCTTCCTCGCCGCGAGCGGTCGAATCGCGTCAGGTGCGATCCACCAGCTCGTGCTCGCCGACCATCCGGGCGCAGTGCGCGCAGCAGAACATGGCGCCCTCCGACTCGACGCCGTGCCCCAGGATGCGGCAGCCGCAGTGCGTGCACTCCGGCGCCATCGCCTGGGCAGCGCACTCGAAGCTGTCGAAGGTGCCGGTCGCCTTGTGCGTCGTCACGGTGAAGGTCTTGTCGTAGTCGTTGCCGCAGAGGTCGCAGGTGCTCATCGGGTTCTCCTCTCCTCGGCACGCGCTCCCGCGTGCTGGTGCGATTCGGTCCCCTCAGCATTCCCCCGGCGACGGGCGGGCGGCAGGGGGTTGGCATCCCCCGCCGAGTCGCGTACCCTGCACGCGGGCCGGACTGGACCGGGGTCCGCTCAGCCGCGCCGGGGGAGACCCGGGTGCGCAACTGCCGCATCGGCTAGGGTTGCGGCGTAGCGGACCTCAACACGGGAGCAGCCATGATCCTCGCATTCTCCGTTGCTCCGAGCGGGCAGCCCAGCGCCGATGCCGGTCCGGCAGCCGCCGAGCACCCGGGCGGCTCCGTCTCCGCGGCGGTCGCCGAGGCGGTGAAGGTGGTCCGCGAGTCGGGCCTGCCGCACCGCACCAGCAGCATGTTCACCGAGATCGAGGGGGAGTGGGACGAGGTCTTCGACGTCGTCAAGCGCGCCACCGAGGCGGTGCTGCCCTTCGGGTCGCGCGTGTCGCTCGTGATGAAGGCCGACATCCGGCCCGGCTATGAGGGGGAGCTCGACGGCAAGCTCGAGCGCCTGGAACGGGCGATCGAGCGATCCGGCGACTGACCGCGGCCCCGGTCGAGGGGCCCTCGCAGCCGGTGCGGTCTTCGCCCGCGACGCCGCGCGATCCTACGCCCTGAGCGGACCCGCACCCGCAGTCGCGCGCGCCCGTCTACCCTACGAAGCATGAGCATGAGCGGCGGAGCAGGAGGCGGGCGCGGGGGGCGCGTCTCGTCCGGCGACGCCGACGCTCAGCGCGAGATCAACAGGCAGGCGCCGAAGGTCGCGAACCTCGGCGGCAGGATCGCCGAGCTCTTCCGCCCCTACCGCGCGCCGCTCGCCGTGATCGTGGTGCTGGTGCTGGTCTCCGCGGGGCTCGGGATCCTGCCGCCGCTCATCACCCAGCGCGTGTTCGACGACGGACTCTTCCCGGTCGGCGCCTCCGGCGAGCCGACCGGAGCCGGCCCGAACCTGCCCGTGCTCGCCTGGCTGGTCGGCGCCATGATCCTCGTCTTCCTGCTCTCGGCGGGTCTCGGCATCGTGCAGACATACTTCACCGCGCGGGTCGGCAACCGGGTGATGGGCGACCTGCGCGTGAAGCTCTTCGCGCACCTGCAGTCCATGGAGCTCGGCTTCTTCACCCGCACCAAGACCGGCGTCATCCAGTCGCGCCTGCAGAACGACGTCGGCGGCGTCGCGAACGTGCTCACGAACACGGTGTCGAACGTCGTCGGCAACACGGTCACCGTGATCGCGGCGGCGGTCGCCATGCTGCTGCTCAGCTGGCAGCTCACCCTCGTCGCCCTCGTGCTGATGCCGGTGCTCGTGCTCGCCCAGCGGCGCGTGGGCCAGGTGCGGGCGAGGATCGCGGGCCAGACGCAGGAGTCGCTCTCCGAGATGACGGCCATCACCCAGGAGGCGCTCTCGGTCTCGGGAGTGCTGCTGGCCAAGACCTACTCGCGGCAGGCCGCCGAGACCGAGCGCTACGCGGCCGAGAACGGCAGGCAGATCGCGCTGCAGGTGCGCCAGACGATGAGCGGTCAGGTGTTCTTCGCGCTGGTGCAGGTGTTCCTCTCGGCGGTGCCGGCGATCGTCTACCTCGTCTCGGGCTGGCTGATCGCCCGCGCGCTCGGCCAGGGATTCGACGCCGGGATCACGGCCGGCACCATCGTCGCCTTCACGACCGTGCAGTCCCGCCTGCTCTTCCCCCTCATGGCGCTCATGCGCGTCGCGCTCGACCTGCAGACCTCGCGGGCGCTCTTCGCCCGCATCTTCGAGTACCTCGACCTGAAGCCCGCCATCGGCGACTCGCCCGATGCGCGCGAGCCGTCCGACGAGCCGGGCAGGGCCGGCAGGGTGGAGTTCGAGGGCGTGACCTTCCGCTACCCGGATGCGCGGGACGAGGATCGCTCCACGCTCGACGACGTCTCGTTCGCGGTCGAGCCCGGCGAGTTCGTGGCCTTCGTCGGAGCCTCGGGATCGGGCAAGACCACCATCGGATCGCTGATCCCGCGCCTCTACGACGCGACCTCCGGCACGGTGCGCTATGCGGGCGACGACGTGCGCTCGCTGCGGCAGGAGGCGCTCATCGACCGCATCGGCATCGTCACCCAGGAGCCGTACCTGTTCCATGCGACGATCGCCGAGAACCTGCGCTACGCGAAGCCCGACGCGA
>JBFXIT010000191.1:0-3253 GCA_050175655.1 Leucobacter sp.
GAGCTCGATGATGTCGCCGACTCGCAGCGCGGGGGTTTCGGACATGGCGCACTCTCCCAAAGATTGTTCCTGTGCGAGCTTAGTGGTCATGCGCGAGCCCCGCGCTCTCGCGGTATGCGCTCGGGGTCACCCCGAGCAGCGCCTTGAAGTCCGAGCTGAAGTGGGCGTGGTCGGCGTAGCCCAGCTCGGTGGCGATCCGGGCGATGGGCAGCCCGGAATCCTCGCGCAGGCGCTCCGCGGCCTCCTGCAGCCGTCGCCGGCGGATCATGGAGTGCGGCGAGAGGCCGAAGAAGCGGGCCGCGATCCTCTGCAGCGTGCGCGTCGAAGCGTGCAGGCGCACCTCGAGATCTGAGACCCGGATGACCGAGGGATCGGCGATCGCGACTGCGAGCTCGTTCGCGAGGGTGCCCTCCGAGCCGTGCCCGGGGTCGGGGACGCGGGAGCGGATCCACTCGGCGAATGCCTCCGCGGCGGCGGCTCGGCGAGCTCCCGGCTCGGCGACTGCGTCCGACATGGCGCCTGCGACTGCGCGCTGCAGCGCGGGCTCCTCGAGCGGGCGGGCCGAGTCGCGAAGATCCGCCAGATCGCCGACCCCCGCCAGATCGCAGATCAGCAGGCGCGCGGCAGCCGGCCGCAGCAGCGCTCCGACCGCCCAGCCGCTGCCGGCCAGCACCCGCTCGGAGCGCACCGTCGGCGGGCCCACGGCCGAGACGGTGTCTCCCTCCACGACGATGTTGCAGGCCGGGAACGGCAGCAGCTGCTGCACCGACCGCTGACCGTCGGGCAGATCCCACTCGGGGATCCAGAACCAGGAGAGCGCATGGACGAGATCGTCGGGAGGCATGAGCCTATGGAACTCGGGCAGGCGCTGCGGGTACAGTACGCCGCGCCGCATCCGATCCTCGCCCGTGCTCATCTCTGCCCCTGCCCTGCCTGCCCCGCCCTGCTCGTGCCGCGCCCTGTCGCGCAGACCGCGTCCACCGCCGCGGCCCGTATCGAGGCCGAATGCTGGCGCGAATCTGCAAGCCATCGGCGTCGCACGATTCTACGCTGGGGGCATGAGCAGCGAATCCACGAACGAGCCGAACGAGTCGACCAGCACCGAGCCGACGCAGCCTGCGACGGGGGAGCACACGACGAACGGCGTGCCGCACGGTGCGACGAGCCTCACCCCGTTCCTCGCGATCCCGCGGGCGGCGGAGGCCATCGAGTTCTACCGCGACGTCTTCGGCGCCCGCCTCATCGACGCCACCGAGTTCGGCGGGGTGGTCGCGCACGCCGACCTCGACTTCGGCGACGGTCACCTGCAACTCGGCGAGCCCATGCCGGACTACCACCTGGTCGCGCCGCCCGCGGGCGATGACGACTGCTATTCGATCGCCCTCTACGTGCCCGACGTCGACGCGACGGTGGAGCGCGCGGTGGCCGCCGGAGCGACGGTGCGGGAGCCCGCCGCGAATTTCGTCTCGGGCGACCGGTTCGCGAGCATCCGCGACCCGTTCGGGGTGCGCTGGTCGATCATGACGCGCGTCGAGGATCTGTCGGAGGAGGAGAGCGTCCGCCGCGTGAGGGAGTGGGCAAGATCTTTCGAGGGGTGACGCCTCGCGTCGCCCAAAGATCGTGCCGGGCCCAGCGGCCCGGGCTTTTCAGGCGTAGCTCGTCGGATCCTGGTGCAGGTGCATGCGCTCGCCCACGGCGTTGAAGATGCTGATCACCTCGGCGCTGCGCTGGCCCTCGGCGCGGATGCGGTGCGGGATCCGGGTGTCGAACTCGGCGGCCTCGCCGCGGGAGAGCACGAGATCCTGCTCTCCGAGCACCAGGCGCAGCCTGCCCGACAGCACATAGAGCCATTCGTGCCCCTCGTGGGTCCTGGGTTCGCACTCGGGCGCATCGGGGTGGTAGGTGATCTTGAAGGCCCGCACCTCCGACTCCTCGCGGGTGAGCGGGGCGACCGTCATCCCGTCCCGGCGGACGGCTGCGCGGCGCACGCGGGGGTCGCGATCCTGGGGCTCGAGCAGGTCGTCGATCCTGATCCCGAGCTGCCGTGTGAGGGGCAGGAGCAACTCGAGGCCGGCCTGCCGCTTGCCCGACTCGAGGCGCGAGAGCGTGCTCACCGACATGCCGGCCCGTCCTGCCAGCTCTTCGAGGGTCCAGCCCCGTTCCTGCCTGGCGGTGCGCAGGCGGGGGCCGAGGTGCCGCAGTTCCTCCATCGCCGATTCTCCTTGCCAATTAAGCAAATCTGCTTGCAAGTATCGCATATCTGGAGGCATGCTGTGGGGCATGGATCGAAACATCTGGGATGCCGTCGTCATCGGAGCGGGAGCGGCGGGCCTGAGCGCCGCGCAGGCGCTGGGCCGCTCCCTCCGCCGCACGCTCGTGATCGACGCGGGGAGCCCCCGCAATCGCTTCGCCGCCCGCATGCACAATGTACTCGGACATGACGGCGTGCCTCCGTCGGAGCTCGCGGCTCGCGGGCGCGCGGAGGCCGAGCGCTACGGAGTGGAGTTCCTCGAAGGATCCGTGCTCGAGAGAACGGTTGCAGCGGTGCGCGACGGGGGCGATGCGGTCGAGGTCGAGCTCGCGAGCGGAGAGCTGCTGGGCGCGCGCGCCCTCGTCGTCGCGACCGGGGTGTCCGACGTGCTGCCCGACCTGCCGGGCCTCGCCGAGCACTGGGGATCCGGCGTGCTCCACTGCCCCTACTGCCACGGATGGGAGGTGCGCGGCGAGCGGATCGCCGTCGTGACGACCTCGCCCATGGGCATGCACCAGGCCAGGCTGCTGCGGCAGTGGACCGATCGGCTCACCGTCTTCACCGCCGGGATGGGCGAGGTCGACGAGACAGCCGCGCGCGAGTTCGCCGCGCGCGGAGTGGAGCTCGTCTCCGAAGCCGTCACCGGGGTCGCCGGCGACGGCACGCGCGTGACGGCCGTGCGCACCGCCGACGGAGAGGAGCATCCGTGCGACGCGGTCTTCGCCGTCGGCGCGATGGTGCCCGGCGACGCGTTCCTCTCGGGCCTCGGCCTGGAGCGCAGCGAGAGTCCCATGGGGAGCTTCGTGGTCGTCGATCCGATGGGGCGCACGAGTCACCCGCGGGTCTGGGCCGCAGGCAACGTGGTCAACGCCGGGGCGAGCGTGCCGATGGCGATGGGGGCGGGCACCATGGCGGGCGCCGCGGCGAACGCCGCGCTCGTGGATGAGGACTTCGCGCTGGCAGTCGGGGAGTCGATGCCCGTCGCGCACGATCCGGCCCCGC
>JBFXIT010000192.1:0-3240 GCA_050175655.1 Leucobacter sp.
TGCGCTGAGCAGCCCCGACAATCGAAGGAAAGACGTTATGGCCACCGGCACCGTCAAATGGTTCAACTCCGAGAAGGGCTTCGGCTTCATCGCACCCGACGACGGTTCTCGTGACGTGTTCGCGCACTTCAGCGCGATCATCGGCTCGGGCTACCGCAGCCTCGAAGAGAACCAGAAGGTCGAATTCGAGACCGAAGAGGGCCCGAAGGGCCCGCAGGCGGCAGCGATCCGCCCGCTGTAATCACCAGCGCCGTGATCTTGCGGGGCGCCGGGCCGGCGAGCTCCATCTGCAGCCGGCCCGCACCCCTTTTCCTTGACCTGCGCGATCAGTCGATTCGGTATCTGCCGCGCTGATCGAAGGGGCTGCGGTCGCTGCTTCGGTCTGGTCTCAGCCTGTTCTTGAACGCCCAGAGCGAACGTTTAGCACTCTTGTCATCAGAGTGCTAATATCAGAATTACTTGAGTCACCTGCGCTCAACTTCGAGCGCTCGCTGGCTCGGTGGATTCAGACAAGAGCAGTGATGAAAGGAGCCAGCTGATGGCCGTTGTCTTCGACCCGTTCCGTGAACTCGATCGCCTCGCTTCGCAGATCCTCGATTCGTCGCAGGGTCCGCGCGTCATGCCGATCGACCTGCATCGAGACGGTGACCAGTACCTTCTCACGGCGGATCTGCCGGGGGTCGATACCGGATCGATCGATATCGACATCGACGGTCAGGTTCTTACGATTCGCGCAGAACGGAGCGCGCTGACCGCCGATGGCGTCAAGTGGCTCGCTCGAGAGCGCCCCGGAGGCACCTTCCAGCGCCAGATCAATCTCGGCGATGGTATCGCGACCGAGGCGATCAGCGCTTCCTACGACAACGGCGTTCTGACCGTCACTATCCCGGTGAGCGAGCGTGCCAAGCCTCGCAAAGTCGAGGTGCTCTCGCACGCGTCATCGCCGGCGCAGGAGACGATCAGCGTCGACGCGGCCGAGTGATCCCGGCCTCCCCGAGCATGCCGGAACCCGGGCTTCGAGCCCGGGTTTCGCCGTTCCCGACCGGCCGGGCTCACCGCCCCCGGTTGCGTCGCCGCACGGCGCGCTCCGGCCGGCCCCCGAGGAACGACGCGTCGGAGTCGACGACGTAGCCCTGGCGGAGCGCCTCTCGCCCGATCAGCATGCGGAAGACCATGGCGTCGCGACTGGTCAGCGTCACCTCGGCCGGCACGGCGCGGCCGCAGATCTCGATCGGGGTCAGCACGACGATGCGATCCTCCGCGTGCCCCGACGAGCTGCGCACCGAGCGCCGGTCGTGCACGGGCAGCTCGACCGTGACGGCGTCGAGGTCGCTCTTCTGCCACGGATGAACGGTGAAGCGCACCCAGTCCTCGCCGCCCCGGGTGAACTCCTCGACATCCGTCGCGTGCAGCGCCGAGGTCTGCGCACCGGTGTCGATCTTGGCCTTCAGCCACGGCACGCCGATTTCAGGCAGCCCGACCCATTCTCGCCACCCCGTGAGGGTGCTTGAATAGGAGTGTTCGATCACACTTCTATCTTGGCAGGCTCTCACGGTGAAACTGGCGATCCTCTCGCGCGCCCCGCAGGCGTACTCCACCCAGCGTCTTCGCGCGGCTGCCGAGCAGCGCGGCCACACGCCCCGCGTGCTCAACACGCTGCGCTTCGCCATCGACCTGGCGGGCGAGGAGCCGGATCTGCGCTATCGCGGCAAGCAGCTGAGCGACTACGACGCGATCCTGCCCCGCATCGGCAACTCCATCACCTACTTCGGCACCGCCGTTGTGCGCCAGTTCGAGCAGATGGACGTCTACACCCCCAACACCGCGAACGGCATCACCAACTCCCGCGACAAGCTGCGTGCGATCCAGATCCTCTCCCGTCACAACATCGACATGCCTGCGACGGCGTTCGTGCGCAACCGCGCCGACGTGCGGCCCGCGATCGAGAGCGTCGGCGGTGCGCCGGTCGTGATCAAGCTGCTCGAGGGCACGCAGGGCATCGGCGTCATCCTCGCCCCGCAGGTGAAGGTGGCCGAGGCGATCATCGAGACCCTGCACTCGACGCGGCAGAACGTGCTGATCCAGCGCTTCGTCGCCGAAAGCCGCGGGCGGGACGTGCGCGCGCTCGTGGTGGGCGACCGTGTGGTCGCGGCGATGCGGAGGATCGCGAGCGGGGACGAGTTCCGCTCGAACGTGCACCGCGGCGGCACGGTCGAGCCGGTGCAGCTCGACCCGGCCTACGAGCAGGCGGCGGTGCGCGCGGCGCAGATCATGGGACTGCGGGTGGCGGGCATCGACATGCTTGAGGGCGACGAGGGTCCGTTGGTGATGGAGGTCAACTCGTCGCCCGGGCTGCAGGGGATCGAGCAGGCGACCAACCTCGACGTGGCCGGCGCGATCATCGACTACATCGCGAACCAGGTGGCGTTCCCCGAGATCGACGTGCGACAGCGCCTGAGCGTGTCGACGGGCTACGGCGTGGCCGAGCTCGTGATGCATGCGGGCGCCGAGCACGTGGGCAAGCCGCTGGGCGAGTTGGGGCTGTGGGATCGCGACATCACGGTGCTCACCCTGCATCGCGGGGTGCAGGTCATCCCGAACCCGCGCAAGCACGTGGTGCTCGAGGCCGAGGATCGCCTGCTGTGCTTCGGCAAGCTCGAGGAGATGCGGTCGATGATCCCCGAGCGACCGCGGCGCCGGGCGCGGGTCCGCAAGCTGCCGAAGGAGGCGCAGGAGCTGTAGCTCAGTGAGCGGCTCGGGATCCTAGCCCCGTTCGAGAACGAGGCTGAACTCGACGTCGCCGGTCGGCTCGACCTTGACGAACCCGAGATCGGGCGCGACGACGCCGAAGTCCGCGAAGGTGACGGGGATCTGGCCGGTGATCTCCGCGCTGCTGCCGTCGGTGCGAGCCTGGGCGGTGAACGTGACCGCCCGTGTGACGCCGGCGAGCGTGAGCTCCCCGGTGAACTCGTGCTCGACGACCTCGCCCGATTTCGGGGCGGCTTCGAGCGTCGCGGGCTCCGTCAGCACGAAGGTCGCAGTCGGATGGCTCGAGGCGTTCAGCGCGTCGTCGCGGAAGTAGCGGTCGCGCGAGTCGCTGTCGGTGGCGATCGACGCCACGTCGACCTCGAACGAGGCCTCCGCGATCGAGAGCCCGTCGACCGTGATCGAACCGCTCACCTGCGAGGTGCGACCCGTGACGGTGACATCGGTGCCGTTCAGCACCTCGTCGACCCGGTA
>JBFXIT010000193.1:0-3230 GCA_050175655.1 Leucobacter sp.
AGGAGGATCCGTCGGAGAACGGCGGGAACGAGCAGGATCAGCAGGGCAACCCGTTCCCCTGGTTCGAGTTCCAGAAGCCGGACGGCGGTCAGCAGAGCTCGTCGTCGAGCGCACGCGTCGCGATCCCAGTCATCCAGACCGACGCCTCCATCAACCCCGGCAACTCTGGCGGTGCGCTGCTGAACGCGAACGGAGAGCTCATCGGCATCAACGTGGCACTCGCCTCGGTGGCGGGCGCGAGCGGCGCCGCCGGTTCCGACGGGCTCGGGTTCGCAGTGCCCTCTAACCTGGCGACCCGCGTCGCGGACGCGCTGATCGCCGGGGAGCGCCCCTCTCACGGTCTGCTCGGCGTGACGCAGACGACCTCGGGCAGCACCTCGAACCAGGCCGGCGGCGTGATCGGCGAGGTCACGCCCGGCAGCCCGGCCGAGAAGGCCGGTCTGAAGTCGGGAGACGTCATCACCTCGGTCGACGGCGCGATGGCCGACTCCTTCACCACGGTGACCGCGTTGATCCGGATGCACCCGGGCGGCAGCGAGATCGCGATCGGCTACAACCGGGACGGTGAGCAGAACGAGGTCACCGTGACGCTCGATACCCTGGAGTGGTGACAGCACCGAGCAACGGATCGAGCAGGTCTCCGGGCGGCGGGTTCAGCTTCGCAGAGGGCAACCTCGCGAAGCTGCTCGCCGCTCCGAAGTACCTGCTCTCGATGCTGCTCGCCGTCTTCGTGCCGCGGAGACCGGATCGTTGGGTATTCGGAAGCGGCATCGGCGTCGGGGAGGGTGCTCTCGCTCTGGCACGCGAGCTGCGGGATGCCGAGCCCGGCTGCAGGATCGCCTGGACGGTCGCCGATGAGGCCGAGGCGGAGCAGGCCCGGGCCGAGGGGTTCGAGGCGGTGCTCCGCCGGAGCCGGGCCGGGTACTGGACGACGCTCCGCGCCCGCTACGCGGTCGTCACCCACGGCCTGGGCGACGTCAACCGCTTCGGGGTCCCGGGGGCGCGCATCGTCCACCTCGGGCACGGCGCTCCCGTCAAGAAGCTGCACCTCGACTCCCCGGTGACCACTGCGGTGCGGGGGCCGGCGCCGCTGCAGGCGCTGTTGCGCCGCATGTACCTCTCGGGCACACGGCGGGTCTGGCTCTACGTCGCGGGATCCGACGCCGCCGCCGAGCGGTTGAGATCCGCCTACCGCGTGCAACCAGGCCGGGTGCTCGTGCTCGGCGATCCGCGTGATGACGCTCTGGCGCTGAGCGCACGATCCGCCGAGGCGGGATCGCGGAGCCGGGCCGCGATCGGGGAGCTCCTCGGCCTGGATCCGGCCGGGGAAGGCTCGGGGCGGCTCATCCTCTATGCGCCCACCTGGCGAGACGGGGCGCCCGACCCCGCCGCTCCCGTGGCCGAGGAGGCCGAGGCGATCCGCGCGCTGATGAGCCGGCTGGATGCGCATCTGGTCATCCGCTCGCACCCGCTCGGGACCGGCGCCTACGAGGCCGCCCTGGGGGAGCGGGTGCACCTGCTCGGCCCGGATCTGCTCCGCGACATCACTCCGCACCTGGCAGCCTTCGACGCGGTGATCACCGACTACTCGTCGATAGCGCTCGACTTCGCGCTCACCGGCCGCCCGATCGTCTGGTTCGCCCCGGACCTGGCGGCGTACACGGCGACCAGGGGCCTCTACGAGCCGCTCGAGGTCACTGCCGCGAGTCGCGTTCAGCACGACTGGGGGAGCGCGCTCGGGCGGCTCGAGCAGGTGCTCTCCGACGGCGACCCCCGCCGCGTCGCCGCGCAGGCCGAGACCCGCGCCCTGAAGGGGCGCTTCTACGCGTACCCGGAGGGCGGAGCGGCGGCGCGCGTGCTCGCCGAGATCCGCAGGCTCGACCGCCCCGATCGCGAGTTGATCCCCGGAGACGCGGTCTTCTTCGAGAGCTTCTACGGGCGCCAGGTCGGATGCAACCCGCTCGCGATCGACCGCGAGATCGCCGCCCGCCGGCCCGGGACGCCCCGCTACTGGAGCGTGCTCAGCGAACGGGTCGAGGTGCCCGAGGGCGCCGCAGCGGTGCTGGTCGGCGGGCACGAGTGGTTCGCCGCGCGCAGGCGCGCCCGGCTGCTCGTCGTGAACGACTGGCTGCGTCACGGCTTCAGACGGCGCAGCGGCCAGACCGTGCTGCAGACCTGGCACGGGACCATGCTCAAGCATCTGGCGCTCGGGCGCCCCGACGTCGGGCTTCGCACGCGCCTCGCCATCCTGCGCGAGAGCCGCCGCTGGTCCCTGCTGCTCTCGCAGAATCCCCACTCCACCGAGCAGTTCCGGAGCAGCTACGCCTTCCGCGGCGAGATCGTCGAGAGCGGATATCCTCGCGACGACCGCCTCGCCCGGGCGATCGCGCCGGAGGCCGGAGCCGTGCAGAGGAACGATCGCAGTCTCGACGGCCCGACCCGACATGAGCGCATCCCGTTCGTCGTCGAGGCAGCACGCCGGGCAGTCGGCGTGCCGGCGGGTGCGCGCGTGGTCGCCTATGCGCCGACCTGGCGCGACGGCATCGCTGCAGGGAGCGGAACCGCCGGAGGCGCGGCGCGCGGCACGGCCGCCGGCGTGGTCGACCTGCTCGACGTGCACGCCCTCGCGGTCGAGTTGAACGACGGGCCCGGCGAATGGGTCGTGGTGGCCCGCGGGCACACCCGCACCCATGAGTTCGGCGGCTACTCGGGCCCGGGCCCGGTCGGAGCGGATGGGTCGCGCATCCGCGTGATCGACGCGTCGCACCATCCCGACGTGAACGACGTGATCCTCGCCGCCGATCTGCTCGTGACGGACTACTCGTCGCTCATGTTCGACGCCCCCGTGGCGCGGGTGCCGCTCGCCTTCTTCGTGCCCGACCTCGAGGCCTACCGCGACCGGGAGCGCGGCTTCAGCTTCGACTTCGAGGCGACCGCGCCCGGCCCGTTGCTCACCAGCCGGGAGCAGGTCGTCGCATGCGCCCGGGCGCTGGCGGAGGACGGCGCGGACGCCGAGTGGATCCGCGTCTCGGCGCCCGCCTACGCCGCGTGGCGCGAGCGCTTCGCCCCCCACGACGACGGTCGCGCGGCGGTGCGGGTGGTCGACCTGCTCGAGGAGCGCGGGGCGCTGGGCCTCTGAGCACGCTCGGCGCTCAGCCGCGCGCGCGGTCGATGCGCGATTTGTCCACGGTGCGACGGGCGCCGCCCGCGATCCCGAACAGGAACCCGGT
>JBFXIT010000194.1:0-3213 GCA_050175655.1 Leucobacter sp.
TGGTGGAGTCGCAATCGAGCACGACGAGAGGGCGCACGGCGGGAGAGACGGTCATGAGTTCAAGCCTAGAGGCTGGCGAGCACAGATTCTGGAGGAGCGCAGATGCTGGGGAGCGCAGATGCCGGGGAGCGGGCGACGGGCCGCCCGCTGTGTCGCGGGCGCGCGATCCCCTTCGGTCGATATCCTTGGGCGTATGAACGCCGTGCCCACCGAGACCGTGCTCGACTTCTCCCACGTCACCTATGTGCGCGACGGGCGCCTGATCTTGGGCGGGGTGAACTGGCGGGTCGAGAGCGATCAGCGCTGGGTGATCCTCGGCCCCAACGGGGCGGGCAAGACGACCCTGCTGCGTCTCGCGACCGCGAACGACTACCCGACGACCGGTCAGGTCGACGTGCTCGACGCCACGCTCGGCAAGGTCGACATCTTCGAGCTGCGGAACAGGATCGGCTTCGCATCGAGCGCCACCGCGCGCCGGATCCCGGCAGGCGAGACGGTGCGCAACGTGGTGCTGACGGCCGCCTACAGCGTCGAGGGGCGCTGGAACGAGCAGTACGACGACCTCGACCTGCGCCAGGCGGAGCGCATCCTCGCCGAATGGGATCTGACCGACTTCGCGGATCGCGTCTTCGGAACGCTCAGCGACGGCGAGCGGAAGCGCGCCATGATCGCCCGAGCGGTGATGACCGACCCCGAGCTGCTGCTGCTCGACGAGCCGAGCGCCAGCCTCGACCTGGGCTCCCGCGAGCGCCTGCTGCAGCTGCTCTCGGGGTACGCGCAGTCGCCGACCTCTCCGGCCATGGTCATGGTCACGCACCACGTCGAGGAGATCCCGCCCGGCTTCACCCACGCGCTGCTGCTGCGCGGCGGCCTGGTGCAGGCAGCGGGGCCGATCGGCGAGACGCTCACCGCCCAGAACCTCGAGACCACGTTCGACATGCCGTTCGATCTGACCTTCGCGGGCGGACGCTACGCCGCCGTCGCCCGGGCCTGATCGCACGGCGACGAGAGGCGGGGCCGGGCGCGACTCCAGGGCGTGCCCGTGGCATCCGCGATCCGCGCGCGGGATCACGATGGTTCTGCTAAAGTAGAACCTTGGTGCGGATTCTTCCGCCGATCCCAAGACCTCGGAATGTGCTGTTACATATTCCCCGCAAGGCAACCATCCTAAGGAACAACATGAAGACCGACATCCACCCCGAGTACAACGCCATCGTCTTCCGCGACCTGGCCTCGGGCGAGACGTTCCTCACCCGCTCCACGCTCACCAGCGAGAAGACCATCGAGCTCGACGGTGCGACCTACCCGGTGATCGACGTCGAGATCTCGAGCGCCTCGCACCCGTTCTACACGGGCAAGCAGCGCATCCTCGACTCGGCCGGCCGCGTCGAGAAGTTCAATCAGCGCTTCAAGGGCTTCGGCGCGTAAGCCTCGATCCCACGCGAAAGGCGGGCCGCCCATCGGGGTGCCCGCCTTTCGGCGTATCGGGGAGAGGGATCGTGAGGGAGGAGAGCCGATCTCAGCGGATCGGCCAGGCGCCGTCGGCGACGAAGCTCGGATCCTTCACCCGCCGCATGTACTCCTGGAAGCTCGCCGCCTGCGCGGCAGCCCAGGCGATCTGCGCGTCGTGCAGAGCGGCCGCCTCCTCCGGCAGCACCTGCGAATAGCGCCGCGCCAGCGCCTGTGCCACGCGACCCGCCGCGATCGCGTCCTCTCCGGCGTCGTGTGCGGCGCCCAGCTCGACGCCGTAGTGCTGGGAGACGACCTCGAGCGTGCGCTTGCCCTTGCGATAGCGATCCACCTGCTTGTCGATGACGAGCGGATCGACGACCGGGGAGAGGTCTCCCGGCCACGAGACGCCGTGGCGCGCCGCCTCCGCGCGCAGCAGGGTGAGGTCGTAGGGAGCGTTGTAGACCACCAGCGCGAAGCCGCGATCCACCATCGCCTGCAGCTGCTCGACGATCTGCAGGATGCCGACAGCCGCATCCACGCCGCTCGCCCTGGCGACCTCGGTCGTGATCCCGTGGACCTGCGCCGCCGCATAGGGGATCTCCACCCCGGGATCGATCAGCCAGTCGTATCGCTCGCGCACCTCGCCGCCCCCGCCGAGCAGCGCGATGCTCGAGCTCACGACCCTCGCCCGGGCGGGATCGACCCCGGTGGTCTCGGTATCGAACACGGCGAGGTTCTCGGCCCAGAGGGGGAGTGCATCGGTCACGGCGATCCTTTCGTCCTCACCAGCGTAACGGCGACCTCCGACATCACGTTCCCACGGAATGTCCCAGGCCCGATCGGTAGAATCTCCGGGTGAGCGATGCACGCCAGGAACCGCAGGCCGAAGCCGCCGCCGCGTCCGAGAATCTCGACGCGGATGTGCTCGGTGCGCAGACCCGTGCCTGGCAGTACGGCGAGCCGGAGGGCGCTCCGATCGTGCTGGTGCACGGCTTCCGCGGAGACCATCACGGTCTCGAGGGCCTCGCTCGGGCCCTCGTCGCCCGCCTGCCCGGCACGAGGGTGATCGTGCCCGACCTGCCGGGGTTCGGCGAGAGCCCGGCGATCCCGGGCCGTCGGCACGACCTCGATCTCTACGGGGAGTGGATGCGCGGGTTCACCCGGGCGGTCGCCCCGCACGGCCACGCGATCCTGGGCCACTCCTTCGGATCGCTGGTGGTCTCGAACTCACTCGCCCAGGGTCTCGACTCGTCTGCGATCATGCTGATCAATCCCATCTCCGCGCCGGCGCTCGAAGGCCCGCAGGCCGCCATGACGCAGCTGGCGATCGCCTACTATCGCGCCGCCGACCTGCTGCCCGAGCGGCCGGCGAGGGCCCTGCTCGGAAACCCGCTCATCGTGCGGGTGATGAGCGAGGTCATGGCGAAGACGGGGGATCGCGACCTGCGCGGATGGATCCATGACCAGCACGATCGCTATTTCAGCAGGTTCTCCGACACCACCACGCTGCTGGAGGCGTTCCGCGCATCCGTGTCGCACACCGTCGCCGACTACGTCGACGCATTCGACCGCCCGACCCTGCTGGTCGCGGGGGATCGCGACGACATCACGCCGCTCAGCGCGCAACTGGCGCTGCATCGGAGGATCCCCGGCTCGAGATTCCGCGTGATCCCGGGAGTGGGGCACCTCGTGCACTACGAGGCCGTCGACGACGCCGTGGCCGAGATCGCGGCGTTCCTGACCTCGGTCTCGGTGGAGCGC
>JBFXIT010000195.1:0-3202 GCA_050175655.1 Leucobacter sp.
TCCTTGAGCGCGACCTGCATGCCCGAGCCCAGCTCGTTGTTCGCCGCGATGGTCTCGAGCCGCTCGTGGGCGTGCTCGGTGAGGGGCTTGTCGGGGTCGTAGAGGAAGTAGGCGTAGGCGCGCTCCCGGCTGCGCCCGACGCGCCCGCGCAGCTGGTGCAGCTGGCTGAGCCCGTACTTGTCGGCGTTGTCGATGATGATGGTGTTCGCATTGGCGATGTCGAGGCCCGTCTCGATGATGGTGGTCGAGACGAGCACGTCGAACTTGCGCTCCCAGAAGTCGACGACCACCTGCTCGAGCTGGTGCTCGCCGAGCTTGCCGTGCGCGACGGCCACGCGCGCCTCGGGCACCAGCTCGGCGATCTGCGCGGCGACGCGGCCGATGGACTGCACCCGGTTGTGCACGAAGAAGACCTGCCCCTCGCGCAGCAGCTCGCGGCGGATCGCGGCGCCGATCTGCTTGTCGCTGCGCGGGCCGACGAAGGTGAGGATCGGATGCCGGTCCTCCGGCGCCGTCGCGAGCGTCGACATCTCGCGGATGCCGGTCACGGCCATCTCGAGCGTGCGCGGGATCGGCGTCGCGCTCATCGCGAGGATGTCGACGTTGGTCTTGAGCTTCTTCAGCGAGTCCTTGTGCTCGACGCCGAAGCGCTGCTCCTCGTCGATGATGAGAAGGCCCAGATCCTTGTACCGCACGTTGTCTGAGAGCAGGCGATGCGTGCCGATGACGACGTCGACCGTGCCCGCGGCGAGGCCGTCGAGCGTGTCGCGCGCCTCGGCGTCGCTCTGGAACCGGCTGAGCGCGCGCAGCTGCACGGGGAACCCCGCGAAGCGATCCTGGAACGTCTCGAGGTGCTGCTTCACGAGCAGCGTCGTGGGCACGAGCATCGCGACCTGCTTGCCGTCCTGCACCGCCTTGAACGCGGCGCGCACCGCGATCTCGGTCTTGCCGAAGCCGACGTCGCCCGAGACCAGGCGATCCATCGGGATCGGCCGCTCCATATCGCGCTTGACCTCGTCGATCGTGGTCAGCTGGTCGCGGGTCTCCGCGTAGGGGAACGCCTCCTCGAGCTCGTGCTGCCAGGGGGTGTCGGGCGAGAACGCGTGCCCCTGTGCGGCGACGCGGGCGGAGTAGAGCTTCACGAGCTCGACCGCGATGTCGCGCACGGCCTTGCGGGCCTTCTTCTTGGCGGCCGCCCAGTCCCCGCCGCCCATCTTCGAGAGCGCCGGAGCCTCGCCGCCGACGTAGCGGGAGAGCTGGTCGAGCTGGTCGGTGGGCACGTAGAGCTTGTCCCGGGGCATGCCGCGCTTGGTCGAGGCGTATTCGAGCACCAGGTACTCCCGCAGCGCCTTGGCGGCGTCGCGGCCGATGCCGGTCGGCACCATGCGCTGGGTGAGCTCGACGAACTGGCCGATGCCGTGCGTCTCGTGCACCACGTAGTCGCCCGGCTTCAGCTGCAGCGGGTCGACCACGTTCTTGCCGCGCCGCTTGGCGAGCTTGGCGGGGGCCTGGTTCCGACCGACCGCGCGGCCGAAGAACTCCGCCTCGGTGGCGAGCACGACCTTCGCCTCGGCCTGTTCGAAGCCCGACCATGCGGTGCCCGGGGCGAGGTAGACGACGCCCTGCTCGAGGCGATCGGGCAATCGGTCGACCATGCGGGCGGCGACGCCTGCGTCCGCGAGCACGTCGCGGGCGCGCTCGACCAGACCGACGCCCTGGGCTGCGACGACGACGCTCCAGCCCTCCGCCGCACGCCGGCCAAGATGCGCGATCGCGGCCTCGGTCGGATCGATCCCCGGCGCCGGCGCCGGCAACGGGCTCGCCGGCACGGCGATGGCGAGAGGATCGCCGCTCGGAACGGCATCGTCCGGAGCGTCCTCCGCGTGCACGAACGTCGACACGCTCCACCACGGCAGGCCGGGGGCGGCGGCGCGCAGCTCGTTGACCGTGAGCATGCCGTGGTCGTCCGTGGGCACCGGGGCGTCCGCTCCTGCGGTGGCGGCGGCCCAGGCCGCCTCGAGGAACTCCCGGTTGGTCTCGGCGAGGCTCACCGCGCGCCCGGCCACCCGCTCCGGGGAGACGACCATCACGGCGCCGTCCGGCGGCAGCAGGGACGTCAGAGGCGCGAGGCCGGGAACCAGCTGGGGCAGCAGGCTCTCCATGCCCTCGACGGGGATGCCCTGGCCGATCTTCTCGAGCAGCCCCGAGAGCGCGGGGAACCTCGGCAGCAGTTCGGCGGCGCGGGCGCGCACCTCGTCGGTGAGCAGCAGCTCACGAGCGGGCCACAGTGCGACCTCGGGCACGGGATCGCCGGCGCTGCGCTGGTCGCTCACCGCGAAGCGGCGGATCTGATCCACCTCGTCGCCGAAGAAGTCGACGCGCAGCGCCTGCTCGGCGGTCGGCGGGAAGACGTCGAGGATGCCGCCGCGCACGGCGAACTCGCCGCGTCGCGTCACCATGTCGACCCGGGTGTAGGCGAGCTCGACGAGGGCTCTGGCGATCGTGTCGAGCCCGGCCGACTCCTCGCCGGCCTTCAGCACCAGCGGCTCGGCGGCGGAGGCGTGCGGCGAGACGGGCTGCAGGGCGGCTCTCACCGAGGCGACCAGGATGAACGGTCGGGATCCCTCGGCCTCGCGCAGCAGATGCAGCGCCTGGGCTCGCCGCCCGACCGTCTCGGCGCTGGGGCTCAGGCGCTCGTGCGGCAGCGTCTCCCAGGCGGGGAACTCGGCGGTGACCGCATCGGGCACGAGCGAGGCGAGCGCCGTCCGCAGCGCATCGGCCTCGCGGCTCGTCGCGGCAATGATCAGCAACGTACCGTTGCTGATCCGATCGGCACCGTGGAGCAGCGGCCCGGTCGCCCCGTGCTCCCTGCGGCGACGCAGGAGACCGGCGATGAGCGCAGGGCGCAGCGATTCGGGAGCCGAGAACTCCACCTCCGACTCGGCGCCCATGCCGGCGGTCGCGCCGGCGGCGTCGAGGGCCCGCGCGAAGGCCGGCGAGGCCTCGAGCAGGCGGTCGAGTCCATCGAGGCTCACTTGCCGCCCCTCCCGTGGAAGCGCTGCTGGGTCAACAGCAGCCCCTCGCCGACGAGCGCCTCGGCCGCATCGGCCGCGTCTTCGAGCAGCACGGCGAGGTCGGCGCGCTCGCTCGTGCCGAAGGGCCGCAGCACGAAGTCCGCGGGATCCTGCTGCCCGGGCGGGCG
>JBFXIT010000196.1:0-3177 GCA_050175655.1 Leucobacter sp.
GACGGCCGCGGATCCCCGCGACGATCATGGAGACTCCGAGCACCGCGACCGCCGCGATCAGCCCGGCGGTGAGGATCATGCCGCCGTCGGCGGTCCGGGTCAGCGCCCATGCCGCGGTGCCGCCCGCAGCCAGCAGTGCGCAGGCGAGAGTGATGACGACGTGCCCCGCGCCGAGCCGGTGCGCCTCGTAGTACTCGGTGCCCTTGCGCTCCCACTCCCGGGATTTCTCCTCAACCTTGCGACCCCACTCCTCGGTCTTTCGGCCGAACTCCTCGCCCCACTCGTTCGCGCGCTGGCCGACCTGCTCGCCGGTGGCATGAGCCTGGTCGGCGCCGGAGCGAGCCTGATCGGCGAAGCTCCTGGGGGCGGCCTCTGCCGGGCCGCTCGACCCTGCGACGAAGCTCGCCGATCCCGCTCCGGCCGTCTCCGCCGCGGGTGCAGGTGCAGGTGCGCCTGAGGCGCCCGGGCTCGAGGCGCCGGCGCCCGTCGCCCTGCCGCGCCCGCTCAGGCCGCCGCGGCTGAGCCACACGATGAGCCAGACGATGAGACCCGGCACGATCAGCGCCCACCAGATCACGGTGAAGGTGATGCGGATCCAGTCGGGCGCGAAGCCCCAGAGATCCCAGTTCCAGAAGCCGCCGAAGAAGAGCCCCGGGAGCGCTCCGAAGAGGATGGGGATGAGGATCAGCGCGCCGAGGATCACGACCGTGACGATCACCCCGGCTGATGCTCGCCCCCGCAACACCTCCTCGAGGTGTATGCGGCCGCTCGCATCGGGCAGCAGCAGCCATCCGGCGAGGTAGAGCAGGATGCCGGGGCCGCCGAGGATCGCGAGCACCACGAAGATGCCGCGCACGATGAGCGGGTCTATGCCGGCCTTCGCCGCGATGCCGCCCGCGACGCCCGCGAACCAGCGGTCGCTGCCGCGGACGATGCCGAGGCCGCGCAGCCAGGAGAAGAAGCGGTCGGAGGAGGGCGGTCGGCCCTCTTCGCCCGGAGACGTGCCGGCCGGGTCACCGGGAGGGGGAGTCGTTTCGTTCATGCTTCGAGTCTGCCGGGCGCCGCCGGCATCCTGCCATCGGGGTTCACCCTGAGCGACCCCTGATCCTTCTCCCTGAGATCTGAAAATGTCGGCGGCGGGTGCTTGGATGGAACCATGACCGCCTCCCCGCTGACCCGCAGCCGCGACGAGCGCATGCTCGCCGGGGTGTGCGCGGGTCTCGCCGCGCATCTGGGCATGCCGGTCGGGGCAGTGCGCGCGGCGATGGTCGTGTTCGCGCTGCTCGGCGGTGCGGGAGCGCTGTTCTATCTGTGGCTATGGGCGCTGGTCCCCTGGGACGACGGTGACGGGATCGCTCCGATGCGGCGCGTGCTGACCCGGCCGGGCGTCGCCCCGGAGGCCCGGGCTGCGGACGTGGCGGGCGAGCGCATCGCGCAGGGGCGGATCGGGGCCGCTCCGGCGGGATCAGGATCTGGAACGTCCAGCGCGTCGCCCTCTCTGTCTCCGTCGTCCGCGCCGCCGTCCGGGCAGCACGCCGGCACAGCTCCGCCTGCGACATCGGATCCCGGCGATCACCGCCAGTGGCCGGTCGCCGAGCTGCTGCTGGGCGGGGCTCTGCTGGTCGCGGGTGCCGGACTGGTGCTCGTGCAACTCGGGGTGCAGCTGCGGCTCGACGTGCTGCTGCCTGCGATGGCCGTGCTCGTCGGGGTGGGGCTCACCTGGTGGCAGATCGCGGATCGCGACAGGCCCGAGCGCAACCAGCTCCCGCGCGTGCTGGGCGCGCTCGCCCTCGTGGCGGTGGGCGTGCTGATGTTCTTCGTCACCTCGCGGCAGCCGAGTGCGTTCACTGTGGTCGCGGCCGCGCTCGCGGTGCTCGCCGGCGTGGCGCTGGCGCTCGCGCCCTGGGCGCTGCGGATCAACCGCGACCTCGTCGCCGAGAGGTCCGCTCGAGCGCGCGAGGCCGAGCGCGCCGAGATCGCCGCGCACCTCCACGATTCGGTGCTGCAGACGCTGGCCGCGATTCAGCAGCGCTCCGAGCCGGGGAGCGAGGTGGCGCGCCTGGCGAGGGGGCAGGAACGAGATCTGCGGGAATGGCTGTTCAGGTCGGCGGACGGGGCCGAGCCCGCGCCTCGAGAGGCCGTCGAAGTCGAGCTGCGCGCCCACGCCGCCGCGCTCGAGGCCGAGCACGCCGTTCGCTTCGAGGTCGTCGCAGTCGGCACGGGCAAGGAACGATCCGCACCCGAGCCGATCGTCGCCGCTGCTCGGGAGGCGATGCTCAACGCCGCTCGTCACGCAGGCGGCGATGTCACGGTCTACATCGAGGCGAACCCGAGACGGGTGTCGATCGACGTCACGGATCGCGGGCCGGGTCTCGACACCGGCGACCTGCCGGACGGGCGCATGGGAGTGCGAGAGTCGATCCTGGGCCGCATGGAGCGGGCGGGGGGCACCGCGCGCATCGCGCCCGGCCCGGGTGGTGCCGGTACAGCGGTGCGGCTGGCGCTGCCGCTCGAACAAGAGGAGGACGCAGGCGATGAGTGAGACTCCGATCCGAGTGGTGATCGTCGACGACCACCAGATCTTCCGCACCGGCCTTCGGGCCGAGCTCGGGGCCGAGCTCGAGGTCGTCGCCGAAGCGACGACGGTCGATGAGGCGGTCGACGCGATCGCCCGCACCCGTCCCGACGTCGTGCTGCTCGATGTGCACCTGCCGGGAGGCTCCGGCGGTGGAGGAGCCGAGGTGGTGCAGCGGCTCGCCGCTGATCCCGAAGCGAAGGGCGTCCGCTTCCTCGCGCTCAGCGTCTCCGACGCGGCCGACGACGTGGTCAGCGTCATCCGGGCGGGAGCTCGCGGCTACCTGACGAAGGCCGCCTCCGGTGCCGAGGTCACCGCCGCGGTCGTGCGCGTCCAGGGCGGTGACGCGGTCTTCTCGCCGAGGCTCGCCGGGTTCGTGCTCGACGCCTTCGGCGCGGGCGGCGGCGAGACCGCCGCGGCCGACGACGAGCTCGACCGGCTCTCCGCCCGTGAGCAGGAGGTCATGCGCATGATCGCCCGCGGCTACGCGTACAAGGAGGTCGCGGCCGAGCTGTTCCTCTCGGTGAAGACCATCGAGACCCACGTATCGAACGTGCTGCGGAAGCTGCAGCTCTCCAACCGCCACGAGCTCACCGCCTGGG
>JBFXIT010000197.1:0-3143 GCA_050175655.1 Leucobacter sp.
TGGATCTGCGCGTAGTCGGGGTACTCGGGATCGACGTCGGGCGGCGTCATGTTGAACGTCACCGGCGTGAACCCGCGGGCCTTCGAGGCGAGGCCGACGAAGTAGCCGAGCATCGACTGCGGGATGTCGGTCTCCACCAGATCGCTGCCGGCCTGCGCGACCTCCTGGAATCGCATCAGCACGTTCGCCGGATCCATCTGCGCGAGGATCGCGGCCTGCAGCTCCCGCTGACGCTCCATGCGATCGTAGTCGCCGCCGGCGAAGCCGTGCCGCGCCCGGGCGTACCACTGCGCGTTCTCGCCGTTCAGGGTCTGCAGGCCGGGCTCGATGTACCAGGCGACGTCGACCCACTCGCCCGTGTTCTCGTCCTCGCGCCCGCCGACCGGGATCGGCTCCTTCACGTCGATCTCGACCCCGCCGAGGGCGTCGATCAGCGCGGCGAATCCCTCCATGTCGATGAGCACGTAGAACTGCACGGTGAGCCCGGTCGCGCCCGAGACCGCATCCTTCGTCGCCTCGATGCCGGGCGACGATCCGCGCGAGGCCGCATCCGGGTAGAGATCCGCGTAGAGCGGATCGCCGAGCGTCTCGACCTCCGCGAAGACGGCGTTGAGATACCCCGTGGTCAGGCACCCGCCCCACTCGCCGAAGGCGTTCGGGCCGGCGCAGAAGCCGTTGGGGTGGATCTCGTGCATGGGCGAGGTCTCGGGGAACGGCACCTCGACCAGTTCGCGCGGCAGGCCGATCATCGCCGACTGCCCGGTCTCGGCGTCGACGCTGATGAGCGAGATGCTGTCGGGGCGCAGGCCGTCGCGATCCTCGCCCGCATCGACGCCGAGCAGCAGGATGTTGTAGCGCCCGTCGACCGGTTCGACCGACGGGGCGGCGTTGACGAAGATCTCGCCGATCGCCCCGCGCGCCGAGCTCACGGTGTTCGCGGCCCAGGCCGCGCCGGCGACCGGCACGAGCGTGAGCAGCACCGAGAGCGCGGCGACCGGCACCCGCCACTTGGGCGAGAGCCGCACCAGCCGCGTCAGGCGCAGCGTGTCGAAGCCGAGCACCAGCCACAGCACCGCGTAGGCGAGGATCGCCCATTGCAGCACCAGCATGAAGATCGGGTTGGTGAGCACCGAGAGGGTGAGATCGCGCGCCCAGGTGAAGCCGACGAGGGCGAGCGCACCGAGCAGCAGCATCGTCACGGTGGCGACGAGCCCGAAGCGCCCCAGCCGGCGGCTGCCAGCGAGCAGCTGCGCACTGCCGGGCAGCGCGAAGCCGAGCAGCACCAGCCACCGCGCCCGCTTGTTCATCAGCGGCGGCGAGGAGGTGTCGGGGTTGCGCAGCGGGCGCTCGAGCTCGATGGTCATGCGGTATAGCCGTTCGGATTGGCGGATTGCCAGGCCCAGGCGTCTCGGCAGGCGTCGGCGAGGGTGCGGGTCGCGCGCCAGCCCAGCTCGGCCTCGGCACGGGACGGGTCTGCGACGACCTCTGCGAGATCGCCGGCGCGACGGGGAGCGAGTTCGTAGGGGATGGTGCGGCCGGAGGCGGCCTCGAAGGCCCGGATCACCTCGAGCACGCTCGACCCGGTGCCCGAGCCGAGGTTGTAGGCGCGGACGGCGGGGGCGTCGGCGCCGTCCGTGCCGGCGGTGCCGCCGAGGCCCTCGAGCGCGGCGACGTGCCCCTCCGCCAGATCCATGACGTGGATGTAGTCCCGCACACCGGTGCCGTCCACGGTCGGGTAGTCGTCCCCGAACACGCTCACGCGCTCGCGCCTGCCCACCGCGACCTGGGCGACGAACGGCATCAGGTTGTTCGGGGTGCCCACCGGGTCCTCGCCGATCCGCCCCGTGCGGTGCGCGCCCACCGGGTTGAAGTAGCGCAACAGCGCGACCGCGAGATCCGGGCGGGCCCGCTGGGCGTCGCGGATGATCCGCTCGTTCATCGCCTTCGACCAGCCGTAGGGGTTGGTGAGCCCGACGCCGACCGGGTGGTCCTCGTCCTGGGGCAGGTACTGAGGGTCGCCGTAGACGGTCGCGCTCGAGCTGAACACCAGCTTCGTCGCTCCGCGATCCTCCATCAGATCGAGCAGCTCGAGGGTCGAGTCGAGGTTCACCCGGTAGTAGCGCGTGGGCTGCGCGACCGACTCGCCGACCGCCTTGAGGCCGGCGAGGTGGATCGCCGCGTCGAACTCGAACCGCGCCAGCCCCCGCGCGGCGGCGCCGCGCTCGGCGAGATCCGCCTCGACGACCGGTATCTCGGCCCCGGCGAGCTGCTCGACCCTGCGCACGGCCTCGGGGCTGCCGTTCGAGAAGTCGTCGAGCACGACGACGTCGTGCCCGCGCTCGGCCAGCACCAGTGCCGTATGCGAGCCGATGTAGCCCGCGCCGCCGGTGAGAAGTACGCGCATGGGTTCAAGGGTATGCCGGGCGGCATCGAGAGGCCTTGGAACCCGCCGAAAGCCGAATCGAAACTGCCTGCGAAGCGCCGGAGACCCGATTGGTACGACAATTCACGCAGGTACCTTTCAGTCGCCACTCAATATAATGTGAAGCACTATGCCCACCGCGCACTGAGGGAGGATCGTGGCCACGCTCACCCTCATCGGCGAGCCGTTCGCAGACGGGGAAGCCGCCGCCCATGCAGAGGCGGCGCGCGAGTTGACTCTGGCCGTCGCGATCGCCGCACCGCGGGGATGCAGCTCACGACTGCTGGTCTCGATCGACCGCGAGGCGCCGGAATTCGAGACCGCGCGAGCACGGACCGAGCGCCTGCCGCTGAAGGCCGCGGCACTGCCGCTGCTGTGGCGCACCGGCGTCACCGCCCGCCCGCTCGACGGCGAGTTCGTGCACTCGCTGACCCCGCTGGTGCCGCTGCGCGGCCGCAGCGAGGACGACGGGTCGCAGACCTCGGTGATGGTGCCGCACGCGCTCGGATGGCTCGCCCCGCAGCTGATGGGATCCGCCCACGCGAGGCAGTACCGCGCCTTCGTCAAACGGGCGGTGCGCCTCGCCGACGTGCTGGTGACGCCCACTCACGCCACGGCCGTCGCGCTGCAGGAGCGCTACGGCAACGCGACCGTGCAGGTGCTGCCGATCGCCCCGCCCAGCAGCTATCTGCGCCCCGACGACGCAGAGGATCGCCGCAGC
>JBFXIT010000198.1:0-3106 GCA_050175655.1 Leucobacter sp.
ACGAGCGGCCCGATCGTGATCAACGTGGTCGACACACCCGGGCACGCCGACTTCGGCGGCGAGGTCGAGCGCGCCCTCTCGATGGTCGACGGCGTCGTGCTGCTGGTCGACGCGAGCGAGGGCCCGCTGCCGCAGACCCGCTTCGTGCTGCGCAAGGCGCTGGAGGCGCACCTGCCCGTGATCCTCGCGGTCAACAAGACGGACCGCCCCGATGCGCGCATCGAGGAGGTCGAGGGCGAGGCCCAGGATCTGCTGCTCGGCCTCGCGAGCGACCTCTCCGAGGATCACCCCGACATCGACGTCGACGCGGTGCTCGACGTGCCGACCGTCTACCTCTCGGGCCGCGCGGGCGCCGCGAGTCACGCCCGCCCCGCCGACGGATCGCTGCCCGACAACGACAACCTCGAGCCGCTCTTCCAGACCATCCTCGAGCGCGTGCCGGCCCCCACCTACGACGACGAGCATCCGCTGCAGGCGCACGTCACCAACCTCGACTCCTCGCCGTTCCTCGGCCGCATCGCGCTGCTGCGCGTGCATCACGGCACCATCAAGAAGGGCCAGACCGTGGCCTGGGTGAAGCACGACGGCAGCGTGCAGAACGTGCGCATCACCGAGCTGATGCTGACGAAGGCGCTCACCCGCTTCCCGGCCGAGCAGGCCGGCCCGGGCGACATCGTCGCGATCGCGGGCATCGAGGACATCACGATCGGCGAGACCATCGCCGACGCCGAGGACGTGCGCCCGCTGCCGACCATCACGGTCGACGAGCCGGCCATCTCGATGACCATCGGCGCCAACACCTCCCCGCTCGTCGGCAAGGTGAAGGGCCACAAGCTCACGGCGCGCATGATCAAGGATCGCCTCGATCGCGAGCTCATCGGCAACGTGTCGCTGCGCGTGCTCGACACCGGTCGCCCGGATGCCTGGGAGGTGCAGGGCCGCGGCGAGCTCGCGCTCGCGATCCTCGTCGAGAACATGCGCCGCGAGGGCTTCGAGCTGACCGTCGGCAAGCCGCAGGTGGTGACGAAGGAGGTCGACGGCAAGACGCACGAGCCCTACGAGCACCTCACGATCGACACCCCCGAAGAGCACCTCGGCGCGATCACGCAGCTGCTCGCCGCCCGCAAGGGGCGCATGGAGAACATGGTGAACCACGGCACCGGCTGGGTGCGCATGGAGTTCATCGTGCCGTCGCGCGGGCTCATCGGCTTCCGCAGCGAGTTCATGACCATCACCCGCGGCACCGGCATCGCGAACGCGATCTCGCACGGCTACGCCGAGTGGGCCGGCCCCATCGTCACCCGCAACAACGGCTCGATCGTGGCCGACCGCGCGGGCGTCGTCACGCCGTTCTCGATCATCAACCTGCAGGAGCGCATGACCTTCTTCGTGCAGCCCACGGCAGAGGTGTACGAGGGCATGGTCATCGGCGAGAACTCGCGCTCCGAAGACATGGACGTGAACATCACCAAGGAGAAGAAGCTCACGAACATGCGCTCGTCGACGGCCGACACCTTCGAGTCGATGACGCCGCCGCGGCAGCTGACCCTCGAGGAGTGCCTCGAGTTCGCCCGCGAGGACGAGTGCGTCGAGGTGACCCCCGAGGTCGTGCGGATCCGCAAGGTCGCCCTCGACGCGACGACTCGGGCTCGCGCGGCGAGCAAGCTGAAGCAGCAGCTCGCCAAGTAGGGCGCGGGCGTCGAGCCGCCGGGCAGTGCCGGACGGCCCGGCGGGTGACGCGGGGCGATCGCGGGCGTAGGATCGGCGCATGGCCGTCATGCATCCCACCACGCTCGTCCCGTCGAAGCTCGAACTGCTCGCCGCCTGGCTGCCCTCGCAGCCGTGGTTCGATGGGGATGCCTCGAGACTCGAGTCTCTCGGCGCGTACCGCTTCGACGACCCGGCCGGCGACGTCGGTCTGGAGGGGCATCTGCTCGGCGCGGGCGGTAGCACCGTCTACCACGTGCCGCTCAGCTACCGTGCTGAGGCGCTGCAGGGCGGCGAGGAGTTCCTGCTCGGCACCTCCGAGCACGGCGTGCTCGGCACCCGCTGGTTCAGCGACGCCGCAGGCGACCCGGTCTACCGCGCGGTGCTCGCCGCGACCATCGCGACGGGCGGGCGAGAGGCCGACGAGTTCGTCGAGAACGCGGAGGGCGAGCGCGTGCGGCGCGAGATCCGCACACGGGTGCGCGGATCGGGGCAGCCCGGCACGGAGGTGCCCGACATGGGTGCGGCGACCGTCGAGGACTTCGGGGCCGTGACGCGCGCCGAGGCCGGCCTCACCGTGCTCGACATCGTGCGGGCCGTCGATCTCGATGCCCGTGAGCGTGAGGATCAGCTGTCGCTGCGGGCGACCTGGCCCGGGCAGCAGATGCCCGTGATCCTCGCACTGCTCTACTCTGCATAGAATTGCTCGGGTGACCAGACACTTCCTCCGCGATGACGATCTCAGCCCCGCCGAGCAGCTCGAGGTGCTCGAACTCGCCGCCAGGCTGAAAGAAGACCCCTTCGCAGAGCGCCCGCTCGCCGGGCCGCGGAGCGCGGCCGTGTTCTTCGACAAGACCTCGACGCGCACCCGGTTCAGCTTCGCCGCGGGCATCGCGGAGCTCGGCGGCCACCCGATCATCGTGAACCCGGGGGAGGCCCAGCTCGGCGCGAAGGAGTCGATCTCGGACACGGCGAAGGTGCTCTCGCGCATGGTGTCGCTGATCGTGTGGCGCACGTTCGCGCACGCCGGGCTCGAGGAGATGGCGGAGCACGCCACCGTGCCCGTCATCAACTCGTTGAGCGACGATTTCCACCCGTGCCAGATCCTGGCCGATCTGCAGACCATCCGCGAGCGGAAGGGCGATCTGGCCGGGCTGACGGCCGCCTACGTGGGCGACGCGGCGAACAACATGGGCCACTCCTACCTGCTCGGCTTCGCCACCGCGGGCATGCACATCCGCGTCGCGGGGCCCGACGGGTTCCACCCGAGGGCCGACATCGTCGAGGACGCGCGTCGGATCGCCGCTCAGACGGGCGGCAGCGTGACCGTGACCGACGATCCTCTCGCCGCCGTCGCGGGGGCCGACGCCGTGATCACCGATACCTGGGTGTCGATGGG
>JBFXIT010000199.1:0-3102 GCA_050175655.1 Leucobacter sp.
CCGGTCACGACGCCGTCGTGGGGCGCGTAGATCGACTGCTCCATCTTCATGGCCTCGAGCACGACGACGAGTTCGCCCTGCTCGACCTGCTGGCCCTCCTCGACCGCGACCTTCACGACGGTCGCCTGCATGGGGGCCGCGACGAGGTCGCCCGCCTCGCCGCCGACGCCGGCGCTCTTCGCGCGGCGCGGCGCGGGGCCGCGGGTGACGTCGGAGTCGCCGAGCGGCAGCAGGGTGACCGGCATAGTCACCTCGATGCGGCGACCCTCGACCTCGACCACGACCGACTGGCGCTTCGGATCCTGCGCGATCAGCTGGGCCTCGCCCTCCCAGGGCTCGATGTCGTTCTTGAACTCGGTCTCGATCCAGAGCGTGTAGACGCCGAACCGCCCGTCGGGCGCGGTGAAGGCCGGATCGCGCACGATCCTGCGATGGAACGGCAGCACGGTGGGGAGGCCCTGCACCTCGAACTCGTCGAGCGCGCGCCGGGCGCGCTCGAGCGCCTCCTCGCGGGTCGCGCCGGTGACGATGAGCTTGCCGAGCATCGAGTCGAACGCGCCCGAGACCACGTCGCCGGACTGCACGCCGGTGTCGACGCGCACGCCGGGGCCTGCCGCGGGACGGAAGACGTTGACGGGGCCGGGCGCGGGCAGGAACCCGTTGCCGGGATCCTCGCCGTTCAGCCGGAACTCGAACGAGTGCCCGTGCGCCACGGGATCGTCGTAGTCGATGACGCCGCCCTCGGCGATGCGGAACTGCTCGCGCACGAGGTCGATGCCGGTGATCTCCTCTGACACCGGGTGCTCGACCTGCAAGCGGGTGTTGACCTCGAGGAACGACACGGTGCCGTCGCGGGCCACGAGGAATTCGCAGGTGCCGGCGCCGACGTAGCCGACCTCGCGCAGGATCGCCTTCGACGCCTCGTACAGCGCGCGGTTCTGCTCGTCGGTGAGGAACGGCGCCGGCGCCTCCTCGACGAGCTTCTGGTGCCGGCGCTGCAGCGAGCAGTCGCGGGTCGAGATGACGACGACGTTGCCGTGCTGGTCGGCGAGGCACTGGGTCTCGACGTGGCGGGGCTTCTCGAGGTACTTCTCGACGAAGCACTCGCCGCGCCCGAACGCGGCGACCGCCTCACGAGTGGCCGACTCGAACAGCTCGGCGACCTCGTCGCGCTCGTAGGCGACCTTGAGGCCGCGCCCGCCGCCGCCGAACGCCGCCTTGATGGCGATGGGCAGGCCGACCTGGTCGGCGAAGGCGAGCACCTCGGACGCGTCGGCGACCGGGTCGCTGGTGCCCGCGGCGAGCGGAGCGCCGACCTTCTCGGCGACGTGCCGGGCCGACACCTTGTCGCCCAGTTGCTCGATGGCCTCGGGGCCCGGACCGATCCAGGTGAGGCCGGCAGCGATGACGGCGCGCGCGAAGTCGGCGTTCTCGGCGAGGAACCCGTAGCCGGGGTGCACGGCGTCGGCGCCGGAGCGGCGGGCGACTCCGAGGATCTTGTCGATCACGAGGTAGGTGTCGGCGCTGGTGGTGCCGTTCAGCGCGTAGGCCTCGTCCGCGAGCTGGGCGTGCATGGCATCGCGATCCTGGTCCGCGTAGACCGCGACCGATGCGATGCCGCTGTCTGCGGCGGCTCTGATGATGCGGACGGCGATCTCGCCGCGGTTGGCGATGAGCACTTTACGAATGCGCGACATGGGTTACAGCATATTCCAGGCGGAGGGGTCGGCCTTGGATATGGTGCACAAAGCTCTGCGCGATTTGCTGCCGGGAGGCACAATCGGCGCGCGCCCTCTCGACGCTTCTCAGACGGAGGATCACGACCCGCTGGCTCTAGACTTGTCGCATGGTCAACCCAGACATCCAGGGCAGGGTCTACCCGCCCACATCTCCCTATCTCGTCGGGCGCGAGAAGGTGCGCGAATTCGCCCGGGCCGTGCTGAGCGAGGCGGCCATCCACCACGACCCCGAGGCCGCCCGCTCGGCTGGCTTCGCAGACGTGGTGGCGCCGCCGACGTTTCCGATCGTGGTGCAGGATCTGACGCTGCGGCAGCTGCTGGCCGACGACGAGGCCGCCGTCGACTTCTCGCGCGTCGTGCACGGCGACCAGCGCTTCACCTACAGCCGCCCCGTCGTCGCGGGCGACGAGCTCACGGGCACGATGACCGTCACGAGCGTCAAGCAGCTGGGCGGCAACAGCATGGTCACCTCGGCGACCGAGATCGTCGACGCCGCGGGCGAGCACGTCGTCACCGCGGTCAGCACGCTCGTGGTGCGGGCCGCCGATGACGATGAAGCTGCCGAGGGGGAGGCGGCATGAGTGCGCCGGTGTTCGAGGATCTGACAGTCGGCGACGTCGTCGCCGAGCGCGTCTTCGTCTTCACCCGGGACTCCCTGGTGAGGTACGCGGGCGCTTCGGGCGATTTCAACCCCATCCACTACCGCGACGACGTCGCGCAGTCGGTCGGGCTGCCGGGGGTGCTCGCCCACGGCATGCTCACGATGGGCGCAGCCGGATCCGTGGTGACCGACTGGATCGGTTCGTCCGCTCGCACCATCGACTACCAGGTGCGCTTCACCCGGCCGGTCCCGGTGGACGCGGAGGAGGGCGCGGAGGTGACCGTCACCGCGACGGTGGGCGCGCTCGACGAGTCGCTGCGGGTCGCCCGGATCGACCTGAGGGTCGTGTTCGACGGCGCGACGGTGCTCGGCAAGAGCCAGTTCTCGGTGAGCTTCGAGTGATGGCGGCGTTCGAGTGACCGATCTCGCAGGCCTGACCACGATGCGCGTGGGCGGCCCCGCCGAGCGGGTGCTCGTGGCGCGCACCGCGGACCAGCTCGCGGGCCTCGCCCTCGAGCTGTGGGCCGACGGCGAGGACTGGCTGCTGCTGGGCGGCGGCTCGAACACCGTCGTCAGCGACGAGGGCTTCCCGGGCACGGTGCTGCTGGTGCGCACCGAGGGCATCGAGCGCGTCGCCGACCCCGGGCTGCCGGACACCCGTGTGCGCCTGCGCGTGCAGGCCGGGCACGACTGGGATGCGCTGGTGGCTGCATGCGTCGAACGGGGCTGGTCCGGCATCGAGGCGCTCTCGGGCATCCCCGG
>JBFXIT010000200.1:0-3101 GCA_050175655.1 Leucobacter sp.
TCCGCGGCGAGCGCGGCGTCGACCGTCGATTCGTCGTTGCCCCTGGCTCGCTGGGAGCGCTTGACGGCTTCTGGGTCGGTGCGGAGCAGGGCGGGATCGATCACCCCTCCAGTCTAGGGCGTGTCCGCCGGCGGCAGCCGGGCCGGGCCTGAGCGCGGAGCGGGATGCGCACAGGGGGTGCGCGGTAACGTTGGAGGATGGCGAAGACCCCGGCGAGCCCGCTGCCCCGCGCGGCCGTCGTCTACCATCCGCGGAAGACCAATCTCGCGGCGCTGCGCGATGCGGTGGACCGCCACGAGTCGCAGGCCGGCTGGGCCCCGACCCTCTGGCACGCGACCGAGGCCGAGGATGCGGGTGCCGGTGCGACCCGGCGGGCCCTGGACGAGGGCGCGAGCGTGGTGCTCGCGAGCGGCGGCGACGGCACGGTGCGCGCGGTCGCCGAGGTGCTGCGCGGCACGGGTGTGCCGCTGGCCGTGGTGCCCCAGGGCACCGGCAATCTGCTGGCCCGCAACATCGGCATGCAGCTCGGCGATCTCGACGAGGCCGCGCGGGCAGCCTTCCGCGGGGTCAACCGGCCCATCGATCTGGGCGTCATCACCATCATCCGGCCGGGCGATGCCGGGGCTGGCGGGACGGCGTCCGACGAGGCAGCGTTCGACGAGGCAGCGGCCGGTGCGGTGAGCGCCGCAGAGACCGAGACCGAGCACGTGTTCCTGGTGCTCGCCGGGATGGGCCTCGATGCGCGCACCATCACGGCCACGAGCTCCAAGCTGAAGAAGTGGGTGGGGTGGCTGGCCTACGTCGACGCGGGCGTGCGCACGATGGCCACGCAGTCTCCCCTCCGGATCCACTACTCGGTCGACGGCCGGCCGGCCAAACCGCTCACCGTGTTCACCGTGATGATCGGCAACTGCGGGCTGATGCCGGGCGGCGTGCTGCTGATCCCCGACGCACAGCTCGACGACGGGCTGCTCGACGTGGTGGCGCTGCGGCCCCTCGGGCCGTTCTCATGGCTGCGCATCTGGCACAAGATCGGCTGGGAGAACGGCGTGCTGAGGCGCACGAAGGCCGGTCGGCGCATGATCGACCTCGTCAACGACACCCGCTCGGTCACCTATCTGAGGACCGGCCGCTTCGCGCTCTCGGTGGACCATCCCGAGTCGATCCAGCTCGACGGGGAGGATTTCGGGCTCGCCCTGGCTGCGAGCGGCCGGGTCGATCCCGGCGCCCTCGTGCTCCGAGTGCTTCCCGGCTGGACCCGCGCCGTATAGCCGCAACCCGATGGTCGCCGCGTGGGACCGGGCGCTGACCGGGCGGTGCACGTTCTCGGTCATTCCGCCCCGCCGGCCTGCACCTCGGTCATCGGCTCGACGGATCCGCTCGATCCCGAACCCGTGCCCTCGGGGTCCGCATCCTGAGCCCCGCCGGGCAACGGGCAGCCGTCGCGCAGCTCCGGCAACTTCTGGAAGGGCGCCTCGGCCTCGGTCACCGGGCCGAATTCGCCAGTGTTCATGTTCTGCTCGGCCTGCCGCAGCGGGAAGACGTTCCATCCGCTCCAGCCGTTCGGCAGCTCCACCAGCGCGTTCTTCCGATACTGGTAGCCGACCCCCTGGTCGTCGCTGAACCACGGCGGCTCACCGCCCTCGAGCGTCGTGAGCGGCTGACCGTCGCGGGTGAAGAGCTGCACAGCGTCGAGCGGCTCGCCGTTGCGGTCGTAGGCGAAGATGTTCCCGATCTGCAGATCGTCGGTCGGAGGTGAGCCCCGGCCAGTAGCTCGGGCCCGCCTCGTAGTAGGGCTCGGACGCGAGGTCGTTCCAGATGAACCCGGTCACCGGCAGCAGCGCGACGATCGCCCCGGCGCTCACGGCGCGACGCAGCCACACCAGCCAGCGCTGCGGAACCCAGCGCCCCCGCCCCCATTGCACGCTGACCACGATGCACGCGAGCGCGATCATCAGGAACACCGGCGAGCCCGCCAGCTGCCACGCGCGGACCGAACCACCGATCACGGCCGCCGCGACCCAGGCGACCAGGAGGCCCCGCGCGACCCACCAGAGCGGGCGGAGCGCGAGCGCGAAGTCGCGGATCGCCCGGCGCGAGGATCCCGCCTCCCAGTAGGCGGTGAAGCGCTCACCGGCGGCCTCCCACGTCTCGCGGATCGCCTGCAGCGCGCCGCGCCGGCTCTTCGGGCCCGGGCCCTCGCTCCGCGGGGGCAGTCCGGCCGCCTGCCGCATCTCGTCGGCGTAGGATCCCGGATCGCCCAGCTCGCCGCCGTCGGCGAGGCGATCGGTCAGATCGGCCTGCAGCCCGTCGAGCAGTTCGTCCAGTTCCTCCGGGGCAGGTCGCTCAGGCGCTCGCGCACGGCGGCCGCGAACTCGGTGGCGCGATCCTTGTCGGTGGGGGCGATGGCGGTCATGCCTCGGTTCCTTTCGCTGCGGAGCGGCCCTGGGATCCGGCGGGGAGGATGCTCGTCGAGCGAGCGCCCGCCTGATCGGCGCCGGGCAGGATCAGCTCGGCGATCACGGAGGAGAAGCGGTGCCAGTCCTCGCGCTGCTGCTCGAGCAGTTCACGCCCGCTCGGGGTGATGCTGTAGTACTTGCGGTGCGGGCCGTCGTCGCTCGGCACCACATAGGTGCTGAGGGCGCCGGCGGCGTAGAGGCGGCGGAGGGTGCCGTAGACCGAGGCGTCGCCCACCTCTTCGAGGCCGGCCTCGCGCAGCCGGCGCACGACGTCGTAGCCGTAGCCGTCCGCGCCCTGCACCACGGCGAGCACCGCCGTGTCGAGCACGCCCTTCAGCAGTTGCGTCGCTTCCATCTATGCTGCTCCCATATATATTGCTCCCATGCGCACTAGTGTGCATTACACAATAGTCGGATGTCAAGGACCGCGAAGAGACGAAAACCGCAACCCGGAGAGGGTCAGCCCCGGGGCTCGCCCGAGATCCCGGCGTGGTGACGCCGGCGCAGTTTGCGCGAAACGCTATGCGTTCTCGCCTGAGCAAACCCGACGTGGTGACGCCGGCGCAGTTTGCACGAAAACGCTATGCGTTTTCGCCTGAGCAAACTGCGCGCAACCACTCGCGGGCCTCGCGGAAGCGGTCG
>JBFXIT010000201.1:0-3087 GCA_050175655.1 Leucobacter sp.
GGCTCCGCCCCTGCCTCGGACATGCACCCGCACGTGCGCTCCCTGCTCACGGAGATCGAGGGCGAGCAGGAAGCCGAGACGGCGTTCCCGAAGCCGCTCACCGACGACGCCGTGCGCGCGGCCGACGTGGTGGTCACCATGGGCTGCGGCGACGTCTGCCCGATCATCCCCGGCGTCCGCTACGAGGACTGGGCCGTGGGCGACCCGGCTCTCGCTTCCCCGGACGGGGTCGACGCGATCCGCCACGATATCGAGGGCCGCGTCCGCGAGCTCCTCGCCACGCTCACCGACTGAACGAAAGCGAACAACAATGACTGACCAGAAGCCTTCCGTCCTCTTCGTCTGCGTCCACAACGCCGGGCGCTCCCAGATGGCCGCCGGCTGGCTCCGCGAGCTCGCAGGCGACCGCGTCGAGGTCCGCTCCGCCGGATCCATACCCGCCGACCAGATCAACTCCGTCGCCGTCGAGGCGATGCGCGAAGTCGGCATCGACATCACCGCCGAACAGCCGAAAGTGCTCACCACCGAAGCGGTGCAGGACTCCGACGTGGTGATCACCATGGGCTGCGGCGACGCGTGCCCGTTCTTCCCCGGCAAGCGCTACGAGGACTGGAAGCTCGACGACCCGGCCGGACAGGGCATCGATGCCGTGCGCCCGATCCGGGACGAGATCAAAGGTCGCGTCGAAACGCTGCTGGCGGAACTGCTCGTCTGAGGGACTGCGAGGGACTGCGAGCACGGGAGGGGCAGCGGCCAATGGCCCTGCCTCTCCGCTGTGTTTCCGGGTTTCCTGGTCCCTGCGGCGAACACCGATGTGCCGTGAGGCGTGCGCCATCGATCGCGCTACAGCCCGTTCTTGCTCTACCGGGACGCGCCTCGCAGCGCTGCTTCGATCTGCTCCTGCGTAGGCGCTCCGGCGAACCCGTTCCTCGTCGCATAGACGCGGCACGCGAGCGAGCGGACCGGTGCTGTCGGGAACAGGTCGACGCCGTCGACGAGGATCGTGGGCGAGCCTCCGAACCGGGTGCTTACCGCCTCGGCCTCGGTCCGGATCGTGACCAGCTCGACAGGCACGGCCCTGAATCCAAGAGCGTCCAGTGCTGCGCGCGCGTTGGCTTCGGCCACGTCCGTGTTCGGGCAACCGACAATGTGCAGCAGCTCGACCTTCATGCGGCATCCTCGAATCGCGCGTCGTTCGACGCCCGGTCCGGGCCTGGCGGGAGAAGGATCAGGCAGAGCAGGCCGACACCGGCGACGACGAAGACATCGGCGACGTTCCCGACGAACAGGTCGCCGTAGGCGAGGAAGTCCGTGACCTGCCCCTGTCCGAAGGAGGGCGGGTTCAGGAGCCGGTCGACGAGGTTGCCGACCGCGCCGCCGAGGACCAGGCCCAACGCGGCACCCCACCGCGCGCCACGCAGCCGCACAGCGAACACAACTACCGCGATGGCGGCGAGGAGGCCGACGAGGGTGAAGATCCAGGTGGACCCGGAGCCGAGCGAGAACGCGGCTCCGGGGTTGTAGACCAGGGACAGGCCGAACAGGTCGCCGACCAGCGGAACCCGCTCGCCAGAAGTCAACTGCGCCACAGCGAGGGCCTTCGACCCCTGATCGAGGGCCACGGCGAGCACGGCGACCGCGAGGGCGACGCCGAGTGCCCTCCGACCTTTCGGGGAGGGCGGGCTCGTCCCCTCGGCGACGACGGTGCCCTGCGCGGTCACGCGATCGACTTCCTGGTGCGCGCGGCGCGCAGCCCGTTGAGGATCACGATCACCTCGGCGATCTCGTGCACCAGCACCACCGCGGCCAGCCCCAGCACGCCGAACAGGGCCAGCGGCAGCAGGGCGGTGATGATCAGCAGCGACAGGATGATGTTCTGATTGATAATGCGCCGTCCGCGACGGGCGTGGTCGAACGCCCGCGGGAGGAGCCGCAGGTCGTGGCCGGTGAAGGCGACGTCGGCGGACTCGATCGCGGCGTCGGAGCCGGTCGCGCCCATCGCGATGCCGATGTCCGCGGCGGCGAGGGCGGGGGCGTCGTTGATGCCGTCGCCGATCATCGCGACCGAGCCGTGCCTGCCCAGCTCGCCGATCGCGGCGGCCTTGTCCTCCGGGCGCAGCTCGGCGCGCACATCCTCGATCCCGGCCTGCGCGGCCAGCGCCCGGGCGGTGCGGGCGTTGTCGCCGGTGAGCATGGTCATCCCGACGCCCTGGGCGGCGAGGGTGCGGACCACCTCGGGGACTTCGGGTCGCAGCTCGTCGCGGACCCCGATCGCGGCGACCGGGACGCCGTCGCGGTGCACGATCACGACGGTCATGCCCTGCTCCTCCAGGCCCGCCACCTGGTCCTTGAGCGTCCCGGCGTCCAGCCATCGAGGGCTGCCGACGGTGACTCGGGCCCCGTCGAGGGTGCCCTCGATGCCGTGCCCGGCCTGCTCGGTCACGTCCAGGGCGGCGGGGGCTCCGGGCGAGGCGGCGGTGATCGCGGCGGCCAGCGGGTGGGTGCTGTGCTGCTCCAGGGATGCCGCCCAGGCCAGGGCCTGCGCCTCGGTCACGCCGTCGGCGGTGAGGATGGCGGTGACGGCGGGCTCGTTGCGGGTGAGGGTGCCGGTCTTGTCGACGGCGACGTGGCGGATCACGCCGAACCGTTCGAACACGGCACCGGACTTGATGATCACGCCGAACCTGCTCGCTGAGCCGATCGCGGCGACGACGGTCAGCGGGACGGAGATCGCCAGCGCGCACGGCGACGCGGCGACGAGCACCACGAGGGCGCGGGTGATCCACAGCTCCGGGTCGCCCAGCAGCGAGCCGATGACCGCGACGAGGGCGGCGAGGATCAGCACGCCGGGCACGAGCGGGCGGGCGATGCGGTCGGCCAGGCGGGCGCGGTCGCCCTTCTCGGCCTGCGCCTGCTCCACCAGCTCCACGATCGTGGTCAGCGAGTTGTCGGTGCCCGCTGCGGTCGTCTCAATTTCCAGCGCGCCTGAGGCGTTGATTGCACCCGCGGACACGATGTCGCCCGGTTCGACTTCGACGGGGATCGACTCGCCCGTGATCGCCGAGGTGTCCAGGCTGGAGCGACCGG
>JBFXIT010000202.1:0-3037 GCA_050175655.1 Leucobacter sp.
GCGCCTTGCCGAGCGCCTCGCGCAGCAGCGACTCGGTGGTGCGCCAGATCTCCATGGCGTCGTGCCCGACCCAGCCGGGCCGCTCGAAGATCTGCCGGTGCTCGCGCTGGGCGCTCGCCACCTGGCGCGCCCGCCGGTCGAACACGATCACCCGTGTGCTGGTGGTTCCCTGATCGATCGCGACGACGTGGTCTGCTCGGCCGGCCCGAGTGCCGCCCTCGCCGTGATCCCCGCCGCTGCTCGCCGTGCTGTGCTGCGCTGCCATGGTGCGAGCCTACCGGTGCCCTGATCCGATCCGCCTTGCGAGATATTACTTACAGAATGATGACATGCCTTACTTTTTTCTCGATATCCGATGAAATGCGGATCGAGCGAAGATAGACTCGCCGGTAGGAACTGAGGAGGCGCGCCATGTGGACAGCACTCGCGGAGAAGGACACTGCGACGGTGACCAGCAAGGGGCAGGTCACGATCCCCAAGAGCATCCGGGAGCAGTTCGGAATCGAGCCCGGCACGAAGCTTCAGTTCGTCCGCATGCCCTCCGGCCACCTCGAGGTCGTGCCGAAGACCGGGCGCATCGAGGATCTCTTCGGCATCATCAAGAGCCCACTCCCGCGGCCCGACAGCATCGAGGAGATGAACGAGGCCATCGCCGAGGCCGCGGCTGAGAGCGGCATGCGCGGCATGGAGAGTCACGACTCGCCCGAGTGGGAGGAGGAGGGATGGGAGCGGCAGTGAGCCATCACCCCTCCGGCGTAGGCATGATCTGCCTCGACACCAATATCCTGCTGCGCGCCTTCCTCGACGACGATCCGGTGCAGAGCGCGGCAGCCCGCAACCTGCTCAGCTCGCTCACGCGGGAGCGCCCGGGCTTCATCACCTTTGTCACCCTCACCGAGATGTACTGGGTGATGGGCATGAGACAGCAGATCCCCAAGAGCCGCTGCCTCGCCGTGCTGCGGAGGCTGGCATCGATCCCGGAGCTCGAGTTCGAGGACGGCGAGGGCTTCGTGCAGGCGCTCGCCCTGGCCGAGGAGGGCGCGGACTTCCCGGATGCCCTCATACACGTCACCGCCCAGCAGTTCACGGCGGCCGAGACCGTCACCTTCGACCGCAAAGCCGCCAGACGGTTGGGATGGCGGCTGCTCGACGCCGATGGAAGCGCCGACGAAGGCTCGACCGCGCGCAAGTAGGATTGACCACATGGCTGAAACCCTGCGCCTCGCCTCCGTCAACGTCAACGGCATCCGCGCCGCCTACCGCAAGGGCATGGGCGACTGGCTCGACCGCAGCGGCGTCGACGTCGTCGCCATGCAGGAGGTCCGGGCCGACGACTCCCACCTGCTCGAGCTCCTCGGCGACGCCGAGACGAGCGGCTGGCACATCCTGCACGACCCCTGCCAGATCAAGGGCCGCGCCGGCGTCGCCATCATCAGCCGGGTGCCCGCCCTGGCCCATCGCGTCGGGCTCGGCCCCCTCGACGCCCAGGAGAGCATCCAGTCGTCGGGCCGCTGGCTCGAGGCCGATTTCGCGCTGGGCGGCGCCCCGGTCACCGTCGTCAGCAACTACACGCACTCCGGCGAGGTCGACACCCCGCGCCAGGAGGCGAAGTGGGCGTTCCTCGACGCGATGGGCGTGCGCATGAACGAGCTCGCGGACGAGCGCGAGCTCGTGGCGATCGTGGGCGACTTCAACGTCGGCCACCGCGAGTTCGACATCAAGAACTGGCGCGGCAACGTGAAGCGAAGCGGGTTCCTGCCCCGCGAGCGCGCCTACTTCGACCGTTTCTTCGGCCCGCGCGGCGAGCTCGTCGCCGGGGTCGACGGCTCGGAGGGGCCGGGCTTCGGCTGGGTCGACGTGGGCCGCCGTTTCGCCGGAGAGGTCGACGGGCCCTACACCTGGTGGTCGAACCGCGGCCAGGCCTTCGACAACGACACGGGCTGGCGCATCGACTACCACGTCGTCACGCCGCAGCTTGCCGAGCGGGTCGTCGACTACCGGGTCGACCGCTACCCCTCCTACGACACCCGATGGTCGGATCACGCACCCGTCGTCGTCGACTACTCCGCATAAGACCTTCTAGGAACCGCACAAATGAACACCCACACCAAGCCCGTCATCTTCTCGGGCATGCAGCCGTCGAGCGACTCGCTGCACCTCGGCAACTACATCGGCGCCCTCTCGCAGTGGACGCAGATGCAGGCGAGTTTCGACGCCTTCTTCTGCGTCGTGAACCTGCACGCGATCACCGTGCCGCAGGATCCGGCGGATCTGGCCGAGCGCACCCGCGCGACCGCGGCCCAGTACATCGCGGCGGGCATCGACCCCGAGCAGTCGACCCTGTTCGTGCAGTCGCATGTGCCCGCGCACGCCGAGCTGGCGTGGGTGCTGAACACGCTCACGGGCTTCGGCGAGGCAAGCCGCATGACGCAGTTCAAGGACAAGTCGCAGAAGCAGGGCGCCGACGCCGCCTCGGTGGGCCTCTTCACCTATCCGATCCTGATGGCCTCCGACATCCTGCTCTACCAGGCCGACTCGGTGCCGGTGGGCGAGGATCAGCGCCAGCACGTCGAGCTGACCCGCGACCTGGCGATGCGCTTCAACCACCGCTTCGGCGAGACATTCACGGTGCCGGAGGCACAGATCCAGAAGGGCACGGCGAAGATCTACGATCTGCAGGATCCGACGTCGAAGATGTCGAAGTCGGCCGAGACCGAGGCCGGCCTCATCAAGGTGCTCGATCCCGCGAACGTCACGAAGAAGAAGATCATGCGCGCGGTGACCGACGCCGACGGCGAGATCCGCTTCGACCGCGAGGCGAAGCCCGGGGTGTCGAACCTGCTCACCATCTACTCGGTGCTGACCGGGCGCATGGTCGAGTCGATCGAGCGCGAGTACGACGGCAAGGGCTACGGCGACCTGAAGAAGGGCCTGGCCGAGGTCGTCGAGGAGACCTTCGCGCCGATCCGCGCACGCACCGAGGAGCTGCTGGGCGACCGGGCCGAGCTCGACCGGCTGCTCGGGCGGGCGGCGGATC
>JBFXIT010000203.1:0-2997 GCA_050175655.1 Leucobacter sp.
CGATTCGCAGACCAGCGGCCGCGTCGACCGGATCCTGCTCGCCATCGTGCTGCTGGCCCTGCTCGGCACCATCACCAACGCGATCCTCGTGCTCTTCGAGAAGGCCGTGCTGAAGAGATGGATGTGAACACTATGAAGGAGACTACGACCACATGAGCGAGCATCAGTTCGGGTTCCGCACCCGGGCCCTCCATGCGGGCGGCACGCCCGACGCGGCGACCGGCGCGCGCGCCGTGCCGATCTACCAGACCACGTCGTTCGTCTTCGACGACGCGAAGGACGCCGCCAACCTGTTCGCGCTGCAGAAGTACGGCAACATCTACTCGCGCATCGGCAACCCGACGGTCGCCGCGCTCGAGGAGCGCATCGCCTCCCTCGAGGGCGGCATCGGCGCGGTCGCGACGGCGAGCGGCATGTCGGCCGAGTTCATCACCTTCGCCGCGCTGGTGGGCCAGGGCGACCACATCGTCGCCTCGGCGCAGCTCTACGGCGGCACCGTGACGCAGCTCGACGTGACGCTGCGCCGCTTCGGCGTCGACACGACCTTCGTGGCGAGCTCCGACCCCGAAGAGTTCCGCAAGGCGATCCGCGCGAACACCAAGGCGCTCTACGTCGAGGCCATCGGAAACCCCGGGGGCGAGATCTCAGATCTCGAGGGGCTCGCGGCCGTCGCGCACGAGGCCGGCATCCCGCTCGTCGTCGACGCCACGCTCGCGACACCGTATCTGCTGCGCCCGATCGAGCACGGCGCCGATATCGTGATCCACTCGGTCACCAAGTTCCTGGGCGGTCACGGCACGACGCTCGGCGGCATCGTCGTCGAGGCCGGCACCTTCGACTGGGGCAACGGCAAGTTCCCCACGATGACCGAGCCGGTCGAGTCGTACGGCGGCATCCGCTGGTGGGACAACTTCGGCGAGTACGGGTTCCTCACCAAGCTCCGCAGCGAGCAGCTGCGCGACATCGGCCCGTCGCTCAGCCCGCAGGCCGCCTTCAACCTGCTGCAGGGGGTCGAGACGCTCCCCCAGCGCATCGACGCGCACGTCGCGAATGCCCGCGTCGTCGCCGAGTGGCTGGCGAACGATCCCCGCGTGTCCTTCGTGACCTGGGCCGGGCTCGACGGCCATCCGCACCGGGAGCGCGCCCAGAAGTACTTCCCGCTCGGGCCGGGCTCGGTGTTCGCATTCGGCGTGCGGCCTTCGGGAGAGTTCGAGTCGGAGACCGAGCGCCTGCAGGCCGCCCGCGCCACCGGCGAGAAGTTCATCGAGTCGCTGCAGCTGGCGAGCCACCTCGCGAACATCGGCGACGCGCGCACCCTGGTGATCCACCCCGGGTCCACGACCCACCAGCAGCTGACCGACGAGCAGCTCGACGCGGCCGGCGTGCCGGCCGACCTGATCCGGATCTCGGTGGGCATCGAGGATCCGGAGGACATCATCTGGGACCTGGATCAGGCCCTCACCCTCGCGACAGGAGCAAGCCGATGAGCGACCCCCGCACGCCGTCCGCATCCATAGACCCCGCATCCGCGGCTCCCGCATCGGGCGACGCCTGCGCGCTGCCCGCGACGGAGGCGGGTTCCTCCTCCCAGGCCCGCAACTGGCGAGGGCCGAGCGCCGCCGAGCGCCTCGGGATCCTCCGTCGCGCGAAGTCGATCGCGATCGTCGGGGCCTCGAACAACCCGGCGCGGGCGAGCTACTTTGTCGGCACCTACCTGCTGTCGAGCTCGCCGTACGAGGTCTACTTCGTGAACCCGATGGCCGACGAGATCCTGGGCCACCGCGCCTACGCCTCGCTCGCCGACCTGCCGGTCGTGCCCGACATCGTCGACGTGTTCCGCAAGCACGACGACCTGCCCGGCGTCGCCCGCGAGGCCGTCGAGATCGGCGCGAAGGCGCTGTGGCTGCAGCTCGGCTCGTGGAACGAGGAGGCCGCCGCGATCGCCGAGGATGCCGGGCTCGAGGTGGTCATGGACCGCTGCATCAAGATCGAGCACGCCCGCTTCCACGGAGGCCTGCACCTCGCCGGCTTCGACACCGGCGTGATCTCGTCGAAGCGCCAAGTCGTCGCGCGGTAGAGCTCGCTACGCGATGCGGATCGCCTCCGCCTCGGCGTCGAGCTCGGCCGCGGCCCTGACCTCGTCACGGCGGCCCTCGGCGGCGAGCTCGAGGCCCGCGGCGCTCGCCGAGATCAAGTGCTTGAGCGCTCGCGTGAGCGGGCGGAAGCCCTCGGTGGCGACCGCGACATCCGGTGCCGAGTGGTCGATGCCGAGCGCCGTGAGCGCATCGCCGATGGCCCCCGCGGCCAGGTAGTCCTCGACGGCGAAGCCGCCGTCGAGGTGGCCGTCGCCCGCCAGGACGAGGTTGATCGCTGTGCGCCCGCCTCGGGCGATCTGCTCGTCGTAGACCGCCTTCGCGGTCGCGGTCGCGTTGCGGAGCGATCCGGCGAACACCGAGGGGCCGTGAGGCAGGGCGGCGGCCCGAGCGGCCAGGTCGTCGGAGTCTCCGAGTACGTCGACGACCACCACGATGCCCGACTCGGCGAGCCGGCCGATCCCGTCGCTGCCCCACCCGAGACGCACCTGATAGGTCGATTGCGAACGCGAAGCAGTCATCATTTCAGCCTATGGCAGCGGGATGCCGAGGCAGGCCTCATGTTGCGCACGGTTACGCGGCCGCGAGGCCGCCCCGGAGCCGAGACCGTGCGGAGGCGTAGACTGACCGGTATGGCGTACGAAGTCGAGAAGTCCGAGGAAGAGTGGCGCAACGAGCTCGGCGAGGAGCAGTACGCGGTGCTGCGCGAGGCCGCGACCGAGCGGGCCTGGACGGGTGAGCTGCTCGACGAGGATCGGGCGGGCTTCTACACCTGCGCCGCCTGCGGCAACGAGCTGTTCGTGAGCGGCACCAAGTTCGACTCGCACTGCGGCTGGCCCAGCTTCTACGAGTCCGTGCGCCCCGACGCGGTCGAGCTGCTCGAAGACGACTCCCACGGCATGGT
>JBFXIT010000204.1:0-2990 GCA_050175655.1 Leucobacter sp.
GGCGCCTCGACCTCGGTGGCGGTCTCGACCACGCGCACCGGGTACGTCTCCGGTCACGCGAGCGCACCGGGCACGGCGCTCGAGACGGGCATCGCTCCGACGTTCGGCACGCCCACGCGCACGGCCGACGGCTACACCGTGCAGATCGCGAACTACGATCCCGCCGTCACCTACACGCTCGATGATTCGGCGCTCCCGGCGGGCGCCTCGGCCTCGAGGACCGGTGACACCATCACCGTGACCGGTCTCGCCGCCGGTGCGAGCGGCACGGTCGGCGTCACGGCTTCGCACCCCGATCGCACCGAGGCGTCGGCGCCGGTCGCGGGCACGGCCCTGAACGCGGCCCTGGTGCCGACGTTCGGCACGCCGACGCGCACCGCCGACGGCTACACGGTGCAGATCACAAACTACGACGGCGCCTTCTCCTGGGCGACGACCCCGCTGACCGGCTCGGCGACGGTGAGCGCGTCGGGCCTCGTCACCGTGACGGGTCTCGCGCCAGGCGCCTCGACCTCGGTCACGGTCTCGACCACGCGCACCGACTACGTGCCGGGCAGCTCCGACGTCGCGGGCACGGCGCTCGAGACGGGCGTCGCCCCCACGTTCGGCGCGCCGACGCGCACGGCCGACGGCTACACGGTGCAGATCGACAACTTCGATCCGCTGGCGGTCTACACGTTCTCCGCCCCGCCGGGAGCCTCCGCGGCCGTCGACGGATCGGGTCTCGTGACGGTGACCGGCGTGGCGCCGGCCGACTCGGCGACCGTCGGCGTCACCGTCTCGAAGACCGGCTTCACCGACGCCCAGGCCCCGGTCACGGGCACCGCGCTCGAGACGGGCATCGCGCCGACCTTCGGGCCGGTGACGCGCACGGCCGACGGCTACACGGTCGAGATCACCAACTTCGATCCCACCGCGGTCTATCTGCCCGATGCTCCCGCCGGAGTCACCGCGATCATGGTCGGCAGCACGCTGCTGGTTAGCGGTCTCGCGCCCGAGCAGAGCGCCACGGTCGACCTGCGCGTGCAGCGCCCGGGCTCGACCGAGGCTGCGGCGCCGGTCGCCGGCGCCGCCCAGAAGGCGGGATCCGCGCCGCGCCTCTCGGCGCCCCGGCCCACCGCCGACGGCTTCGAGGTGACCATCATCGACTACGATCCGGCGCTCGGCTACGCGCTTTCGGTCTCGGCGGGCACGGCGACCCGCGATGGCGCCCTGATCACCGTGCGCGGTCTCCGGCCGGGGCAGCAGGCGGTGTTGACGGTGACCTCGTCGAATGCCGGCACGGTGGCGAACACCCAGGCGGTCGCGGGCGCTGCGGCGCTCGCCCCGGGCGCGCTCGAGCAGACCGGCGCGCCGGGCACGCTGCCGCTGGCCGCCCTGGCGGCGCTGCTGATGATCGCGGGAGCCGCCCTGCTCCGCCGGCGCCGAGAAGCGTGACGGGTGGCCGGGCTCCGGACGGTTCGCCGATCCGGAGCCCGGCAGGCCCCCGTTTGGCCCGCTCTCCGATCCGTGATGGCCTTCTCCTTGGCCAAAGACCGCCGGTAGGGTTCGCAAGATCCCCGTAACGTTCGAGGCTTCGGAAACGAAGCGGCGAAGACCTGCGCAGGTGCGAACTCCTCGATCGAGGGATCAGATCCCGAAATCTCAGAAGCTCCGTGCGTGCGCGCCGGAGCTTTTCTCATTCCCCGGGGAATGCGGATGCTCCGAGCGGCGGTGGCACCGGGCGGCGTCCGCCGGCCGGGAACGACAAACTAGGGAGCGCCATGGCTACGAAGGATGCCACGGTCGCCGAACTTCAGGCAAAGTTTGAAGAGTCGGCCGCCGTTCTGCTGACTGAGTACCGCGGTCTCACGGTTGCTGAACTGCGCGAGCTGCGCAACAGCATCCGCGAGCACGCGACGTACGCCGTGGCGAAGAACACGCTGACCAAGATCGCCGCCAACAAGGCCGGCGTCACCGCTTTCGATGACGAGCTCGCCGGCCCTTCGGCTCTCGCCTTCGTGCACGGTGACCCTGTCGCGGTTGCGAAGGGTCTGCGCGACTTCGCCAAGGCACACCCTCATCTGGTGGTGAAGGCGGGCTACTTCGATGGCAACGCCCTGACCGCCGCTGAGGTAGGCAAGCTCGCCGACCTCGAGAGCCGTGAGGTGCTGCTGGCCAAGGCCGCCGGCGCCATGCAGGCCGCTCTCGTGGGTGCGGCGCAGCTGTTCAACGCTCTGCCCGCCAAGGCCGCCCGCGGCTTCGGCGCGCTGCAGGAGAAGCAGGACGCGTAAGGATCGGCGCCTGCCGATCCGCGAGACAGTCAACCCGCCCGTCGCGCACCGCGCGCGGGCACACCATCAAGGAGAAACATCATGGCTAAGCTTTCGACCGAAGAACTGCTCGAGCAGTTCAAGGGCCTGACCCTCATCGAGCTCTCGGAGTTCGTGAAGGCGTTCGAGGAGACCTTCGACGTCTCGGCCGCCGCCCCCGTCGCGGTCGCCGCCGCCCCCGCCGCCGGTGGCGCTGCCGCCGAGGCCGCCGAGGAGAAGGACGAGTTCGACGTCGTCCTCGAGTCGGCCGGCGACAAGAAGATCCAGGTCATCAAGGTCGTGCGCGAGCTGACCGGCCTGGGCCTGGGCGAGGCGAAGGCCCTCGTCGAGGAGGCTCCCAAGAACGTGCTCGAGGGCGCGAAGAAGGAGGCCGCCGAGGAGGCCAAGGCCAAGCTCGAGGAGGCCGGCGCGGGCGTCAAGCTCGTTTGAGGATCTTCGAGACCGGTCTTCCGGGACCGTCTCTTCGCTGATTCGGCGAATTCAGGGCGGGGTGCTTCGGCACCCCGCCCTTTTCTCATTCCTCCGCGCTTTGTCGGCTCTTCGCATTTGGAAGTGTAGAAGTGGTGCCCGGAGTGGCTGCCGCTAGATAGATCGAGGCCTCTCGATGATGGAAGTTCCTACACTGTCCATCCGAGAGACCTCGACATGCACCACGCTACCTTCCAGCCCGCTGATCTG
>JBFXIT010000205.1:0-2980 GCA_050175655.1 Leucobacter sp.
GAGCGCTCGCTGGGCGAGAAGCCGCCCTGCTCTCCGTGCACCGGGTGCTCGTCGGCGCGCCAGTGGATGCTGCCGTCGAATCGGCTGACCTGGTCGTCGAAGTCGTCGAAGAGGTAGCCCGCCGAGAGGGCGATCGGCGGCACCCGGAGGCCGCTGTTGAGGTCGGGGTACTCGCCGGCGTGCACCTGGCGGGTGTCGAAGCCGTAGCCCTTCCAGTCGTAGACGGGCGCGGCGACGTCGCGGCCGCTCATGCGCGGACTCCCGGCAGGATGGCGGCGATCCGGTCCGTGGCGTCGACGATCGTGTCGGGCGCGCAGGCCAGGTTGACGCGTGCGTGCCCCTCGCCGCCGAGACCGAATGCCCGACCGTTGTTGAACGCCACCCGGCCCTCGCGCAGGATCCGCCGCGCCGGGTCGTCGCCCAGCCCGGTATCCTGCAGATCGACCCATGCGAGGTAGCCGGCCGCGGGTTCGGCGATCCGCACCCCCGGCAGCCGCTCGGCCGCGAGCGCGACGAAGAGGCGGAGGTTGGCCTCGGTCTGGGCGATCGCGCGGTCGATCCAGTCGCGGCCCTCGCGGAACGCGGCGACGCTGGCGTGGAGCCCGAGGATGCTGGCGCGCGTGGTCACCTCTGCGGGTAGACGGCGCAGCAGACGGCTCGCCCGCTCATCCGCGGCAACGATCACGGAGCACTTCACGCCGGCGAGGTTCCAGCCCTTGCTGGCGGAGGTCGCGGTGACGGAGAGGGCGCCCGCCTCGGCTGCGATCGGCGCGAACGGAACGAAGGCCCGACCCTGATGGGTGAGCGGGGCGTGGACCTCGTCGCTCAGCACGAACACGCCGTGCTCGGCGGCCAGCCTGGCGAGCGCCCTGAGCTCCTCTGCTGTGTGCAGCAGGCCGTGCGGGTTGTGCGGGTTCGACAGCACGAGGGCGTCGAGACCGGCGGCGAACTCTCGTTCGAGAGCATCGAGATCGAGGCGCGCGTGGATCGGCGATGCTGCGCCGGGCTGCGAGCCCGCAGCATGCGCACCCCCTTCGCGCTCATCCGCGGAGACGGCGAGGGGGACCTGCACGACCTCCACGGGCAGCTCCGAGAGCATCTCGAAGAACCCGGGGTAGACGGGCGTGGTGACGGCGACGCGGCCGCCCGTCGGCGGCACGACGAGGCGGAGCGGCTCGACCACGCCGCAGCTGACGTCGGCCGCGAGTTGCACCGAGCGAGGGTCGACCTCCCAGCCCCAGCGGTCACGCGCGAAGTCGGCGAAGGCGGGCGCGAGGGGGCCGGGGGAGTCCAGGTACCCGGTATCGCTCGCCTCCACCCGCGCGACGATCGCGCGCCGGATCTCGGGCGCCACGGCGAAGTCCATCTCGGCGACGAACATCGGCAGCACGTCGGAATCGAAGCGGGTCCACTTGAGGCTCGTGCGCTCGCCGCGCAGGCGATCGGGGGCGAGCTCAGCCCACGGAATGCCGGCGGGGTCGGTGCCCGCGCCGAGGGCTGCGACGCGGAGATCCTCGATCGAGCGCGCAGGGGTACAGTCGTCGTTGCTCACGCCACCATTGTGCGCCCGGAACCGCCGCCGGGCCATCGGGAGCCGTCATGTCGCGTAACCCGCGCCTCCGGCTCCGTCACCCCGCCGCGCCCTCGGCTCTGCGCACGTGGCTGCGGGCGTGCTCGATCGCCGGTTCGAGCTCGGCGAAGAGATGGTTGGGGTGTCGCAGCGAGGCCAGCACGCCGAGGTGCTCGAGCAGCTCGCGATGCTCGGGGCGTACGCCCTTGAGGATCACGGTGGTTCCGCCTCGCTCGAGCGCCGTCACGGCCTCGCCGAGGGCGTTGGCGCCGGTGGCGTCGAGCAGCTGCAGCTGCGAGAGGCGGATGATGACGACCCGCGCGCTCTGCCGGTCGTCGGCGACCTCGTCGAGGAGGCGCTCGGCCGCGCCGAAGAAGAGGGAGCCGTCGATGCGGAAGAGCGCGATCTGCTCGTCGCCCGGCCGGGCCTCGCCGGGAAGCGGCTCGCGGTGCGCGCCGCTCGTCCGGCTGAGGGCGCGCAGCGCGAAGAACGCGGCTGCGGCGATGCCGATGCCGACCGCGATCACGAGGTCGAAGGCGACGGTGACGAACGCGGTGACGAGGAACACCGCCGCGCTCGACCGCCCCGAGCTCAGCACGCGGCGGAAGGTCGAGACCGACACCATGCGGGCGGCGGTGACCATGAGCACGCCGGCCAGAGCGGCGAGGGGGATGTGGGAGACGACGCCTGCCGCGGCGAGCACGACGATGAGCAGCAGCATCGCGTGCGCGATCGAGGCCGCCCGCGTCTTCGCGCCGCTGCGCACGTTGACCGCGGTGCGCGCGATGGCCCCGGTCGCGGGCATGCCGCCGAATGCCCCGGCGGCGATCGAGGCGAGCCCCTGCCCGACGAGCTCGCGGTCGGCCTGGAGCGGCCCCGTGTTGGCGAGCGTTGCGGCGACCCGGGCCGAGAGCAGGGACTCGATGGCCGCGAGCGCGGCGACCGCGAAGGCCGGCCCTGCGAGGGCCCCGATGAGCGCGGGGTCCGGCAGCGGTATCTGGGGCGCGGGCAGGGAGTTCGGCAGCTCGCCGATCGTGTCGAGCGGCAGATGCAAGAGCGCGGCGATGATCGAGACCACTGCGATGGCGACGAAGGATCCCGGCAGCGCCGGCAGCCATCTGCCGAATACGAGCGCGATCATCACGACGGCGGCGACGGCCGCGATCGGCAGCAGTGCGGCCGGCCAGTCCGCCTCGCCGACGGCCTCGACTGCGGCGACGACCGCGTTGCTCGAGTGCCCGCCGATCCCGACCCCCACGGCCGATGGCACCTGCTGCATGAAGATGATGATGCCGATGCCCGCGGTGAAGCCCTCGATGACGGGCCATGGGATGTAGCTGACCGCGCGGCCGAGACGCAGCACCCCCGCGGCGAGCACGATCAGGCCCGCCATGATGCTGAGGTGCACGA
>JBFXIT010000206.1:0-2978 GCA_050175655.1 Leucobacter sp.
TTCAGGCCGTTCGAGGCGCCGGTCTCGTGGGCGGGCACGGAGCGCATGATGATCATCGGTATCGCGGCGAAGGTGAAGCCGATCCCGATCCCGATCCCGATGTTGGCGACGAGCATGTGCCACACCTCGGTCGACCAGATCAGCACGAACGCGTATGAGAGCACGATAGCCACGGTCCCGGTGGTGAAGAGCCGCCGGGCGCCGACCTTGCGCTCGAGCAGGCCCGACAGTGGCGAGATCACCATCATCACGATGCCCGAGGTCATGATGATGAGGGCGGCGCCCACCATGTCGAGCCCCATCCCCGAGCCGGTCTCGACCGGCAGCTCCAGCATCTGAGGGAAGGTCACGTTCGACGAGAAGAGCGCGAAGCCCATGCCGAGGCTGGCCAGGTTCGTCAGCAGCACTGCCGGCCGGGCGGCCACGCGCAGATCGAGCAGCGGATCCTTCGCGCGCAGCTGATACCAGCCCCACAGCAGCAGCACGGCCACGCCCCCGATCCCGCTGCCGAGGGTGAGCGGCGAGGTCCAGCCCCACTCGGCGCCTCGGGAGAGCAGGAGCAGGATCCCGGTCATGCCGAGGGCGAGGCCGAGGGCTCCGAGGATGTCGAGGCGGCCCGGGAAGCGCAGCACGTCGCCGGGAACGATGAGCGGGACCAGCACCACGCCCACCGCGCCGAGGCCCGCGGCGAGCCAGAAGAGCGCGTGGAAGTCGGCGTGCTGCGCCACGAAGGCGGCGAGCGGCATGCCGATCGCGCCGCCGACGCCCAGCGTCGCGCTCATGAGTGCCACGGCGGTGCCGAGATGCTTGGGCGGCAGCACGTCGCGCATGATGGCGATGCCCAGGGGAACGATGCCCATCGACAGGCCCTGCATGCCGCGCCCGATGATGATGCCGGTGATCGACGTCGAGAACGCGGCGACGAGCGACCCGGCGATCATGAGGCCGAGCAGCACGATGACGATGCGGCGCTTGCCGTACATGTCGCCGAGCCTGCCCGAGATCGGCGTCGCCGCGGCCGCGACGAGCAGGGTGATGGTGACGACCCAGCTCGTGTCCTCGCGGGAGGCCTGGAGCAGCCTGGGCAGCTCCGCCTGCAACGGCACGACGAGCGTGAACATGAAGGACGAGCACAGCCCGGTGAAGGCGAGCACCGCGACGACGGCCCACTTCGGCGGCGTGCGGGTCAGTCGCCGCCTGCGGTTCTCGTCGCTCTTCGCCACCCGCCCAGGCTATCGGTCGGGGCGTCGCCGGCGGTCCAGCACGGTCCCCGCCGCGCGCGCTGCCCGGCGCCCGCCGCCCGCGCCGGCCGGTAGACTGTCCTGGTGATCGGCGAGAATCTTCTCGGCCCCGAGCCCACGCGGCTCCCGGCCGAGCCCCGAGTTTCCAGCGCCCTCGCGAGCGGTGAAGAGCTCGAGGGCGTCGTGCGGGCGAACCCGGATTCGCCGCTGATCTGGGCGCTGCTCGCCGACGAGGCCGACGCCGAGGGGCGGCAGATCGAGGCCTACGCCTTCGCCCGGGTCGGATACCATCGCGGCCTCGACTCCCTGCGCCGCGCCGGCTGGAAGGGCGCCGGGCCGATCCCGTGGGATCACGAGCCGAATCGCGGGGTGCTGCGCGCGCTCTACGCGCTGCGCCGCGGCGCAGCCCGCATCGGCGAGGAGAACGAGGTCGAGCGCCTCACCGAGTTTCTGAACGGGGCCGATCCCACCGCGATCGCCCGCATCGAGGCCGGATCCGACTCCGGCCCGCACGAGACGAGCGACGAGCTCGGGGGGAGGGGCTGAGATGCCCGCGATTCTGATCACCGGCGCCCAGTGGGGCGATGAGGGCAAGGGGCGCGCGACCGACCTGCTCGGCAGCCGGGTCGACTACGTCGTGAAGTTCAACGGCGGCAACAACGCCGGTCACACGGTCGTGATCGGCGACGAGAAGTACGCGCTGCACCTGCTCCCGTCGGGCATCCTGACGCCGGGCGTGATCCCGGTCATCTCGAACGGCGTGGTGGTCGACCTCGGCGTGCTGAAGACCGAGCTCGACGCGCTGAGCGGGCGCGGCGTCGACGTGTCGAAGCTCAAGGTGAGCGCGAACGCGCACATCATCACCTCGTACCATCGCACGCTCGACAAGGTCACGGAGCGCTTCCTGGGCAAGCGCCAGATCGGCACGACGGGGCGCGGGATCGGCCCCGCCTACGCCGACAAGATCAACCGCGTCGGCATCCGCATCCAGGACATCTTCGACGAGAGCATCCTGCGTCAGAAGGTCGAGGCGGCGCTCGACTTCAAGAACCAGGTGCTGGTGAAGATCTACAACCGCCGCGCCATCGGCGTGGACGAGGTGGTCGAGGATCTGCTGGGCTACCGCGAGCTGCTCGCGCCGATGGTGTGCGACACGGGCCTGCTGCTGCACGAGGCGATGCGCGACGACAAGACGATCCTGTTCGAGGCCGGCCAGGCGACGATGCTCGACATCGACCACGGCACCTACCCGTTCGTCACCTCGTCGAACGCGACGGCGGGCGGCGCGAGCACGGGCTCGGGGCTGCCCCCGCACGCGATCGACCGCGTGATCGCCGTCGTCAAGGCCTACACGACGCGGGTCGGGTCGGGTCCGTTTCCCACCGAGCTCTTCGACGAGCACGGCGAGCACCTCGCGCGGGTGGGCCACGAGTTCGGCACCACGACGGGCCGACCGCGCCGCTGCGGCTGGTACGACGCGCCCATCGCGCGCTACGCCGCCCGCATCAACGGCGTCACCGACTTCGTGCTGACCAAGCTCGACGTGCTCTCGGGCCTCGAGACGATCCCGGTGTGCGTCGCCTACGACGTGAACGGCGTGCGCCACGACGAGATGCCGGTCAACCAGAGCGACTTCCATCACGCGAAGCCGATCTACGAGGAGTTCCCGGGCTGGACCGAGGACATCTCGGGGGCGCGCACCTTCGAGGAGCTGCCGAAGAACGCGCAGGACTACAT
>JBFXIT010000207.1:0-2967 GCA_050175655.1 Leucobacter sp.
TTCGACGCGCTGCGCGACCGGTTCCCCGACATCGTCGCCGCGGGAGTCGGGTAGGCTTTCGGGCGGAGGGTTGTCCGAGCGGCCGAAGGAACTTGTCTTGAAAACAAGCAGGCGGTAACCCCGTCTCGCGGGTTCAAATCCCGCACCCTCCGCGGTGAGACCCCTGCGCGAGCAGGGGTTTCTTGCATCGTAGCGGGACTCCTGGATCCCTGCCTCTCGGGTCGCACGCTGTTCATCAGGTCGCACGCGATTGCATGCGAATCCCTTGCGACCCGGCAAACGGCGTGCGACCCGACTTCGGGGGCCTCCGAGGGCGAGCGGCCCGAATCCAGGAATCGCGCAGTCCCGGGCGGTAAAATCGAGGGATGCGTGCGATTTCGTGCGCGAGACAGTCCGAGTAAGGGGAGTGCATGGGTCGCATGGACGACACGCCGAGACCGGCCCGCGTAGGCGTGCGCCACGGTGCGCTTCGCCGATCCAGCACGTGGGCGAACGCACTCAAGGTGCTGCTCACCGGCGTCATCGTCGTGGCTCTGAGCGGTGTGACGGTCGCCGCCTACGCGGTGTGGGGCCTCGCGCAGGAGATCGAGACGGTCGACATCGTGCCCAACCCCGACCCCGACGCCGTGGGCGCCGGCCAGCAGACCATCGACGGCGCCTTCTCGATCCTGCTCGTCGGGACCGACTCCCGGCAGGGCCAGCTGCTCGACGACGGCGAGGAGGGCGAGCTCAACGACGTCAACCTGCTGCTCCACGTGTCGGAGGATCACCAGAGCGCCACCGTCGTCAGCTTCCCCCGCGACCTCATGGTCCCCATCCCGAGCTGCCCGGGCCCCGACGGCGAAGAGGGCTACTACTCGGCGATGAGCGAGCAGATGCTCAACACCGCCATGTCGTACGGCGGCCTCCCCTGCGTGGTGCGCACCATCGAGAACCTCACCGGCATGGAGATCCCCTACGCGGGTCTCATCACCTTCGACGGCGTGATCGGGATCTCCAACGCGGTCGGCGGCGTGACCGTCTGCCTCACCGAGCCCATCTACGACCCGATGACCGAGTTCTCGTGGCCCGCCGGCGAGGTGACCCTCGCGGGCGTCGACGCCCTCCAGTTCCTGCGCACCCGCTACGGCGTCGGCGACGGAGGCGACAAGAGCCGCATCAGCAACCAGCAGGTCTTCATGTCGGCGCTCGTGCGCCAGCTCCGCAGCGCCGAGACCCTCTCGAACCCGATCAAGGTCTACGGGCTCGCCAAGGCCGGCGTCGAGAACGTCACTCTCTCGAGCAACATGGCCTCGGTGCAGTTCCTGCAGGCGCTCGCGGGCACGGTGAAGGACATCGACCTCGACCGGGTGGCCTTCGTTCAGTACCCGACCTTCAGCCACCCCTATCAGCAGGGCCGGCTGACCCCCGACTACGGTTCCGCAGAAGTGCTGATCAACGTGATCCTGAGCGGGCAGCCGTTCGAGATAGCGGGCACCGGCGAGGGCGTGACCCAGGCGCCGACGGCGGAGGAAGCGCCGGTCGAGAATCCTGCCGAGGTTCCGGCGGAGACGGGCGACGGGACGGAAGCCCCCGCGACCGAGACTCCGCCCACCACCGTGCTGCCCCCGAACGTCACCGGCCAGACGGCGGGCCAGGAGACCTGCTCCGCCGGGCGCACGGTCCTCTGACCCAGGGGACTCTGATCCGGCTCCGCGCACGCTCCCCTCTTGCGCGCACCGGCGCGCCCCGGCGCCCGCCGATTTCACGGCAGCGCACCTGCTGCTTTAGGATGGTTGGCGGAGCCGTGCCGGAGCGGCCGAACGGACATCACTGCTAATGATGGGTCGGGCTTATACCTCGACCGCGGGTTCAAATCCCGCCGGCTCCGCTCTGAACCCCCTGCCATCGGCAGGGGGTTCTTCGTTTCGCTGGCGGCCCATCGTGACCCGGAACCGGCGGCCGGCCGTGATTCCCAGCCATCGGGCAGGAGCTGGGATTATGCTGAATAACCGTGCTGGAAACGCTGGAAACCTACTCCACCTTCGCGCTCTACTCGGCGATGGCGGTCTACGCGATGGCATTCGTCTTCTACGCGATCGACCTCGCGAATCGCAGCGGCGATACCTCGGTCGCCCGGCAGGGCGGCGGCACCGCTGCCGGAGTGAAGGCGGCTGCGAAGGCCGCCTCGGCCGACGGCCCAGCAGCTGCGGCGGGTAACGCCGCAGCAGACGCTGCAGCGGCAGACGGTGCGGTCGCGACGCTCACGCGCCCCGCCCCGAGCGCGCAGAAGTCGCGCGGCGCACAGGGCGGCGATCCGGCCGGCCGCACGCCCGCGCGATCCGGCCGCAGCCGCGCGCTGCGCATCGGGTTCTCGCTCACGGTGCTCGGCTTCCTGCTGCACCTCGCGGCGACGGTCCTGCGCGGCGTCGCGGCAGAGCGCGTGCCCTTCGCCAACATGTACGAGTTCGCGCTCACCGCCACGCTCTCGATCGTGCTCATCTTCCTGCTGGTGCAGTTCTTCGTCGACCTGCGCTTCCTCGGTGCGCTCATCACGGGCCTCACGGTGCTCTTCCTCGGCATCGCGAAGATCAACTTCTACGTCGCCATCGTGCCGATCCCCCCGGCGCTCGATTCGTATTGGCTCGTGATCCACATCCTCGTCGCGGTGCTCGCGGTGGGCTTCCTCACCCTCTCGTTCGGGCTCTCGGTGCTGCAGCTCATGAAGACCCGGTACGAGGGCCGCATCGCCGCGGGCGAGCAGAGCGGCCTGCGGTTCCTGCGCAGCTTCCCCGACGTGATCCGTCTCGAGGATCTCGCCTATCGCATGGCGATCATCGGCTTCGTGTTCTGGAGCTTCACGCTCATCGCCGGCTCGATCTGGGCCGAGCGCGCCTGGAGCCGCTACTGGGGCTGGGACACGAAGGAGGTGTGGACCCTGGTGATCTGGGTGCTCTACGCCGGCTTCATCCACGCCCGGGCGACTCG
>JBFXIT010000208.1:0-2954 GCA_050175655.1 Leucobacter sp.
GCCTGGCGCCCGTTCGGCTGGTGGAAGATGCGGATCACCACCGCCGGCCACTCCCTCGCGCAGGGCGGGCAGAACCGCCTGCAGAACATGGTGCTGCCGGTCGGGCTCGAGGCCGACGCGCTGCGCGTGTTCGAGACCGTGCTCCCCGGCCGGGAGGACGAATCAGAGCTCGCAGAGCGTGCCGCGGCCCTGCGCGACGGGCTCGTCGGTCCGGCCGCCGGGTATCTCGGTGCGGGGCCGCGCGCCGGCTGGGTGCTGTGGTTCGGCCGGAGACGCGCCGGCCTGCGGATCACCGGCGTCGACGCCGGGGCGGCGGAGCTCGCCACCCTGCGCATCCGCCGCGGTGCGCTCACGCGCTCCCTCAGCGTGATGCCGCTGGTGCGCGCGCAGTCGGTGCAGCTCAGGCGCCCGCTCGTGCACCGCATGATCGGGCTCGCCTCGATCCAGGCTCACACCGTGCTCGGCCCGGTGCGCATGGAGATGCGCGGCATCGAGCTGGGCGAGGCCCGCGCCGTCTTCGACCGCCTCGCGGAGGCCGTGGTGCGGGTGCAGAGCGCCGACGCCGAGGAGCGGGCGCATCGGTCTCGGGCCGGAGAGGGCGGGCGATGACCGCCGAGCGACGCGACGGCCGTCTCGGCATCGGGCTCGTCGGGGCGGGTCGCGTCGGCCCGGTGATCGCTCTGGCGCTCGCGAGCACGGGTCACGCGATCACCGGCATCAGCGCCATCAGCGCCGAGAGCCGGGAGCGCGCCGAGTTGCTGCTGCCGGGGGTGCCGATCCTCGATGTGCCCGAGGTGGTGCGGCGCAGCGAGCTCGTCATCTTCGCGGTGCCGGGCAGCGAGCTGCCGGGGCTGGTCGGAGGGCTGACCCGGATCGAGGCCTGGCAGCCCGGTCAGCTCGCACTGCACACGGCGCCCGAGCACGGGTACGGGGTCTTCGCTCCGGCCCTCGCGGCGGGCGTGATCCCGCTCGCGCTCCACCCCGCCATGGTCTTCACCGGCACCAGCCTCGACCTGGCGCGCCTCGCGGGCGCGACGGTCGCGGTCACCGCCCCCACCCCCGTGCTGCCCATCGGGCAGGCGCTCGCGGTCGAGATGGGGGCCGAGCCGCTAGTGCTCGACGAGCGGGACCGCCCGGCCTATGCCGAGGCCATCGCGACGGCGACGGAGTTCTCGCGCGCCGTGGTGCGCCAGGCGGCCGAGGCGCTGCGCGAACTCGGCATCGACCGCCCGGATCGCGTGCTCGGTGCGCTCGTCCACGCGGCGGTCGAGGAGGAGCTGGGAGCGGGCCCCGGTCTCGCGGGTGCCGGAGAGTCCGTCGCCGAGTAGGCCACGCGCGCCGGCAGGCCGGCTGCCGCTCTAAGCCCCGTCTCGCGCCTCCGGCCGCAGCGCGAGGAACGCGCAGAGTGCGGCGAGGGTCGCGCCCACCGCCATCATCACCGCCATGGGCAGCGCGGTCTCCTCGCCCCAGAGACCCGTGAGCGGTGCGACGAGGCCGCCGAACAGGAACTGGATCGCCCCGATCAGCGCCGATCCCGATCCGCGGGCGTAGTCGGCGCGCGCGAGTGCGAGCGCGCTGGCGTTCGAGATCATGAGACCGCCGCCGGCGCTGGCGGCGAAGGCGCAGGCGATGAGACCCGCGATGGTGAGCGTTCCCGTCGTGACCAAGGCGAGCATCGAGAACGACCCGGCGCAGAGCAGGACGACCGAGACCGTGAGCATGCGCCGCGGGCCGACCCTCGGCGCGATGCGGGCGTTGACAAGGTTGGCGATCAGCATGGCCGAGGCCGCCGCAGAGAAGCTCAGCGCGTAGACGAACGGGCTCATGCCGAGGATCTTCTGGCCGACGAACGGCGACGCCGAGATGTAGGCCATAATCGTGCCGAAGCCCAGGCCGAAGGCGACCGCGAGCGCGACGAAGCGACCGTCGCGCAGCAGCCGCCCGAAGGGGGCGAAGGTGGCGCGGAACCCGCTCTCTGTGCGCTGGGCCGGAGGCAGGGACTCGGGAATCACCAGCCAGGCCAGCACGAGCATGATCGCGCCGATCACTCCGAGGGCGGCCAGCGAGCCCCGCCACCCCCACCACTCCTGGGTGAGCCCGCCGATGGCGGGGGCGAGCAGCGGCCCGAGGCCGCTCACCATCACGATGAGGCTGAGCGCGCGCACGGCGGTCTCGCCCTCGCTGAGATCGGCGACGATGGCCCGCGAGAGCACGAGCCCGGCGGCGCCCGCGAAGCCCTGGACGAGCCGCAGGGCGATGAGCATCTCGATGCCGGGGCTGAACGACATGGCGATGCCGGAGAGCGCGAACACGGTCAGCGCGATGAGCAGCACGCTGCGCCGCCCGCGCGAGTCGGAGAGCGCGCCGAGCAGCAGCTGGCCGGCGCCGATGCCGAAGAAGAAGACCGAGAGGGTGACCTGCGCGAGCGAGGGCGCGGCGTGCAGATCGTTCGAGATGCTGGGGAGCGACGGCAGGTAGAGATCCGTCGCCAGTGAGCTCGCGGCCGCGACGAAGCCGAGCACGGTGAGCAGCCCGGGGGTGAGCCTGTTCGGGTGGTCGATGCGCAACTGGGGTCCTCACTCGCGGGGCGGGATCGCCGACCGCAGCCTGCACCCCACCCGTTGATCGTATACGATCCGCGCTCGGCGGCTGCTCATGCGCCGCCTCGGGCGCGACCGGGGCGCGACCGGGGCGCGAACCGCTGCGCGGTCCGAGATTAGACTTGGGTAGATATGCCCGGCGGCAGGCCCAGTCGCCTCCGCATCCGACTCCCAGAAGGACCCCGATGAGCGAGCAGCCCGCACCCACTCCCGAGCCACTGAGCGACGAGGAGCTCTTCGAGCAGAAGCGGGTGCGCCTCGAGAAGCGGGAGAAGCTGAACGCGGGCGCCGACCTCGGCGGGGGCGCCTACCCGGTCTCGGTGCCGGTGACGGCGACGATCCCCGAGGTGCGCG
>JBFXIT010000209.1:0-2938 GCA_050175655.1 Leucobacter sp.
TGATGATGCGCCCGAGCGGCCGGCGCACGAACCAGCCGAGGTAGAGCGCGAGGATCGGGAGCTCCTGCGCGCTCGACACGGCAGCCTGCTCGTCGCCCCACGGGCTGAAGAAGTAGATCGTGGCGCACGTGAAGACGATCACGCAGCTGAGCCCGACCGCGGGCGGGAAGCGCCGGCCGAGCAGCACCGCGGCCAGCGTGAGGGCGAGGCAGAAGGCGAGCAGCACCCAGAGCGTGATCGGGTCGATCTCGGGGCGGTTCGACAAGAGGTCGAGGATCAGCGTGATGCTGAAGAGGAGAGCCGCACCGGCGGCGAACACCGAATGCGGGTTCTGCCTGGTGATCAGGCTCCGGAACTCAGTGCTCAGCGAGCCGGGTGCGGGAATGACAGTGCTGGCCAATCTCTGGGACCTTCGGAGGGGTGGCAGGGCGCGCTGCGGATTCCACTGCCCTGGAATACCGCCCCGCACTGGAAAGCGCAAATCTGACCGCCCGGCATGCGCCGCTCGGCGTTCACAACTCGTCCTCGGGCGGGTTGCCTGATCCGAGCCTACACGACGGGCATCCGGGAAGCACCCCGGCCGGCCTCACTCGGAGGCGTCCACCTTCGAGATCGGTGAGAGCCTCACCAGCAGCTTCCGCTCGCCGACCGAGTCGAACACGACGTGCGCGACCCGCTTTGAGCCCTCGCCCGTGATTCCGGTGACCCGGCCGTCGCCGTAGTCGTCGTGCCGGATGCGGTCGCCGGGAGCGAGTTCGAGGTCGCCGTTGTCGCGGATGCCGGCACCGACCATGTTGGGGAACCCGCCGCCGGCCGCCTGCGCCTCCTTGGCGAGCCGCTTGCGCTCCCGCCACTTGTCGAGCGCCGATTGCATGTTGCCGCTCGCGGGCTCGCTGACGGCGGCGGATCCGCGGCCGCCGCCCGATCCGAAGGCCACTGCGGATTCGACGCCTCGGCTCGCCCCGCTGCGGCGCGCACCATAGGCCGCCCCTCCCCCGCGCGGCGCATTCAGCGCGCGGGACTCAGTGCCGCCGCGCCCGGTCACCTCTCCGGGTGACTGCCGCCACTCGATGAGCTCGTCGGGGATCTCCTGCAGGAACCGCGACGGCATGGCGACGCCGATGTCGCCGAAGGTCGCGCGGGTGCTGGCGAGCGTGATGGCGAGCCGCCGCCGGGCCCGGGTGATCCCGACGTACATCAGCCGCCGCTCCTCGTTCACGCCGCCGACCTCGTCGACCGACATCTGGTGCGGCAGCAGGCCCTCCTCGACGCCGGTGATGAACACCGCCGGGAACTCAAGCCCCTTCGCGGTGTGCAGGGTCATGAGCGAGACGGTGCCGCTCTGGTCGTCGAGCTCGTCGGCCGCCGCCACGAGGCTCACCTCGGTGAGGAACTCGAGCAGCCCCGCGCCGGGGTTCCGCACGTCGAACTCGCGGGCCACCGACACGAGTTCCTCGAGGTTCTCGGCCCGCGCCTCGTCCTGCGGATCGCGCTTCGCCCGCAGCTTCTCGATCATCTCGGTCTCGTCGAGGATGAGCTTCAGCACGTCGGCCACGGGGGCGGGCTTCTTCTCGGCCTCGGGGTCGTCGGTCGCACCGCCGCCCGCGGCCATCGCGGCGGCCCGCTCGAGCAGCCCGCCGAGGTCGAGGATCGACCCGCGCACCTTCGGCCCGAAGCCGATCTCGTCGGCGCGCAGCATCGCCTCGTGGAACGAGATGCCCTGCGCCTCCTGGAAGTTCGCCAGCTGCGCCTCGGCCATCGGCCCGATGCCCCGCTTCGGCGCCCCGAGCAGCCGGGACCACGCGATCGGGTCGTAGGGGTTCGCGAGGCTCGTCAGATACGCCATCGCGTCCTTGATCTCGGCGCGCTCGTAGAACTTGGTGCCGCCGAGCACCCGGTACGGGATCGCCGAGCGGATCAGCAGCTCCTCCAGCGCTCGCGTCTGCGAATTGGTGCGGTAGAAGACCGCGATGTCGCCGTAGGCCATGCCGCCGCGGTGCAGATCCTCGATCTCCTCCGCCACGAACCGGGCCTCGTCGTGCTGTGAGTAGCCCGTGTAGCCGACGATCTTCTCGCCGTCGCCCTCCGCCGTCCACAGGCTCTTCTCCTGCCGGTCGAAGTTGTTGCCGATCACCGCGTTCGCCGCGCTCAGGATGTTCTGCGTCGAGCGGTAGTTCTGCTCGAGCTTCACGACCTCGGCGCCCGGGAAGTCGCGCTCGAACTCGACGATGTTGCGGATGTCGGCACCGCGGAACGCGTAGATCGACTGGTCGGAGTCGCCCACCACGGTGAGGCTCGCGGCCGGGATGCCGCCGCGGGCGTCGCCCTCGCGCTCCCGCAGCGGTGGGGTCAGGCGATCCGCGACATCGGGATCGACCGGGCGCGTGAGCTCGCGGATCAGCGCGTACTGCGCGTGGTTCGTGTCCTGGTACTCGTCGACCAGGATGTGCCGGAAGCGCCGCTGGTACACCGCTGCGACATCAGGGTGCGAGCGGAAGAGGTGCACCGTCTGGCCGATCAGGTCGTCGAAGTCGAAGGCGTTCGCCCGGCGCAGCTCCTGCTCGTAGCTGCGGAAGATCTCGCCGAAGATGCGCTCGCGAGGATCCGCCTCGTTGGCGGTGGCGGCGTAGGAGTCGGCGTCGCTCAGCTCGTTCTTGAGACGGGAGATCTTCGAGCTCGCATTCGCGGGCGTGAAGCCGTAGCTGTCGGCATCCATGTCTTTGATGATGCGCTTGAGCAGCGCGCGCGAGTCTGCGCTGTCGTAGATGGTGAAGCCCGAGACGTAGCCGAAGCGCTCGGCCTCGCGGCGCAGGATGCGCACGCACGCCGAGTGGAAGGTCGAGATCCACATCCCCTCCGCCGCGTCGCCCAGCAGCCCCTGCACCCGCTCGCGCATCTCGGCGGCGGCCTTGTTGGTGAAGGTGATCGCGAGGATCTG
>JBFXIT010000210.1:0-2910 GCA_050175655.1 Leucobacter sp.
GCGATCGGAGTCTCGAACTACACGGCCGATCGGGTCGAGGAGTGGTGCAGGATCGCCCGAGAGGGCGGCTACCATCTGCCCGTGGCCCTGCAGCCGCACTACAGCCTGGTCGAGCGCGACTTCGAGACGAACGGCCTGCGCGATGCGGCCGAGCGCGAGGGGCTCTCGGTGTTCTCGTACTACTCGCTCGCGAGGGGGTTCCTGGCGGGCAAGTACCGCGATGCGGCCGATGCGACCGCGGCGGGGGCGAGCCCGCGGGCCGAGGGTGCGATGGTCTACCTCGACGATCGGGGCCGCGCCGTGCTCGCGGCCCTCGACGAGATCGCGGCGGCCCATGACGTCGAGGTCGCGACGGTGTCGCTCGCGTGGCTGCGCCTGCAGCCGACGGTCGCGGCCCCCATCGCGAGCGCCCGCACCGTCGCCCAGCTGCCGGCGCTGCTCGCCTCGATGACGCTCGAACTCAGCGCCGCCGAGCTCGACGCGCTGAGCGCCGCCTCGGCCTGAGCCCCAGGTCCGGCTCCTCGCGCGAACCGCGGTCGTGCGGTCGCAGTGGAAGAATGGGCAGGTGACCGAGCCGCATCCCGCCCCGCATCCCGAGCGCACCACCGCCGGGGTCGGCCCGTGGCCCGGCGGCCCCGACGCCTGGCCGGGCGACGCGCACTACGATCCCGAGCTGCTCGCGCACGGCGATACCCGCAATGTCGTCGACCGCTACCGGTACTGGCGCATGGAGGCGATCGTCGAGGATCTCGACCGCCAGCGGCACCCCTTCCACGTCGCGATCGAGAACTGGCAGCACGACATGAACATCGGCTCGATCGTGCGCAGCGCCAACGCCTTCGCCGCCGACACCGTGCACATCGTGGGCCGGCGCCGCTGGAACAAGCGCGGCGCGATGGTGACCGACCGGTACCAGCACGTCGAGCACCGCGAGAGCGTCGGGGCCCTCGTCGAGTGGGCGGAGGATCAGGGCATCCCGATCATCGCGATCGACAACGTGCCCGGCTGCGTGCCGATTGAGACCTTCGACTGGCCCGAGCGCTGCGTCATGCTCTTCGGGCAGGAGGGCCCGGGTCTGACCGACGCGGCGATCGCTGCGTCACAGGCGGTGGTCGAGATCACGCAGTACGGATCCACCCGCTCGATCAACGCGAGCGCCGCGGCCGCCGTCGCCATGTACGCGTGGGTGCAGCAGCACTCGCCGCTGCGGCCCCGGTAGTTCCGCGCCCCAGCAACTCCGCCTGAGAGGACCCCGCGGAGGGCTCCCCTGCGCCCGCGCCAAGCGTCTCGCTGAGACTCGGATCTGATTCCAGGGCGGCTTCGGCAGAACCATAGGATCCGCATAGCGAGGATCCGTATCCATGAAGCATGGATACTCAGCCCGCAGCCGAACAGCACCCCGTCGACCGGCACCCCGTCGCCGGTCAGAGCCCTGCCGCTCCGGCAGACCCGGCAGACCCGCGCGATGTGCGGCGGATCCGGCGCCGACGCAGGCGCAACGCCCTGATCGTCTCTGCGCTGGCGCTCACCGTCGCCGCGGGCGGGTCCGCCGCGTGGGCGGTCGACCGCTTCCTGATCCCCAAGGTGCAGATCTCCGACGTGGCCGCGTACGAGGCCGCGAACGGAACCGCGACGGGCGGTGCCGACGAAGCGGACGAGGAGAGCGTCGCGACGCTGACCGGCGACAGCTACACCGACGGCGACACCTCGATGACGATCAGCCGGGTCACGACGGGCAGCGGCAGCGATACCGTCACCTACTACGTCGCAGACGTCGTGCTCGGCGATGCGACCGAGCTGCGCTCAGCCTTCGCGAACAACCAGTTCGGCGAGAACATCATCGAGAAGACCAGCGAGATCGCCGCCGACAACGGTGCGGTGTTCGCGGTGAACGGCGACTACTACGGCTTCAGGGACACGGGGATCGTGATCCGCAACGGCGTCGTCTACCGAGACGAGCCCGCCCGCGAAGGGCTCGTGTTCTACGCCGACGGCACCGTCGAGGTCTACGACGAGACCGAGACGAGCGCTGACGAGCTGCTCGCCGCGGGCGCCTGGAACACGCTCAGCTTCGGGCCGGCTCTCGTCGAGAACGGCGAGACGGTCGACGGCATCGACGAGATCGAGGTCGACACGAACTTCGGCAACCACTCGATCCAGGGCGAGCAGCCCCGCACGGCCGTCGGCGTCATCGACGAGAACCACCTGGTCTTCGTCGTGGTCGACGGCCGCGAGGCCGGATACAGCCGAGGAGTCACGATGACGGAGCTCGCCGGGATCATGCGCGGTCTCGGGGCCGAGACGGCCTACAACCTCGACGGCGGCGGATCCTCGACCATGGTCTTCGACGGGCGCGTGATCAACCAGCCGTCGAACGGCGGCGAGCGCGGTACGAGCGACATCCTCTACGTGGCGGGCTGAGCGGTGTTCGCGCTGATCCCCGCCTACGAGCCGGTGGAGCACCTGCCCGAACTGGTCGCAGCGCTGAGGGCGGAGGACCCGTCGCTCGGGATCCTGGTAGTCGACGACGGGTCGGGGCCGGCATTCGCCCCCGTCTTCGAGCGCGTCGCGCGACTGGGCGCCGAGGTGCTGCGGCACGATCGCAACCGGGGCAAGGGCGCCGCGCTCAAGACGGGGTTCCGGCACATCTCCGAGCTGCACGCGGGAGAGGGGGTCGTCACCGCCGACGCCGACGGCCAGCACCTGGCGGCCGACATCCTGGCGGTGGCCGCGGACGTCGAGGCGGAGGGCGAGCGTTCCGGCCGCACGCTGGTGCTCGGATGCCGGGACTTCGCAGGCGGAATCCCCCTGCGCAGCCGGGTCGGCAACGACATCGCCCGAGCGCTGTTCCGAGTCGCCGCCGGATGGAGGCTCTCTGACACCCAGACCGGGCTCCGGGGCGCCCCCGCC
>JBFXIT010000211.1:0-2874 GCA_050175655.1 Leucobacter sp.
CATCGCGCGGCCTGGGCGTAGAGCTCACGCGCGACGGCGGTGTTGGTCTGGAAGAAGCTCTGCGGGCGCAGGTGCAGGGTGAGCGGGCGCTCCGCCGACCCGAGTCTCATCGGCAACGACGACCCGAACAGCAGCACTTCGCACTCCCCTTCGAGCACGGCCTTGTGCTCCGGGAGCAGGTTCACGGATATCACGACCGCAGCGGGCACGAGCCGCCGCAGCCGCGGCAGCCGGTCCTTCAGCACGCCGAGGGCGCGCTCGCTGCGCACGACGAAGCGGATCATGAGTTCCCCGGACGGAGCCTCGGTCACATGGACGAACTTCACCTCGCCCCGCCGGCGCGGCACGTCGTAGGGAGGCAGGCCGGTCGTCTCGAGGAACTCGCCGAGGGCCGGGATCACCGCCGCGATACCGGGAGACTGGATCGCGCACTCGCGCAGATCCACCCCCTCGCCGGCGGGCCCGAGGATCCCGAGCGTCACCCTGCCGGGCCTGCCGCCCACGACGAGCTTGGCGCGATTGCGGAAGCCCCGGTCTCCCCCGCTGAACGCGGGTAGCCAGGCCTCGTCGGGCACCGGGGGGAGCAGGGCGCGGCAGCGATCCTGCTTGTCGGCGAGCTGCTGCGCGTACGGAGTCTCGATGAGGGAGCAGGATCGGCACTCCCCCGCCTCGAAGTAGCGGCACTGCAACTGCATGCGGCGAGAGCCTAGGCGGTGAGGCCCAGGCCGTCCATGCGGCGGATGTGGTCGGCGATCAGCTCGGTGAACACCGGCTCGACCTCGCTCGCCACGAACTCGCGACCGTCGCTCAGCGTGAGCACGTGCCTCGAGATGAGCAGGGTGTCGCCGACGAGGCGGCGCCCCCAGAGGGCGAGGCGGTTGGCGAGCGAAGGATCGGAGGCGATCTCGGCGGCGAGCAGATCCCGCAGCCCGTCCCGGCCCTCGCTCTCGCTCAGGATCGCGATCAGCTCGGAGCGGTACCCGTCGCGCAGGCCGCCTGCGAGCGACGCGAAGAAGTCGTCGAAGAGCCCGCCGACGAGGTAGATCGAGAGGACGTGCTGGTGCCAGTCGGGCACCTCGATTCTCTCGATGTAGCGGTCGATGATCGGCGCGAAGGGCTCCATCACGACGTGCGGCTCATGGTTGCGGCGGCGGATCTCGTCGGTGATGCGGTGATGCTTCGAGAGTGTCACGCCGGCGGCGCGCGCCAGGACGTCCTTCGCCTGCAGGGTCGGCGCGCCCGAGATGGCGCGCGCCGAAGCCTCGTAGAGCTCGAGCTGCAGATAGGCGGTGAGGCCGAGGAAGGGCATGATGGCGGGGGCGAACTCGGCGAGCTCGACGCGCAGCGCCTCCTCCCCGCTGTCGCGGGAGCCCAGCTTGAGCGTGGGCACGTGCGTCTTCCGCCCCAGCTTCTTGATCCACTCGAACACGTCGCCAGTGTACCGGCGAAGAAGCCCTCGCACCGCATAGACTGATGTGGCAGGCGTCTCGTGACGAGCGTCTGACGCAGGATCGCGGCGGCCGTTGGAGCCCCGCGGGCTACGCCTGGGGTTGAGATCAGCGCGTAGCATTTCGCAACTCACAGACAGGTAACCGCAAGAGTGACCACGTTCACCGATCTCGGCGTCGAGCAGGATCTCGTCGACGCCCTCGCAAGCACGGGCATCGTCGATGCCTTCCCCATCCAGGAGCAGACCATCCCCCTGGCCATCTCGGGCCAGGACATCATCGGCCAGGCCAAGACCGGCACGGGCAAGACCTTCGGCTTCGGCCTGCCGCTGCTGCAGCGCCTCGGCGAGAACCCCGAGCCGGGCGTGCAGGCGCTCGTCGTCGTGCCCACCCGCGAGCTCGCGGTGCAGGTGTTCGAGGACCTGGTGCTCGCCTCGAAGAACCGCCCGACGCAGATCGTCCCGATCTACGGCGGCAAGGCGTACGAGGGCCAGATCGATCAGCTGAAGGCCGGCGCGCAGGTCGTCGTCGGCACCCCGGGCCGTCTGCTCGACCTCGCCGGGCAGCGCCTGCTCGACCTCAAGAACGTGCGCGAGATGGTGCTCGACGAGGCCGACAAGATGCTCGACCTCGGCTTTCTCGCCGACATCGAGAAGCTGTTCTCGCAGACTCCGCCGACACGCCACACCATGCTGTTCTCGGCCACGATGCCGGGCACCATCGTGGCGCTCGCCCGCCGCTTCATGCAGAACCCGATCCACATCCGCGCCACCGATCCCGACGAGGGCGCGATGCAGGCGAACATCGAGCACATCGTCTACCGGGCGCACTCGCTCGACAAGGACGAGGTGATCGGGCGGATCCTGCAGGCCGAGGGCCGCGGCAAGACCGTCATCTTCATGCGCACCAAGCGCGCCGCGGCGAAGCTGCAGGAGGAGCTGGTGGATCGCGGCTTCTCCGCCGCGTCGGTGCACGGCGACCTGAACCAGGATCAGCGCGAGCGCGCCATGGCCGCGTTCAAGGCTGGCAAGAAGGATATCCTGATCGCCACCGACGTCGCGGCCCGCGGCATCGACGTCGACGACGTGACCCACGTCATCAACCACACGGTGCCCGACGACGAGAAGACCTACCTGCACCGCGTCGGCCGCACCGGCCGCGCCGGCCGCACCGGCATCGCGGTCACCTTCGTCGACTGGGACGACATGCACAAGTGGGCGCTCATCAACAAGGCGCTCGACTTCGGTTCGCCGGAGCCCCGGGAGACGTACAGTTCTTCGCCCCATCTCTACGAGGATCTGAAGATCCCCGAGGGCACCAAGGGCCGCCTCAAGGCGACGCCGGTGAAGGATCGCGCCCCGCGCGACTCCAAGCCCGCCGGCGAGGGGCGAGCGGCGAGCGGCGAGGGCCGGAACCGCGATCGCCG
>JBFXIT010000212.1:0-2872 GCA_050175655.1 Leucobacter sp.
GCTCTACCGCGTCGATCACGGGCGCAGTGCGCCCCTCGCCGAAGTACAGCGTCAAAGTCTACACGAGCGAGACGCCGGGTGCCATACGGGCGGATCGGAGCGAGGCTCCGGCTCACAGGCCCGAGGCAAGCGAGGCGTAGTGGGCGGCCGCGTCGGCGACGCGATGGTTGTACTCGACCGTGTCGTTGTAGGCGGCGACGGCGGCGATCCACTGCCCCGGATCCCTGAGGTCGCCGGCCGCCGAGCAGAGGTACCGGGCCGCCGAGTAGGCCGCGTCGTCGATGTCCTGAGGGTCGGCGATGCCGTCGCCGTCGCCGTCGAGGCCCCAGTTCGCCCAGGTCGAGGGGATGAACTGCATCGGGCCGACCGCGCGATCCCAGACCGTGTCGCCGTCGAGCGCCCCGCCGTCCGTGTCGGCGATGCGCTCGGTGCTCGTGCCGTCGAGCGGAATGCCCACGATGGGCGGGGCCGCACGCCCGTTGGCTGCGATGGATCCGCCGCCGAAGGTGCCGTGCTCCGACTCGACGTGGCCGATGCCCGCGAGGGTGTTCCAGCCGAGGCGGCAGGCCGGCCGCTCGAGCGCCATCCGCGCCGACGCCGTCGCATAGGCGGTGAGGGCGCGCGCCGGGATGCCGGTGCGCTCGGCGACCCGGGCGACCCACTCGCGGTCGATCGCGACGCCCCCGTCGGCGCCGGGATCAGCGTCTCCCTCGCCATCGCCGTCAGAGGCGGCGGCCGCGTCGGCGGAGCCGGGGGAGGCCGGCTCACCGGTGGGCGCGGGGCCGGCCTGCACGGCCCCGATCCGCTCCGCGGCCGCGCTGCCCGACGCGAGCAGCAGCGTCGCCACGATGCCGCCGAACCCGACGAGGATCGCGGCGACGGAGGCGACGAGCAGCCAGGTCGCGGCGCGCGAGCGCGGGGCGGGGCGATCCCGATCCTCCCCCTCGCGAGCCGCGACCATCAGCTCGTCGAAGTTCATTCCCCCGGCACCGCGCCCTCCCCCATGCGCCGGATCATCCACACCGTGCCGCCGGCGATGCCCGCGAGCACGAGCACCCCTCCGCCCACGATGCCGGCGATCGCGGCCGCGGGCAGGTCGCCGCTCAGCAGAGCCTCCAGCGCCGTCCCGGCGCCGCCTCCCGACCCGCGGCTCGTCTTCTTCGCGCGCTCGCCGGACTTCGACGCACCCTCGGCCTCGGCCTGGCTCGCCGCGACGGCGTCGAGCCCGGCCTGGTTCACCGCCGCGTTGACCAGCGCCGAGAGCCCCGCGCCGTGCGCGGTCAGGCCGCAGAAGACGTCGCCGAGCGGAACGTCGCCCACCTGGAACACATAGGTGTGATCCAGGGTGCGGAGACTCGCGCCGGTATCGGGATCGCTCGCCACGGCATGGACGGTGAACACGTAGACGCCCTTCTCGCTGAACACCCACTGCGCGTGGGTGTGCGCCGGATCCCTCTCGCGGATGGTGCCGGGGAACGCGGTGCCTCCGTGAGTCAGGATCGGCCTCCACCCGAAGCCGCCGCGCTGCGAGGTGTAGAGGTGCACCTGCCCCGGGCCCGAGACGCCGCTGACGTTGATCGAGACGTCCTCGTAGCCGGTCCCCCGGGTGCGGTTGGTGTCCCACCCCGGCCAGATGAGGCTCGGGTTCTGGGTGAGCGGCAGCAGGTAGCCCGACGGGCCTCCCGGCACGCCTGCCGGGAAATTCGAGACGTAGGCCTGCTCCTTGACCCGCAGCAGCACGGTCTCCGGCTCGCGCAGCACGCGGTGGCCGGTGACGTCCTCCCAGATCTGCATCGACGCCCGGCCCGCCCCGACCGAGACCGTGAAGGCGTCGATGTGCCCGTGGTCGAGCGTCACGGCGGGGCGGCACTCCTGCGCAGGCGCTGTCGGCTTCGGGGATGGAGGGACCACGACCTGCTCCCCGTCGTCCGGCTGATCGGTCGCGGTGAAGCGGTCCCAGCCCAGCAGCCCGCCATCGCGGTCCTTGACCACCAGCCGGTAGTCGCCGAGCCCCATCTGCTCGGGCAGGGAGGCGCTGAACCGGCCGTCGCGGCCCGGCTGCACCCAGCCGAGCCACTGCGGCGCCTGCCCGGGCTGCACGGGGTGCGCCCAGACCGAGATCCAGTCGCCGAGCACCCGGTCGATCGCCTGCTGGCCCAGCTGGGCGCCGATGGTGCCCCCGGGCCGCACGACTGAGCCGGTCACCTGCAGGCCGATGGGCGACGCGCCCAGCTCTTCCTCGCCCACCGGCTCGCCGTCATCGAACTCCGGTTCGGGAATGTGATCCCCGCGCACCGTCACGGCGAGTTCGCCCGACGCCGAGGCGGCGAAGTCGTCGCTCCAGTCGGGCACGAACTCCGCGACGATGCGGTGATCGCCCGGCTGCAACGAGGAGACCCGGAACACTGCGGTGCCGTCTGCCCCCAGCGGCGCGTGACCGAGCACGACGCCGCTCGAGGCGTTGCGGAACTGCACGGCTCCTTCCGATACGACACCGCCGGCAGCAGCGACGGTCGCCGTGAAGGACACCTGCTGGTCGAGCTCGACTTCCGTCGCATCGGGGGCGAGGGTCGTGACGGTCTGTACCGGCAGCGCCTCCCCGCCCACTTCGAAGATGTAGTCGACCGACGGGCTGCTCGCGGTGCCGCCGTTCGAGGCGCGCACGTCGACGTGGACGGTGAGCAGGTATCTTCCGGGCTCGGTGAACGCCCAGGCGGCGTGGGTATGCGCGGGGAAGGGCTGCGAGATGGTCGCGGGAAGCCTGTAGGCCCCGGCCCGCATGAGCGAGACGATCTCGAGGAACTCGTCCTGCGTCCAGATGAACACCTCGCCCGGCCCCTCGACCGACTCGACGACGATGTCGGCGTCGGCG
>JBFXIT010000213.1:0-2859 GCA_050175655.1 Leucobacter sp.
ACGAGTGGACATCTCGCTCGAAGCTGGCGCCGATATCGAAGGACTTCGAGGGGATCTTGCTGACGATCTTCGCGGCGCTCCTCAGGTTCACATCCGACTCCCGGGTCGCACTGAGCGACATCTTGTAGCTGAGCAGAGGGTTGGATCCGGCACGCATGTCGATCAGTGCCCGAATCTGATGGTCGCTCGCAAGATACTGCCTGCGAACGTACTCGTTCGCCTCGTCGATCGCGGGATCGGATCCGGCGAATCTCATCTCGCCCTGCAGCTGATCGTTCAGCTTCTTCTTGAGTTCGCTCGAGAGATCGGCCTCGGCACCGACAATGCCGAGAATCTTCGCCTTCGCACCGACCTCGGCAGACTCGGCATCGCGCCCGACTTTCGCGTCGACGAAGCGCACCTCGGTCGCTCCGAGCAGCCTCGCGACGTTCGCGAGATGATGGTACTTCGCGCTGGCGAACGTCTCCACCGCAGTGCTTGCGAACGCATAGTGGTCGTCTTCGTAGGGATCCTTCACCAGCAGCGCACCCGAAACCAGCTGGCCGGCCGCAATCAGCAGATCACGCATCGCGACGACCGCGGCTTCGTTCTCCTCCGGGCGAGCCGAGTAGGGCACCACCATCGCCTCTGGGTCTTGGAGAAGCTCCACTTGCTCGGGGCTCCGCGCGATCTCGTGATAGAGATCGTCCTCTGCAATCAGGATCGACCTCGGTCGCAAGGCAACGGGGCGCAGCTCTGTCATCGATTCTCCTCGATTCTCATCCTGGTGCGGGTGCCCGCTACAGGTTCCCCAGCAGCTGCTCGGCATCCGAATCCGATGCCAGGCTCCCGACGACCACGGAGGCGTTGCCGAGTTTCACCGCGCCGAGCTTCAGCGGTTCTGCAAGGCGCACGGCGTCGAGAAAGCCCTGAGGATCCCCGTGCCACTCGGCGGCTTGATCCGCCCGTGTACCGATGAGCACGATCTTCGGCTTCCTCTTCATGCTCGCGAGCCAGGCGACCATCAGGTCCACGTGCTTTCGCACACGGTCGACTTCCTCCGGATCCTCGCTCGCGATGAGGTCTGCGCGAAAGAGGTACCAGACGAGATCGGCATTCATGAAAGCCGCGCGCCAGTCTGGAAGCCCCAAGCCGCTGCCCTGCGGCGTGTCGACCGCGAACTTCACCCGTCTCCCGCCGATCTGCGGCTTGCAGACCGTGGTTCCGCCGCGGCCGACCGGATTCGGCCCGGCTCCCTCGGAGACCGTTCCCGTACTCAGATAGCGCAGCAACGAGGATCGCCCGACCCGGCGCCCGCCGAGCAGCGCGATGCGCTTGCCCGCGAGCCGTGCGAAGAGGGCGCCTGCGCCGCCCGCCACGGCCACGACCGCGATGGCGATGGGGATGAGCGGAATCGGCATGTCTCGACCCTATCCCGAATACACTGGCGGCATGAAGCGCCTGCTGGTCGTGCACCACTCCCCGACCGCAGCCGTGCGGCGCCTCGCCGACGCGGCGCTGGCGGGCGCGCGGCTCGACGAGATCGAAGGGGTCGAGGTCGTCGAGAAGGCGGCGCTCGAAGCCACGATCGAGGATGTGCTCGCGGCCGACGGCTACCTGCTCGGGACGACCGCGAACTTCGGCTACATCTCGGGCGCCCTGAAGCACTTCTTCGACACCGCCTACGATGCGACGCACGAGGCGACGGCGAAGCGGCCGTTCTCGTATTGGATCCACGGCGGCTACGACACGACCGGCGCCGAGAACGCGATGCGCTCGATCACGACCGGCTACGGGTGGGCCCTGAGCGCCGAGCCGCTGGTCTTCACCGGCGAGGTGGGCGAGCCGCATCTGCAGAGTGCGACCGAGCTCGGCGCCGTGATGGCCGCGACGCTCGCCGGCTGAGCCGATCCTGCGGTCAGAGCGGCACCGGCGAGACGCGTTCCGCTCGGGCCTGCGCGAATCTCGACCACCACACGACCGCCGCCGAGACGCCCAGGAAGACGAGAGCGATGGCGACGACGTAGGCCGCCACGACGGGATACCCCTGAGCGGGATCGAGGAACGGATAGGGCACCCATCCGTCCGTGGCGCCGCGCACCAGCACGACCGCGATCCAGAGGATCGGGTATGCCAGTTGGAGGAAGGCGATGCGCCACGGCAGAGCGCCGCGATCGGGGGCGAAGACCCAGTCCGCGGCGGCGAGGATCGGGCCGGCGACGTGCATGGCCCAGTTCGCCCACGGCACCGGAACCCCTCCTTCCAGGCCGAGCGGGGCGAGCAGCGCCGCGTAGACGAGCCCGACGATGATCATGCACACGGTCGCGAGGCTGCGGAGCACGACGAGCCATCGCGGCTGCGCACCGGGTCGGATCAGGCCGACGCACCCGGAGATCACCGCGGTCACGGCGAACAGCGTGTTCGACTGGATGGTGAAGTAGCCGAAGAAGTTGAACGGGTTGACCGTCGCCCGGCCGGCCGTCTCGACGAAGGTCGCCACGATCGCGGTCGCGATGACCGCGCCGGCGAGCACGCGCGCGATCGGCAGCGCGAGGCGGGCGACTCGAGGCGAACCGGTCATGCCGACAGCGTATCGCCGAAACCCCGACCGCCGTCGAAGGCCGTGCCGCGCTCTCCCCCGCCGCGCTACGCTGATGCGATGGCGATCCTCATCGACCCGCCTGCGTGGCAGGCTCACGGCATGCTCTGGAGTCACCTCGTCTCCGACACCGGCTACGACGAGCTGCACGCCTTCGCCAGGCGACTGCCCGCGCCCCGACGCGGCTTCGACCTCGACCACTACGACGTGCCGGAGTCCCTCTACAGGCGGGCCCTCGAACTCGGGGCGATCGCGGTGGGGCCGAAGGAGATCGTGCACCG
>JBFXIT010000214.1:0-2840 GCA_050175655.1 Leucobacter sp.
ACACGCGGCATCGGCGGCACGCCTAAGACCACGGTGATGCTAGAGGTCATCTGGTCTCGACTGCGAGGGTCGCGGCGTCGAGACGCGCCTGAGTTTCAGGGGTCGGCGCGTACTCGTGCCAGAAGCTGGCGACCTGCCGGTCCCATCTCTGCTGCCGCAGACGCGCAAACTTTACCGAAGAGGACTCGAGGGTCTGCGTGATGATAGTCATGTGCTCACCGTACGCACAGCAGATGTGCGGCTCACAGGATCACGCCTCGCACCCTCCTTCACGGAGTGAGCGAGGGGACTTTGTCGCGTCCCTGGCGCTCTTTAAGTTTCAGCTGGCAGCGGTGTCGATGCGCGCCGGGGGTGTCGGCGCGGGAGGTGTGACTGCCGGGTTCACGGTCAACGTCACCGGGGCTGTCGTGGATGACGGAGCATTGAAGCTATCGCCCGAGTAGTCGGCGGTGATCGCATGCGTTCCTGCCGAGAACGCCCATCAGGGACCGGCATCAACGGCTCGAACACCGCCCACACCTCATCAGAGATCTCTTCACGCACAGCCATGCGTCAAGTCTCGCCGAGAACCACCCCGAAAGACTTAATCAACACACCCTAGGACTGCGGTGGGGAAGGCGGCACGGTCGAGGCGCCCGCCACGGGTGGGGTCGCGTCGGTCGGCAGGTGCTCGGGGCAGGGTGAGTCCGCGTGCGTCTCGCACGCCGCGAACCTGACACGGCAGGCGGCGTCTGCGCAATTGCTCAGGCGGTTCGTGGGAGCCCCGCACGTCGAGCATCTGCCGAGCACCGCCGGGCCCGGCGCGAAGTCGACCGACTCCCGCCCGTCGAACACCGCGAGCGACCCTTCCCACAGCCCGTCGTTGCCGAAGGCCTCGCCGTAGCGGACGATGCCGCCGTCGAGCTGGTAGACCTCGGCGAAGCCCCGGGCCGCCATCGCGGCCGAGAGGATCTCGCAGCGGATGCCGCCCGTGCAGTAGGTCACCACCGGCCGTCCCTTGAGGTCGTCGAAGGCTCCGCTCTCGATCTGCTCGATGAAGCCGCGCGTCGTCGAGACGTCGGGAACCACGGCGCCCGCGAACCGCCCGATCTCGGCCTCCCACGCGTTGCGGCCGTCGAAGAACACCACCTCGTCGCCGCGCTCGGCCACGAGCTCGTTCACCGCCTGCGGGCTCAGGCGCGTGCCGCCGCCGACCACGCCCCGCTCGTCGACCACGGTCTCATCGGGGATGCCGAACGCGACCAGCTCGTCGCGCACCTTCACGCTGAGCTTCGGGAAGTCGGTGATCCTGCGCCAGCGCGGCGAGCGATCCTCGCCCTTCAGCAGCTCGGGCAGATCCGCCTCGAAGCCCGTGCCGTCGCTCCACTTCGCGTCGAGCCCCTCGAACCGGGCGAACTCGCGCGTGCGCCTGAGGTACTGCTTGCAGGCGTCGAGCTCGCCGCCGACCGTGCCGTTGATGCCGTGCCTCGAGACGATGATGCGCCCGCGCAGCCCCAGCGACCGGCACAGCTCGAGCTGCCACAGGCGCACGGCCTCGGGGTCGGCGATCGGCGCGAATGCGTAGTACAGCAGGATCTTGGGCTCGGGCACGCCCTCCATGGTACGCGGCGGGATCAGCGGTCTTGACCTTGACGCGACGTCAACCCGTATCGTTGGCGGAGCGGGGCCGAGAGCGGCCAGGCCCGGGTCGGCAGCAGCCGGCAGCGGCCCGATAGCAGCCCCGACGACGGAGAGGAGGCGCGGCATGGAGTATTCGATACAGGAGGTGGCGCGGGCGGCGGGCACGACCTCGCGCACGCTGCGCCACTACGACGACGTCGGCCTGGTGAAGCCGAGCAGGGTCGGGCGGGGCGGCTACCGCTATTACGACGACCGCGCGCTCGTGCGGCTGCAGCGGACGCTGCTGCTGCGCGAGCTGGGGCTCGGCCTCGACGCCATCGCGCAAGTGCTCGCCGCGCAGGATGCGCAGGCGGCCACGAGCGAGGGCGCGGCCGCCGCAGAGGTCGGGATATTGACCTCGCACCTGGAGCTGCTGCGCAGGGAGCGGGGCCGCATCGAGGCGCAGATCGGCGCCGTCGAGCGCACGATCGCCGCGCTCGCGCACACACATGATGAAGGAGAGGATCTGATGTCCGAGAACATCTTCGACGGTTTCGACCACACGCAGCATCGGGACGAGGTGATCGAGCGCTGGGGCGCCGACGCCTACGCGAACAGCGACCGGTGGTGGCGGGGGCTCGGCGAGCGGGGCCAGGCCGAGTGGAAGGAGCGGGCGCACCGGCTCGGGCTCGACTGGATCGAGGCGGCGGAGCGGGGCGAGGATCCCGGCTCACCGCGTGCGCAGGAGATCGCGCGGCGCCACGTCGAGTGGCTGAGGGGGATCCCGGGAACCCCGGCTCACAGGGAAACGCACCGCGTTTCCGTGCCGGGGTTCGTGCGGCCACTGCCGCAGCCGGCGCATGAACCCGGCGCCGACCTCGCCGGCTACGTGCTGGGCCTCGCCGACATGTACGTCACCGACGAGCGCTTCGCCGCGAACTACGGGGGAGTGGAGGGCGCGACCTTCGTGCGCGACGCGCTGCGCCTCTACGTCGAGCGCGGAGCCGCGGGCTGAGCGGTCGCCCTAGCCTGCGGCGACCCGCTTGTCGACGTCGCGGCGGGCGTCGTCGATGCGGCGCTGCTGCTCCTCGCTGCGCGCCAGCGCCGGGACGATCTCGTGCTGGTCGGTCACGATGACCACGTCGTGGTCGACGTGGTCGGCCATGGCGTGCACGGTGTCGATGAAGTCGCGGCGGCGGATCGCGTCGAGCACGCGGGCGTGCTCTCGCTCCATCTCGCTC
>JBFXIT010000215.1:0-2824 GCA_050175655.1 Leucobacter sp.
GCGGTGTGAGCCGCTGCCTGGGCCGGTGCGGGGGCAGCGGCGGTCGGCTCCGGCTGCGCGGTCGGCTCTGCAGCGGGCTCCACGGCCGCGGGAGCGACGGGCGCTTCGGCGGCGACCGCGGCGGCGGCTGCCGCACCCGGCCCGGCCGCCTCGACGCCCGGGACGACATCAGCGCCGGCGGGAGCCTCCAACACGGGCCCTGCCGCTCCGGCCGGGGGCCAGGGCTCGCCGCCCGGCACCCGGGGGAGCCCGCGCCTGAGCTGCTGCGTGAAGGTCGCCATGGGCTACGCCCGGAGCTTCTGGATCTCGGCGATCAGCTGCGGCACGACCGTGAACACGTCGCCCACGACGCCGAAATCGGCGATCTCGAAGATGGGCGCATCCGCGTCCTTGTTGATCGCGATGATGGTGTCCGCGGTCTGCATGCCGGCCCGGTGCTGGATCGCGCCGGAGATGCCGAGGGCGACGTACAGCTGCGGCGACACGGAGACGCCGGTCTGCCCGACCTGCTCGGTCGGCGGCACCCCTCCGGCGTCGTCGGCGGCGCGCGAGGCGCCGGTCGCGGCGCCCTGGGCGTCGGCGAGCTCGCCGACGAGCACGAACTGATCCTTCGACCCGAGACCGCGGCCGCCCGAGACGACCTTCGCGGCGCCCTTCAGATCGGGTCGTGAACCGCCCGAGGCGGCGACGGCGGTCGAGGTGATCCTCGCCGCGGGCGCCCCGGACGGGGCGACCTCGAGCGCGATCGCGTTGAGGGGCTGCGCTTCGGCGCGGGCGTCGATCGCGCCCTCGCGCACGGTGATGACCGGAGCTCCGTAGGTGACGGCCGCATCGACGTTGTAGGCGCCGCCGTAGGCCGCGTTGTGGGCGATGACGCCCTCGGCGTCCCGCGCGACGCCGACCGCGTCGACGATGACGCCCGAGCGGCTGCGGACCGCGTACCGGGCCGCGATCTCGCGACCCTCCACCGAGTGGGAGACGAGGATCGCGTCCGGGCGCACGAGCGCCGCCGCCGCGGTCAGCGCGTCGACGCCGGGCACCGTGACGGCGTCGCGGTCGACGGCGGCGTGCAGCACCGACGCGGCACCGGCCTGGGCCACGGCCTCGTGCACGCTCGCGTCATCGCTCGGCACGACCGCGACCGGGGTGCCCACCACGGCCGCGGCGCCCAGCAGCCCTGCGGCGGACTTGGCGACAGCGCCTTCGGTGGTCAGGTCGATCAGGACCAGGATCGAGTTCTCTGCAAAGGTCATGGATCCTTCTCCTTACTAGACCAGGCGGTTCTCGGCCAGGAACGCGGCGAGCTTCACGCCCGCGTCGCCCTCGTCCGTGATCTTCACGCCCGCCTCTCTCGGCGGCCGCTCCGAAACCGCGGTCATGATCGCCCGCGAGGTCGACAGATCCTCGGCATCGACGCCCAGGTCGGCGAGCGACAGCGTCTCGAGCGGCTTCTTCTTCGCCGCCATGATGCCCTTGAAGTTGGGGAACCGGGCATCGGGCAGCTGCTCGGTCACCGACACCACCGCGGGCGTCGCGGCCGTCACCTCGAGCACCGCGCCGTCGGAGGAGCGCTGGCCCGACACCTCGCCGTCGCCGATCGTGACGCTGCTCAGGTTCGTGACGCTCGCGACTCCGAGCATCTCCGCGAGCATCGCGGGCAGCACGCCGCCCATGCCGTCGGTCGACTGGTTGCCGGCGATGACCAGGTCGTACCCGATCTTCTTCAACGCGGCGGCGAGCACCTCCGCGGTGAGCCCCAGGTCCGCACCGGTCATGCCCTCGTCCACGACGTGCACCGCCTGGGCGGCGCCCATGGCGAGGCACTTCCTGATCCCGGTCGTCGCGCCCTCGGGGCCCACGGACAGCACGACCACCTCGGCGCCGTCGTTCGCATCCGCGTACGAGAGCGCGACCTCGAGCGCGCGCTCTCCGATCTCATCGACCACGTTCTCGGCGCCGCGATCGGCGAGGCCGGTCTCGAGATTCAGGGTGCGTTCCCCGTACGTGTCGGGGACTTCCTTCACCAGTACGACAATCTTCATGCTTCATTGCTCCTTCGGGCCCAAGTGGCATCGTACCGGGTTTCAACCCGTGTTTCAGAGCCATATTGCCCAGATGGGTGCGCTGAAGCTGTGCAGGAAAGCCTCTGCGGAGGGTCGCGCGGAGCGGAGCTGCGGCTCGAATCGGGTGGCGAGGTCGGGCCGTGAGAAGGGGCTAGCGCGACCCCTGCGATCCGGCCGATCCGGACCACCCGGCCTGCGCGCGCCGGAGCAGCAGGTAGATCTCGCAGCCGAGGCAGAAGCCGAATGCGGCGTTGAGGAATGCGGCGACGAACGCCGCGGCGCCGGCGATGACCAGGGCCCAGGGCACCCCGAGCAGGTGCAGCAGCAGCCCGATCCCGACGACGACGAGGCCCACGCCCTGGGCGAAGCGCGGCGGCCGCGCATCCTCCCACTCCTGCGCGGGCGCCAGCCGGGGCTGCACGACGGTGCGGAAGAACAGGGAGAGCGGCTGCGTGCGCGCTGAGACGAGCGACCAGGCGAACAGCAGCGCGACGACGAGCAGCACGATGAAGCCCGGATCGAGAGCGCGCCCGAGGAGGGGCAGCGATGCGAGCGCGCCTCCCGTCGAGGTGCCGATGGCGGCGAGGAAGACGCCGACGAGCAGCAGCAGCGAGGTGATGGCCGCGCTGACCCGCGGTCCGCGCGGATCGATGCTGCCCGCGGGCCGCTGCGGCGCTGCGGAGGTCTCTGTTGTAGTGGCTGCGGCGTGGTTGGTCATGGGGTGCCTCCGGTGAGAGTGTCGAGAGCGTCGCTGAGCACGG
>JBFXIT010000216.1:0-2807 GCA_050175655.1 Leucobacter sp.
AGTGGCACGGGCGGGTTCCGACCCAGCTCGAGTCCACCGGCGGCCAGGCGCTGACCGGCCTCGCGGTGCTCGCGGGCATCGGCATCCTGGGCGGCGGCCTGCTGATGCTGGCGCGGCGGCGCAAGACCGCTGCTGACTGCTAGCCGCTGACGCGCTCGCGGGGCCCGGGTCGGATTCGTTCCGATCCGGGCCCCGCGGCGTTTCCGGCCGAGGCCGACGGTCGCGCGGATGAGGTGAGGCTCGCCTTCGATGCGCCCGGCACCGCACCCGGCCAGAATGGAGGCATGAGCAGGCTGCGCACGGCGATCCGGTCCTACCCGCTGGTCGCGGTGACGCTGCTCGTGGGCGCGGTCGGCCTGCTGCTGCTCGCCACTCCGGCCCGCCCGGCCGCGGCCTGGATCGTGGGCGCCTACGCGATCGGCGTCGCGGTGTGGCAGGGGTTCGGCATGATCCGCCAGCTCGTCCGCGGGCACGCCGGCCTCGACATCCTCGCGGTCACCGCTATCACGGCGGCCGTGCTCGTGGGCGAGCCGTGGGCCGCGCTCGTGGTGGTGCTGATGCTCACGGGAGGCGAGGCGCTCGAGGACTACGCGCAGCACCGCTCGAAGAGGGAGCTCACGGCGCTGCTCACCCGGACCCCGCAGCGAGCGATGCGGATCACCGGTGGCGGTGCGAGCGGCGGTGCGGACGACGCCGAGGATCGCTCCGGCGCCGACGACGGCGCCGGTGAGCGCACCGAGACCGTGCCCGTGGAGCAGATCGGGGTGGGGGACCTGCTGCTCGTGCGGCCGGGCGAGGTCGTGCCCGTCGACGCGATCCTGCTCACCGCCGAGGCGGAGTTCGACGAGTCGTCGGTGACCGGCGAGAGCCTGCCGGTCGAGCGCGCGGCGGGCGAGCGGGTCGCGAGCGGCGTCGTCAACGGCAGCACCGCGATCCGGATGCGGGCGGCGGCCGGCGCCGCCGAGAGCCAGTATCAGCAGATCGTCGAGCTCGTGCGGCAGGCTCAGGGCAGCCGCGCGAAGACGGTGCGCCTCGCCGATCGCTATGCGGTGCCGTTCACGGTGCTCTCCCTGCTGATCGCGGGGACGGCCTGGGCGCTGAGCGGAGACCCGGTGCGCTTCGCCGAGGTGCTCGTCGTCGCGACCCCCTGCCCGCTGCTGATCGCGGCTCCCGTCGCCTTCCTCGGCGGCATGAGCCGGGCGACCCGCTTCGGTCTCATCGTGAAGGGCGGCGGCACGCTCGAGCAGCTCGCCGAGGTGAGGTCTGCGGCCTTCGACAAGACCGGCACGCTCACCACGGGCAGGCCGGAGCCTCGCGCGGTGCGGCCCGAGCCGGGCTTCACCGAAGAGCGACTGCTGCAGCTCGCCGCTTCGGCCGAGGTGTACTCGTCGCATGTGCTGGCGGGCGCGGTCGTGTCCGCGGCGAAGGCGCGGGGCGTCGCGCTGCTGCCGGTCGCGTCGGCAGCCGAGAGCGCGACCAACGGGGTCGAGGCGCGAATCGAGACGCAGGTCGCCGAGGGCGTGATCCGCGTCGGCAAGCCGTCCTGGGTCGCCGAGTCTGCGCCCGAGCTGCGGCGCGCTTCGCTCGACGCGGGCGAGCTCGCGATTTACGTCGCCCTCGACGACCGGTTCGCGGGCACCCTCGTGATGCGGGATCGATTACGGGAAGAGGCCCCGGCGACGCTCGTGGAGCTGCGCGAGCTGGGGATCGAGCGCATGGTCATGGTGACGGGCGATGTCGCCGCGACCGCTGACGCGATGGCGGCGCGGGTGGGCATCTCCGAGGTGCACGCCGAGTGCAGCCCGGCCGACAAGGTGCGGATCGTCGCGGGTCTGCGACCCCGCCCGCTCGTGATGGTCGGCGACGGGCTCAACGACGCCCCGGTGCTCGCCGCCGCCGATGTCGGATTCGCGATGGGCGCGCGCGGGGCGACCGCTGCGAGCGAGTCCGCCGATGTGGTGAACCGCTTCGATCGCATCGACGGCGTGACGCGGGCGATCAGGATCGGCCGCGACACCGTGCGCATCGCCCTGCAGAGCATCTGGCTCGGCATCGTGATCAGCGTCGGTCTCATGGCGGTGGCGGCCTTCGGGTTCCTGCCTGCTCTGGCCGGCGCGTGGCTGCAGGAGGCGGTCGATCTGGTCGCGATCCTCGGCGCGCTCAGGGCCGTGGGGCCACGCTCCGAGCGGCGCCGATAGCCGCGAGCACCCGTTCGCGCAGGGCGTTGCCGCGTTCTGCGAAGCCGCGCTGCAGCTCCGCGTACTCGCGCTTGCCGGCCGCCGTCTCGATCGCGATCGGCGCGAGCGGCGTCCCGTCCGCCCCCGCGTACCCGGTCACGTCGTAGGGCGAGGCCCGCATGTCGACCTCGCGGATGTCGCGCGCCAGCACGAACGCGTCGAGCAGCACCTCGCCCGGCACGATCGGGCCGAGCTTCGCGGCCCACTTGTAGACGTCCATGCCGGCGTGCAGGCAGGCGGGCTGCTCGAACCGGGGCTGCGTCTCGCGGGTAGGGCGCAGCGTGTTGAGCGGCGACGCCTCGGGCGTGAAGAAGCGGTAGGCGTCGAAGTGGGTGCACGCGATGCGGTGCGACTCGACGACCCGGTCGGTGGCCTCGTGACCGATGCGGAGCGGCAGGCCGGCGTGCCGCACCTGCTCCGGCCCGAGGCGGTAGACCATCGCCCACTCGTGCAGGCCGAAGCAGCCGAACTGCGCGGGGCGCTCAAGCGTCGCGCCGAGCAGCCGCTCGACGTAGTCGACGGTGCCGCCGCGCTTCGAGAAGTAGGCGGGCAGGTCGAGGGCGGCATCGG
>JBFXIT010000217.1:0-2806 GCA_050175655.1 Leucobacter sp.
ATGCGGTGGGTGATGGTGCGCGTCTTGCCGGTGCCCGCGCCGGCGAGCACCGAGACCGGCCCTCGCAGGCACTCCGCGATCTGCCTCTGCTCGTCGTCGAGGCCGTGCAGCAGGGTGTCGGCGGACGCGACCGCGGCGTCGTCAGCTGCCATCGGCACCGGCTCCGGCTGCGTCGCGGTCGGCTGCGTCGATATCGGCCTCGTCGCCCTCTGCGACCCACTGGTCGATCAGCCAGCGGGCGATCGACATCGGCATGGGCAGGCGGATGCCCGGTGGCGGCGTGCGCAGCTCGTCGCGGCTGAACCAGCGCAGCTCGCTCAGCTCCGTCGGGTCGGGGGCGAGCGCGGCCGGGTCGCTTCCGGGTGCCAGCCGCGCGCGGAACCCGAGCATGAACGATCGAGGGAAGGGCCAGGGCTGCGAGGTCACATAGCGGATGTCGTCGACGCGCGCGCCCGACTCCTCCTCGATCTCCCGGGCGACGGCGTGCTCGGCGGATTCCCCGGCTTCGACGAACCCCGCGAGCAGCGAGAACCTCCCGGTCTCCCAGAGCACGTTCGACCCGAGCAGGGCGCGCCCCTCGTGCTCGACGAGCACGATCACCACCGGGTCGTTGCGCGGGAAGTGCTCTCCCCCGTGCTCGTCGAGCCGGGCCCATCCGCCCTGGGCCGGTTCGGTGGGGCGCCCGTCGCGGGGCGAGAACGGCGCCGAGCCGTGCCAGGCGACCAGGGCGAAGGCGACCGCCATCGTCTCGGCCTCGAGGGGATCGAGCCACGAGCCGACCTCGAAGGGGTTGCCCCAGCCCGCCGCCGGGGGCTCCCCCGCCGGCCGCTCCGGATCCTCCAGCACGGCGAACCGCGGAGCGCCGTCTGCGCGCCCCAGGTAGTAGTGCCGAGGCCCGCGCTCCCCCGTCACCGGGATCAGGTCGAGTGCGGCCGTCTTCTCCGCCTCGAACGCGCGCAGTGCGATCTCACCGCCGCGCAGGCGGACGAGACGGGCGCCCGACTCGCCCCAGGCCGCGTCGAGTGCCGCTTCGTCCATGCGCGTCGCAGCGTCGCGGACGAGGTAGCCCCCGGTGAGAGGCGGGTGGGATGCCCGATGGGGTGCCCGTCGCATGAGATCCTCCTACTGTCTTCCCGTCTCCTGTGCGCCGTCGGCGGGAGGGGCGGCCCGCGATCGGCGCGAAGCTCGGGCCCCGTGCGCGTGGCGCGCACCGCGCCACCGCTTCGCACGCCTACCCTGAGGGTATGGCCAGCACTCCTCTTACCTTAGCCGCGCTCGCTACCTCGGCGGTTCCGGGCCTGCAGGTCTTCGGAAGCCGGCTCCACACCGACGGCGGCGAGGGCGAGTACACCTCGGCCGTGCTCTCGACCGACGACGGCGAGCTCATCGTCCGGGTGCCCCGCAACTCGGCCGCCGAGGTGCGGCAGTCCGCCGAGATGCTCGGCCTCTCGGCGCTCGCGGAGGGCGCCCGTTCGGCCCTGCCGTTTCGGGTCTCCGAGATCCGGGGGCTCACCCGGGCGGGCGACACGCGGGCGGTGGTGAGCACCTTCCTCGCGGGCGGCAGGATCGAGGCGCAGGATCTCGAGGGCGAGGCGCTGCTGCTGCAACCGCTCGCGGAGGCGCTGGCCGCGATCCACCGTCTGCCCGTCACGATGGTGCAGCAGGCCGGCCTGACGAGCCGGAGCGCGGACGACGTGCGGCAGGAGGCCTCGCGCCTGGTCGGCCGAGCCGCCGATACCCGTCTGCTGCCGGAGGTGGTGCACAGCCGCTGGCTGGAGGCGCTGGAGTCGAAGCGGCTCTGGGACTTCTCGCCCACCGTGGTGCACGGGAGCCTCGATGCCGATCGGCTGCTGATCGAGGACGACCGCATCGTCGGCGTGCTGGGCTGGGGCGAGCTCTCGGTCGGCGATCCCGCGGTCGATCTCGCCTGGCTGTTCGCGGCGGGCCACGAGGTGCTCGACGCGGTGCTGGCCCGATACATCGCCGAGCGCGGCACCGGCGGCAGCACCGAGCTGCGGGCCCGCACCCGGTTCCACCACGAGCTCGAGGTCGCGCGGTGGCTGCTGCACGGGGTCGAGACGCACGACAGCGCCGTGGTGGACGACGCGGTCGCCATGCTCGACCGCCTCGTCGACCGCTTCACGCGCCTGGGGCAGCCGGTGCCCGAGCGGCCGGCCGCGACGCCCGACGAGGTGGAGCGGCTGCTCGACGAGGTGCCGGAGGCCCCCGTCGATCCCCGCAGCGAGACCGCCGAGTACGAGGCGCTGGACGAGGATCGGGTCTTCGCGATCGACAATGATTTCACAGACGCCGACTTCGCCGGCGACGATGGGGAGGACGCCGCCAGCGGGGGCAACGCCGTCACCGGGGACGACCGCGACACCGGCGGCCGGGGCGCAGCGGTCGACGGCGAGGACCCGGCGCCCGAGTCAGACAGCGGCCCGCGGAACTCCGGCTAGGACGCCGGCCGCGAGAGCCGCACCGCGGTCAGTGCCAGTACGCTCGCGATCTCGACCGCGACCGCACGGGCGCCCTCGGCGGCGAACTGCTCGCGGCCCTCGACCGTGTGGAACGCCCAGCCGCCCGGAGCCCCCACTCCGATCAGCCCGGATGGGACGCGATGGGAGATGTTGCCGAAGTCTGTCGCGAAGGGCAGAGCAGGCGGGTCGGCTACGAACACCTTCCCCATGACGGCGAAGGTCTCCGCGACCGCCTCGGTGACGGCCGGATGCGGCTGCACCCCGCGGACCTTCGGCCCCGACGTCCAGGCCCCCTCGGGCATGCGCTCGCGCAGATCGCCGATCAG
>JBFXIT010000218.1:0-2804 GCA_050175655.1 Leucobacter sp.
CTCATCAATGTAGCGGCGCGCGGACCGGTAGGCTGGGAGCCATGACGGAACGCGTGATCCTCGAGCCCGGAATGCCCGCCCCCGACTTCTCGCTCCCCGATCAGGACGGCGTCACCCGCAGTCTCGCCGATCTGCGCGGCGAGAAGTTCGTGCTGTTCTTCATCCCCGAGGCGATGACCCCGGCGTGCACCATGGAGTCGTGCGAGTTCCAGGAGTCGTCGGCGCGTCTGGCGGCCGCCGGCTACCGCGTGTTCGGCATTTCGCGCGACTCGGTCGAGCGCCTGCGCCGCTTCGCAGACCGCGACGGCCTCGAGTACCCGTTCCTCAGCGACCCCGAGGCCGAGGTCCATCGCGCCTACGGAGCCTACGGCACCAAGAACAGCTACGGCCGCATCATCGAGGGCGTCATCCGCTCGACCTTCGTCGTCGACGCCGAGGGCCGCATCGAGCACGCCCTCACCAACATCAAGGCGACGGGACACGTCGCGAGAGTGCTCAAGCTCCTCGGCGCGTAGGGATCCGCGCTTCAACTGCCGAGCCGGAGTTCGCTCACGACCTCGATGACGCGAGCTCGCTGAGCACCGTCCAGGCCCTGGATCGGAAGCGGCAGCGAACGGTAGGGCGCGAGTTCCAGGTGCTCCGCGATGGCCGCTACGACCCGCAGACTGCCGCCGAAGTCGGCGAACAGCTTCCAGAGCGGGGCGAGTCGCTCCGACTCCGCCGTCGCCTCGGCGGCTCGGCCGGCCGCCGCCGCACGGGCGATCGTCAGCGCCGCCTCCGGCAGCGTGCCGCCGATGACCGAGTACCAGGCGTCGCATCCGGCGTTCAGCCCGGTCGCGGCGGACGCGTCGCCCGACACGCCCACGGTCACATGCTCCGGAATGGCCGCCTTGATCTCGCGGATCCTCGCCTCGGCCTCCCGGCGACCCGTCGGCACACCCGGGATCTTGATCGAGGCGATCCCGGGGAGCTCGGCGATGCGCGCGTACAGCTCGGTGGTGAACGTGAAGTGCGTGGTGCCCGGGTTGTCGTAGACGATGATCGGGAGATCGGTGCACAGGCTGACGGCCCGGAACAGCTCGTAGACGTCATCCTCGGTCAACCGCTGATACGTCATCGGGGCGAGCAGCAGCCCGCTGGCGCCCGCCGCTGCGGCCCTGTCCACGTTGTCGAGCACCTGCGAGGTGCGCAATGCGCCGACGCCCACGAAGACGGGAGTGCCCTGCGCGTTCTCGACCCCGAGGCGCGCGACCGAGGCACGCTCGTCCGCCGACAGGTACGCATAGGATCCGGTCGATCCCAGCACGGTGATCGAGTCGGCACCCGCGTCGGCGAGCCGGCGCACGATGCCGGCGAACGCCCTCTCATCGACGCGGTCGTCTGCCAGAGGAGTGAGCGGGAAGGCGCTGAGGCCGGTGAACATGCTGGTCTGCTCCTGGGAATCGGTGCCGGTCGGGCTGGGTGCGGTGTTCTCTCACTCCTGGGATCGGAGCCACTCGAGCACCTGCTGGGCATGGGTGTTCGGCGGGAAGACGGGGTAGAAGACGTGCTCGATCGTACCGCCCGCGACGATCAGCGTCAGTCTGGAATACAGCCGGTCGTGGCGGGTCGCGGCGAACGTCGGCAGCCCGAGCGCATCGGCCAACGCGAACGGCTCGTCGGAGAGCATGGAGAACGGCAGCCGCAGGCGCTCCGCTAACTCGGCCTGGTAGTCGGGGCTCTGACTCGACAGCCCGAAGACGTGCGCGACTCCAGCCTCGCGCAACTCCGCGAAGTGATCCCGGAAGTCGCAGGCCTCGGTCGAACAGCCGCGTGCGCCGGGGATCGCGTCCCAGCCCTCGGGGAGGTCGATTCCCGGGCGACCGGTGAGCGGGTAGAAGTAGATCACGGTTCGGCGGGCGCCGAGTGCGTCTAACCGGGCGCTTCCGCCATCGCTCGTCGGCAGCTCGATGCTCGGCATCCTCATACCTGCGAGGTGACGGGCCGCGCCGTCGTCCACGGGCACCGGGAGGCCCTCGGGCAGGATCGTGTAGTCGGCCGGCGGCGCCATGGCGAAGCCGCGCCCGGCGCTCTCGTCGAGTCGCCGCTGCAGGCGGTTCCGACGCGTCTCCAGCGCCGCGATCATCTCGTCCAGCTGGGCGATGGCGTCGCGATACACCGCCAGGGAGCTCACGCATTCATCGCTCCGCTCGTGCCCGCGGTCCAGGCACTCGACGAACGGCGCAGCCTGCGCAGGCGGGATCCCCATCGCGCTGAGTTCCCGGATCTCCGTCACGGCCCGCAAGTCGCCCTCGTCGAACGAACGGTAGCCGTTCGCCTGGCGCGTCGGTGCGATGAGCCCGAGCTGCTCGTAGTAGCGGATCGCCTTCGCCGAGGCCCCCGAACGCCTGGCCAGTTCACCGATGTGCACGACCATCACCTCCGGCTCCACCGTATTCCCTGACCCCGGGGGCAAGGTCAAGCCGCGAATGTCACGATTCGTCGGCCTCCGCCTTCTCGGCATCCTCCGCGTCCCCCGGCTCCACATACTCCGGGCGGGCGAGCAGCGCCGAGAAGAAGCCGGCGAAGGCGAGCAGGATCGCGCCCCATGCGGCCCAGCCGGGCGTCAGCGCGTACTGCAGCATGGCCGTGCCGGCGGCGAACATCAGCACGTGCAGGGTGAGGGCCGAACCCCGCGCCCAGCTGGCGCGGCTGCGCAGGGCGCCGAGGAACGTGACGGCCACCCAGAGCACGGAGAGCAGCCCGGCGAGCAGGACGCTCACCCGCTGCCCCAGCAGATCCTCGCCCGCGTCGAGGAAGCCGAG
>JBFXIT010000219.1:0-2798 GCA_050175655.1 Leucobacter sp.
GCGGCCACGCCGCCGCGCCCGCGCCCGACGTCGTGCGAGTTCATCGACTGCACGAGCGCGAGGTAGCTGTTCGCGTCGAATCGGCGTGTGAACTTGTTGCCGTGGAAGTCGAGGTAGCTCTCGACGGCGAACCGGCCGCCGCCGCCCAGCGGGCTGACCGCCGACTGCCAGGCCCGGCCGAAGCGCTCGTCGAGCTCGGTATTGCTGCGGTAGTTGAGCAGCGCCAGGCGTCGCGCCGTCGCCAGGCCCTGATGCGGGCCGATGCCGTCGGGGGCGTCGTAGTAGTTGCCGCCGCGCCACGCCGGATCGGATCGGATCGCCTCCAGCTGCACCAGGTTGAGCCCGATCTGATCGGCCGTCGTCACCGGAGGAGCGGCGATGACCGCGAGCCGCTCCGCCCGCCCCGAGTGCGTCAGCTCCCATTCGAGCGCGTGCATGCCGCCCATCGATCCGCCGATCACGGCGACGAAGCGCTCGACGCCGATGCGGTCGGCGAAGGCCGCGGTGGCGTTCACCTGGTCGCGGATCGTGAGATAGGGGAACCGCCCGCCCCACTCGCGCCCTTCGGGGTCGAGGCTCGCGGGGCCGGTCGAACCCTGGCACCCGCCGAGCACGTTGGGCGCGATCACGCAGTAGCGATCCGTGTCGAGCGCCTTGCCCGGGCCCACCACCTCCGCCCACCAGCCGTCGGTCGGGTGACCGGGACCTGCGCGGCCGACCAGGTGGCTGTCGCCCGTGAGCGCGTGGAAGACCAGGATGGCGTTGTCGCGGCGGTCGTTCAGCTCGCCGAAGGTCTCGTAGGCGATGCGCGCGTGCGGGATCGTCGCGCCCGCTTCCGTCGTCACGTCGCCGATGCCGACGAAGCTGCGCTCGCCGACGGGGTCGCCGTCGCGCCAGCCGCCGCTGATCGGCGGCCGGCCGATGATCGCGCGCAGCTGGGCGTCGGTGATGAAGTCCGTCGGAAACGAGTCCTCGGGCGTCTGCCAGTCCATAGTGGTCTATTCTGCCCGTCCCGCGGGCTCGACGCGTGATTGTTACAGGCTAGAGTTCTTCCGGTGAGCACCGGCCCGCTGTCGACGAGCACCGACCAGCCCCGTCGCGTGCCCGCGAGCCTGCTCGCGGTCGCGGCGATCTTCAGCGTCCAGTTCGGCAACGCGCTCGTCGGCTCGCTGTTCGACCGTGTCGGCCCGCTCGGCGCCGCGGCACTGCGCCTCGGCCTGGCCGCGCTGATCCTGCTGATCGTCGTGCGGCCGCGGGTGCGCGACTGGGGCGCGCGCACCTGGCTCGGAGTGGTGCTGCTCGGCCTCGGCATGGGCGGCATGAACGTCTTCATCTATCTGGCGATCGATCGCATCCCGATCGGGATCGCGGTGACGATCGAGCTGATGGGCCCCCTCGCCGTCGCGGCGGCGGGCATACGCCGACTCGTCGACGCAGGCTGGGTGCTGCTGGCCATCGGGGGCATCCTGCTGCTCGGCCTCGACGGCGGCGGGGCGGTGAACCTCGTCGGGGCGGCGTGCGCCGCAGTCGCCGCGGCCTTCTGGGCGCTCTACATCCTCGCGTCCGCACGGCTGGGCGCGCGCGTGCGGGGCGTCGACGGGCTCGTCGCGGCGATGGTCGTCGCCGCGCTCGTCGTGGTGCCCGTCGGCGCTGCCGACGCCGCGGTCGCGGTGCGGCAGTCGCCGTCGCTGCTGCTCGCCTTCGTGGGCGTCGCCCTGCTGACCTCGGCGATTCCCTACGCGCTCGAGTTCCTCGCCCTGAAGCGCATGTCGACCCGGATGTTCGGGGTGCTGTCGAGCCTCGGCCCGGCCGTCGCCGCCCTCGCGGGGTTCGTGGTGCTGCATCAGCGACTCGATCTCGGACAGATGCTGGCCGTGCTGCTGGTGGTCTGCGCGAGCGCCGGAGTGGTCGCCACCTCCCGACGTGGCGCATAGAGAGAGCGAGAGCGCGGAACCCTCGCAGAGGATCCCGCGCTCCCGCTGTGCGTTCCCGCTATGCGTTCCCGGCGCGGTGGCGCCGGCGCGGAACGCGCGTGAACGCGATGCGTTCCCGCCTCAGGCGTTCCGCGCCGCGGCGACCACCTCTCGGGCGGCGGCGAAGCCCTGCTCCAGGTCGGCCTTGATGTCGTCGATGTGCTCGAGGCCCACCGAGAGGCGCACGAGGCCCGGCGTCACGCCCGCGGTCAGCTGCTGCTCGGGTGTGAGCTGCGAGTGCGTAGTCGACGCCGGGTGGATGACCAGCGAGCGGACGTCGCCGATGTTCGCGACGTGGCTGAAGAGCTCCAGATTGTTGACGAACGCCTTGCCGGCCTCGACGCCGCCCTTGAGCTCGAAGCTCAGCACCGCGCCGACGCCCTTGGGCGCGTACTTGTTGGCCGCCGCGTACCAGGGGCTCGTGGGCAGGCCCGAGTACGAGACCGAGGCGATGTCGTCGTGCGAGTCGAGCCACTCGGCGACCTCCTGCGCGTTCTGCACGTGGCGCTCCATGCGCAGCGACAGGGTCTCGATCCCCTGCAGCAGGTTCCAGGCGCTCTGCGGGGCGATGGCCGAGCCGAGGTCGCGCAGCAGCTGCACGCGGGCCTTGATGATGTAGGCGATCGCATCGCCGACCGCGCCGGTGTAGCTGACCCCGTTGTAGGAGGGGTCGGGCTCGGTGAGGCCGGGGAAGCGGTCGACGTGCTGCGACCAGGGGAACTTGCCGCCGTCGACGATGACGCCGCCGAGGGTGGTGCCGTGGCCGCCGAGGAACTTGGTGGCCGAGTGCAGCACGATGTCGGCGCCGTGCTCGAGGGGGCGCAC
>JBFXIT010000220.1:0-2779 GCA_050175655.1 Leucobacter sp.
GCGCCCGAGGACACGATGAACACGCTGCTCATGTCGATGAGCGACCGCGCGATCGCGGTGCCCCGCGTGGGCCGGGTCGTGGCGCAGCCGACGTTCCGGGTGGTCGCGTCGATGAACCCCTTCGACAACGTCGGCACGGCGCGCCTGTCGACGAGCGTGCACGATCGCTTCAACCGCGTCGTGGTGGACTATCAGGACGCCGAGGCGGAGGAGCGGATCGTGACGCTGCGGGCGCAGGCCGAGGGCGACCTCGCCGAACGGATCGTCGCCGATGCGGTGGCCGTCACGCGTGCGACCCGCACCCACGAGGACGTGCGGCAGGGGTCGAGCGTGCGCGGCGCGATCGACACCGCGATGATCGCCAGGCAGCTCGCCTCGATGCGCGGGGTGACCGATCCTGCCGATGAGCGCTACCCCGAGCTCTTCTTCGACGCGATGACGGTCGGCCTCTCGGGTCGCATCCACGTGGACGAGGCGGTCGACGCGACCGCCGAGCAGGTGCTGCGCGAGATCTGGGAGGATCGCTTCATCCTCGAGCCGCACACCGCCGCGCCCGGATGAAGAGCCGTCGCCGCAGAGTCGCCCCTCCAGCGTGAGGCGAAGAGGCGGAGCGAGCGGCCCGGCAAGCCGCTGAAGCGCAACCCGAAGCAGCTGGACGAGGCGCCGACACTGCACGACGCCACGGGCAAGGGCGGCAGCGTGATCCAGGGCGACGGCTCGCGGGACGCGGCGCCCCCGCAGCAGCAGGGCGCGACCGCGGCGGGCGAGACCGACGAGCAGGCGAAGGTGATCGCCGGGATCGAGGAGGAGGCGGTCGTCGACCCGAAGGTGCGCGCCGCCGCCCTCGAGATCGCGTCGCGCCTCTCGATCCCGAAGCCCCGGCGGGACAGCTCCGCCACCCGCGGGCTCGGCGAGCTGCTGACGGTGCCCTACCGGGGCGCGTCCGACGAGATCGACCTCGACGCGACGATCGGCGTGCTCGCCGAGCATCCGCTGCCCGAGGACGAGGACATCCTGGTGCGGGAGCGCCTGCGCACGAGGCGCTCGATCGTGCTGCTCGTCGACGTGTCGGGCTCGATGAAGGGCGAGAGGATCGCGACCGCGGCGGCGACCGTGGGCGCCCTCGCGGGCGAGCTCTCGAACGACGCCCTCGCCGTGGTCGCCTTCTGGTCGGACGCGGCGGTCGTGCTGCCTCTCGGCGACCCGGTGAAGCCGATGGATCTGCTCGACCGGATCCTGCGCATCCCGGCCCGCGGCCTCACCAACGTCGCGTTCCCGCTCGAGGTCGCAGCCGAACAGCTCGCGCGGGTGCCCGCGCGGGAGGCGCGGGTGATCCTGCTCTCCGACTGCGTGCACAACGCCGGGCCCGACCCGCGCCCCTTCGCCGCGAAGCTGCCGAGGCTCGACGTGCTGCTCGACGCGAGCGGCGAGAAGGACGTGGATCTGGGGCGCGAGCTCGCCTCGCGCGGGCGGGGCACCTGCCACGTCATCCACGACTACCGGCAGGTGGCGCCGGCGCTGAGCGAGATCCTGCGCCGCTGACACGGAGCATCCTCGAGGTCGGCACCGTATGGATCCGACCGTCAGGGAACTTCGTCCTTCCCTTATGGCACCGAGTGTCAATAGAATGGGCGCTTGAGTGCTGCAACGGCGCAAGAGAGGTGACTGTGATGAGCAAGATCTGGCCCTGGGTCAAGAACCCCTGGTTCGAAACCGTGCTCGAGGCTCAGCGACGCACGAAGAAGTTCCTGCCCCCATCGGTCTACGCGGCCCTCGTCGCGGGCAGCGAGCGGGGGACCACCCCGCGGGAGAACACAGACGCCTTCGCGCAGCTCCAGTTCGCCCCCCACGTCGCGGGCCACCAGCCCGAGCGCGATCTGTCGACCACCATCATGGGCATCCCGTCCTCGATGCCGGTGATGATCTCGCCGACCGGCGTGCAGGCGATCCGCCCCGAGGGCGAGGTCGCGGTGGCGAAGGCCGCGCAGGCCAGAGGCATCCCGATGGGGCTCAGCTCGTTCGCGTCGAAGCCGGTCGAAGAGGTCGCAGCGGCGAACGAGAACACCTTCTTCCAGATGTACTGGACCGGTTCGCGCGAGGCCATGGTGCAGCGCATGGAGCGCGCCCGCGCCGCGGGAGCGGTGGGGCTCATCTCGACGACGGACTGGTCGTTCTCGATCGGCCGCGACTGGGGCAGCCCCGCGATCCCCGAGCGGATGAACTTCGAGGCCCTCTACAAGATGGCGCCGGAGGGCATCCGCCGCCCGCTGTGGACCGCGACCTGGCTGAAGGCCGGCCTGCCCGATCTCACCGCGCCGAACCTCAAGCCCGAGGACGGCCCCGCCCCTACCTTCTTCCAGGCCTACGGCGAGTGGATGCAGACCCCGCCTCCCAGCTGGGAGGACATCGAGTGGCTGCGCAAGGAGTGGGGCGGCAAGTTCATGCTCAAGGGCGTGACCCGGGTCGACGACGCCAAGCGCGCCGTCGACATCGGCGTCGACGCCATCTCAGTGTCGAACCACGGCGGCAACAACCTCGACACGACGCCGGCGGCGATCCGCTGCCTCGGCCCCGTCGCAGACGCGGTGGGCGACCAGATCGAGGTGCTGCTCGACGGCGGCGTGCGCCGCGGCGGCGACGTCGCGAAGGCGCTGGCCTTCGGCGCCCGGGCCGTCATGATCGGCCGCGCCTACCTGTGGGGCCTCGGCGCCAACGGCCAGACCGGCGTCGAGAACGTGCTCGACCTGCTGCGCATGGGCCTCGACTCGGCGGTGCTCGG
>JBFXIT010000221.1:0-2768 GCA_050175655.1 Leucobacter sp.
GTCGCCATCCGCGTGACCGGATCGATGTCGATGCCGCGCATCCGCTCGAGCGAGACGACGACACAGGGGCGGTCTGCCGAGACGCCGCCGGAGAGGCCCGTGCCCGCGCCGCGCGGCACGACGGGCACGCCCGCGGCGGCCGCGAACCGGACAGCGGCCTGCACGTGCTCCGTGCACTCCGCGCGCACCACCGCGAGCGGGGCGACGGCGCGGGGGTCGTTCGCCCGGTCCCAGCGGTAGGCGTCGAGCGATGCGGGCTCGGTGACGACGACGCCCGGCGGCAGAGCCTCGACGAGGCCGGCGATCGTGCTCACACCGCGACCGGCGCCTTGATCCCCGGATGGTGCTCGTACCCGACGAGCTCGAAGTCGTCGAAGTCGTAGTCGAAGATCGAGTCGCGCTTCGCGATCTCGATCCGCGGGTACGGGAACGCCTCGCGCGAGAGCTGCTCGCGCACCTGCTCGACGTGGTTGTCGTAGATGTGGCAGTCGCCGCCGGTCCAGATGAACTCGCCCGGCTCGAGCCCGGTCTGCTGCGCGACCATCAGGGTGAGCAGCGCGTAGGAGGCGATGTTGAACGGCACGCCGAGGAACATGTCGGCCGAGCGCTGGTAGAGCTGGCAGCTGAGCCTGCCGTCGGCGACGTAGAACTGGAAGAAGGCGTGGCAGGGCATCAGCGCCATCTCGTCGAGCTCGGCGACGTTCCAGGCCGAGACGAGGTGCCGGCGCGAGTCGGGGTTCGCGCGGATCTGCTCGACCACCTGCGCGATCTGGTCGATGTGCTGGCCGTCCGGGGTCGGCCACGACCGCCATTGCACCCCGTAGACCGGGCCGAGATCGCCGTTCTCGTCGGCCCACTCATCCCAGATCGTCACGCCGTGCTCTCTGAGGTACGCCGTGTTGCCCTCGCCGCGCAGGAACCACAGCAGCTCGTATGCCACCGACTTGAAGTGCACGCGCTTGGTCGTGATGAGCGGGAACGACTCGGCGAGGTCGTAGCGGATCTGCTTGCCGAAGAGACTGCGCGTGCCGGTTCCCGTGCGATCGGCCTTCGGCGTGCCGCGCTCGAACACCTCGCGCAGCAGGTCTTCGTAGGGGGTCTCGACGCGCTCGGCACTCATGCGGCAAGTCTAGCGGCGAGCGGGGCGATCCCCGTCAGCCCGGGCGGCGCTCTCGGCCCTGCGCCGCTCCTTCTGCCCGAGCATCAGCCGATCCGCGCGGGCGATGAACGCCTCGGTGCTCTCGTCCTGCTGCAGCTCCGCGATCCCGAACGACCATTCTGCGGCATCGACGGTGTGCTGCAGGCGGCCGGCGATCTCGAGCGCCGTCTCCGCGTCGGTGCTCGGCATCATCAGCACGAACTCGTCGCCGCCCACGCGTGCGAGCGTATCCTGCGGTCTCGTCGCCACCTCGACCTGGTGGGCGAACGCCTTCAGCACCCGGTCCCCCTCGGGGTGCCCCCGGGTGTCGTTGATCGTCTTGAAGCCGTCGAGATCGAGGAAGAGGATCGAGAGCGGGCTGCCGGCGCGTCGCATCATCAGGACCGTCCGCTGGAGCATCCTCTCGAACCCGCGTTTGTTCCAGACCCCGCAGAGCGGGTCGGTGAGCGAGGACTGCTCGAGTCTCCTGCGGAAGTTGCCGACCAGCTCTCCGAGCATGGCGGAGGTAAGCGTGAGCGTCACCAGGGTGATCAGCATGTCGGAACCGAACCTCGCGATGACCACGATCCAGTAGACGGCGAGCCAGGTGTAGGCGAAGAGCCGGGCGTACCACATGGGCCCGAACCACACGAGGTAGATGAAGAAGGTGTAGAAGAGCAGCCCCGTGTTGAGGATGCGGATCTCACTCACCGACATGTGCGTCAGGCAGAGCACCAGCCCCGCGCTGCACGAGATGAGCACGAGGGCGATGGTGCTGGTGACCTTGCGCCCGGCGAGGAAGAACAGCCCCGCGGTGAAGAAGGCGATCCCGGTCGTGATGAGATTGGCCAGGGTCAGCGGCCGGGAGTCGGAGCGGAGCGCCGTGCCGGCCAGCAGGGCGATCACGCCGCCGGAGAAGTAGAAGACGGCCGAGGCGACGGACAGCTCCGATTGATTGGCGAGAATCCGTCTCATCCCAACCCCTTCGCCGTCGGGTCCTTCCTTTTCAGCGTACGCTATCGGAGACCCTGCTCCTGTCGCCCGGCGTCACATTGCCCCGGCCCGTCTGCTCGCTGTCGACCGGCCGGGGCAATGTTCAGCGCTCGACCGTGTGGCCGAGCGAGTCGTCGAACAGATCGATCTGCTCGTCGTCGCTGTCGTCGCCGCGCGAGATCACCTCGCCGCGGAAGAACTCCGGCGACCTCCGCGACCAGGCCAGCATGATCACCACGCCGATCAGGAGCACGACGACGCCGAGCACGCCGACGAGGCCGAGCCCGGCGATGTTGCTGCCCGAGCCGAAGGCCGGGTCGAAGCTGTCGACCGTGGTCTGCACGAACGTGACGATCAGGAAGACGCCGCCGATCCCGGGCAGGATCAGCTTGTTGATGAGCGCGGCGGCGCCGTCGCGTCGCGCCGTCTTTCGGAAGTACCACGCGCTCGAGAGCGCGGTGATCCCGTAGTAGAAGCAGACCATCATGCCGAGCGCGGTGATGGTGTCCCACAGCACGTCCTCGCTGAGGAAGCGCATGATGGCGTAGAAGACCGAGGCGACGATCGACGACCACATCAGCGCGACGTAGGGCGACTTGTACTTGGGGTGCACCTTCTTGATGCTGGGCGGCAGGGC
>JBFXIT010000222.1:0-2761 GCA_050175655.1 Leucobacter sp.
GGCCTCATAGCTTAGGGGTACGGCCGAGGGAGGGAGCTGCATGACGGAGCACGGATCGGGTACGGGCGGGGGCGCCGCAGTCATCGAGGCGCTGCGCGCGAACGGTGTGCGAACGGTGTTCGGGATCCCCGGCACCCACAACCTCGAGATGTACCGCTATCTCCCCGGCTCCGGCATCGAGCATGTGCTCTGCCGGCACGAGCAGGGGGCCGTGTACGCGGCCGACGGCTACGCGCGGTCGGGCGCGGGCATCGCGGCGGTGATCGCGACGAGCGGCCCCGGCCTGCTGAACGCCGCCACCGGCATCGCGAACGCCTACGCCGACCGGGTGCCGGTGCTCGTGCTCGCGCCGGTGATCGAGCGCGGGCGCGAGCGCCGCGACGTGGGGTGGATGCACGAGGTGAAGGATCAGCGCGCGGCCCTCGACGCCGTGGCCGCATGGTCGGAGAGCGCCGCGAGCGTCGAGGACGCCGCTGCGCTGGTGCACCGGGCGTTCATGGAATGGCGCGCAGGCGAGACGCGCCCGGTGGTGATCAACGTGCCGCACGACGTGCTGGTGGATCCGACGCCGGTCGTGCCTTCGGATCCGCTGCCCGCGCCCGCCCCGGCCGCGCCCGCGGCCGAGGTCGTGCAGGCCGCGCAGCGGATCCTGACCTCCGCGCGCGAGCCCGTCGTCGTGGTCGGGGGAGGGTGCGCTCGCGCCTACCGCGAGCTGCGGCCCTTCCTGGAGGCGCTCGGGGCGCCCGTCGTCTCGACGGCCCGCGGCAAGGGCGTGCTGCCCGACGGGCACCCGCTCTCCATCGGCCCGGTGATCGGCACCGATACGGCGCGCGCCGCGATCGAGGGTGCAGACGCCGTGCTCTTGATCGGCACCGAACTGTCGGAGGCCGAGCTGCTCGACCGGCCGCTGCAGCCCACCGGCTCGGTGATCCGGGTGGATCGCGACCTCGACCAGCTGCACAAGAACCTGCGGGCCGATCTGCCCGTCCTCGCGGATGCCGGCCGCTTCGGCACTGCGATGGCCGAGCTGACCGGCTGGAGCCCGTCGGATGCCGCGCGCATCGAGGCGCTCAAGGCAGCGGTCGCCGCCGAGATCGCCGGGATCGCCAGCCCCTTCGCCTCACTCCACGAGGCCCTGCGCGAGGCGTTGCCGGCCGACGCGATCATCGTCGGCGACAGCTCCCAGGTGAGCTACATGGGCACCAGCCTGCTCTGGCCCTCGGAGGTGCCCGACCGCGTGCTCTGCACGGTGGGCTTCGCGACGCTCGGCTACGGGCTCCCCGCCGCGATCGGCGCGGCCATCGGCAACCCCGGCACCGCGGTCGCGTGCGTGCTCGGAGACGGCGCGCTGATGTTCAGCGTGCAGGAGCTCGCCACCGCGGTCGATCTCGGCCTCTCCCTCCCGGTCGTCGTCTTCGACAACGGCGGCTTCGAGGAGATCCGAGAGCAGATGAACATCCGCGACATGCAGCATCTGGGCGTCGACATCGCTCAGCCCGGCTTCGCCGAGCTCGGGCGGGCGCTCGGCTGCGCCTCGACCGATGCGCGGACGGGGCGCGAGCTCGTCGAGGCGGTGCGGCAGGGCCTGAGCGCAGGCCGGCCGACGCTGATCCATGTGCGCGCGCACGATTTCGACTGAACCCACCATGACCATCTATCAACGAGGAGGAAAAGCAATGAAGCGAAAGACTCTCACAGGAGGTGTCGCGGTCGTCGCCGCGGCACTGGCACTCACGGCGTGCGCCGGCGGCGGAGGCGGCGGTGGCGGCGGCGACTCCGAGGGCGGCACCGTCACCTACGCCGGCTACGGCGGGGTGAGCGAGGAGGCGTTCACCCAGGCCTGGTTCGATCCGTTCTACGACGAGACCGGCATCGAGGTCATCCCCGACTCCCCGGCAGACTACGCGCGCATCCAGCAGATGGTCGAGTCCGGCCAGGTGATCTGGGACATCGCCCAGGTCGGCGAGGACATCGGCGTCAAGACGAACGGCGATCTGCTCACCGAGATCGACTGCTCGGTCGTGAACTGCGACTCGTTCGCCGACGGCCTGTTCCCGGTCGAGAAGTACGGCATGCCGGCTCTGGTGTTCTCTGTCGTGCTCGCCTACAACACCGATACGTTCGCCGGCAACGAGCCCGATTCGTGGGCGGCGTTCTTCGACGTCGAGAACTACCCGGGCAAGCGCGCGGTGTTCGGCCGCGACGCCGGCGGCGGCCTGCAGGGCCTGCTCGACGTGGCGCTGATCCAGGACGGCGTGCCGATCGACGAGCTCTACCCGCTCGACGTGGAGCGGGCGCTCGCGAAGCTCGACACCATCAAGGATCACCTGATCTTCTACAACGACTTCGGCGAGTGCACCACCCTGGTGGCCACCGGAGAGGCCGCCTTCGGCAACTGCTACAACGGCCGCGTGAAGATCGCCTCCGAAGAGGGCGAGCCGGTCGGCATGACCTGGTCGAACCAGATCCAGTACGCCGACTACCTCATCATCCCGAAGGGATCGCCGAACACCGACAACGCGATGAAGCTCCTCGCGTACATCGGCGCCGACGAGAACAACGGCCGGCTCGGCGAGTTCATCGCCTACGGCCCGCCGAACCCGAACGCGGCGATCGACCCCTCGGTGGCCGACAGCCTGCCCACGGCGAACGACATGGGCGGCGCCGATGCGGCGATCAAGATCGACGGCGACTGGTGGGCCGAGAACCTCGCCGCCGTCAACGAGCGGTGGGCTCAGTGGAAGGCTGAGTAGCAACCCTG
>JBFXIT010000223.1:0-2751 GCA_050175655.1 Leucobacter sp.
GCGCGCGCGTCGACGAGATCCGCTATGTGACCTCGCAGCCCTGGCCCTTCCCCCGATCGTTCATGCTCGGGTTCCGCGCGCGGCTGGCGCCCGGAAGCGACCCGGCCGCGCTCGCCCCCGACCCGACGGAGTTAAGCGAGCTGCGCTGGTTCAGCCGCGACGAGCTGCGCACGCCGCCGCCGGGCATCCGCCTGCCCATGCCGATGTCGATCGCTCGCTGGCTGATCGACCAGTGGGTCGCAGAGGGCGACGAGGCCGCGATCGGCGCGGCCGATATCAACGCTGCCGGAGCCGGTGCCGATGGCAGCTGACGACGCCGCGGTCGCGTCCGCCGACACCCTGCTGCACGGCCTCGACGACGAGCAGAGGCAGATCGCGGAGTGCCTGCGAGGGCCGGTCTCGGTGCTTGCCGGTGCGGGCACCGGCAAGACGCGCACCATCACCCACCGCATCGCGCACGGCGTGCGCACCGGCGTCTACGACCCCGGGCGCGTGCTGGCGGTCACCTTCACCCGCAAGGCGGCCGCCGAGATGCAGGGCCGCATGCGCGGGCTCGGCGCCGAGGGCGTGCGGGCGCAGACCTTCCACGGGGCGGCGCTCGCGCAACTCGGGTACTTCTGGCCGGACCTGGTCGGGGGCGCGGCTCCGCAGGTGCTGGGCGGGGGCAAGGTGCCGGTGATCTCGCAGGCCGCGGAGTCGATCGGCCTGCGCCTGCAGCGCGAGACCCTGCGCGATATCGCCGCCGAGATCGAATGGCGGAAGGTCTCGATGCTGAGCCTCGAGAGCTATGCCGCTCTCGTGACGCGAGACGGGGATCGCCCGGCGGACGGCCCGCCGTCCCGCACCGTGCCGAGCGGCATCACCGCCGAGCAGCTGATCGCGGTGCAGGAGGCCTACGACGCGCTGCTGGACGAGCGGCGCCAGATCGACTTCGAGGACGTGCTGATCCTCACCGCGGGCATGCTCGAGACGGAACCCCGAGCCGCGATGCAGGTGCGGGAGCGGTATCGCTTCTTCACCGTCGACGAGTATCAGGACGTCTCGCCGCTGCAGCACGCACTGCTGCGGCTCTGGCTCGGAGACCGCGATGACGTCTGCGTCGTGGGCGATGCCAGCCAGACCATCTACAGCTTTGCCGGCGCGAGCAGCTCGTACCTGCTGCGCTTCGCGGCCGAGCATCCCAACGTGCGCGAGTTCCGGCTCGAGCGCAACTATCGCTCGGTCGAGCCCGTCGTCAGGATCGCGAACCGGCTGATGCGTGGCCGCCCCGGCGCGCTGACGCTGCGCGCGATGGCCGAGGCCGGCGAACCGGGCCCGGCGCCGGAGCCCCGCGCCGAGTGGTTCGCGAGCGAGCAGGAGGAGGCGGAGGCCGTCGCGGCCTCGATCCGCGCGGCCGTCGCGGCCGGCACCCCCGCGGGCGAGATCGCGGTGCTCTACCGCACCAACGCGCAGTCGGCCGCGATCGAGGCGGCGCTGCAGCAGGCGGGCATCGACGCCCACGTGCACGGCGCTCAGCGGTTCTTCGACCGCGCCGAGGTGCGTCAGGCGGTGCTGCTGATGCGCGCGCAGGCCAAGGTGCAGGACGACCGGCCGCTCTTCCAGATCGTCAGCGACGTGCTGCGATCCTGCGGATGGCAGAGCAGCCCGCCCGAGGGCGCCGCCGCGCGCGAGCGCTGGCAGGCGCTGAACGCCATCCTCGCGCTGGTCGACGAGCAGCCCGCGGGCACGACCGCGCAGGCGTTCAGCGACGAACTGCTCGCGCGCTCGAAGGCGCATCACGAGCCGACGCTCGACGCGGTGACGCTGAGCGCGGTGCACGCGGCGAAGGGGCTCGAGTGGTCGCTCGTGCACCTGATCGGCATGAGCGAGGGCCTGCTGCCCATCGTGCACGCAGAGAGCGAGGACGAGGTGGACGAGGAGCGCCGCCTCGCTTACGTCGCATTCACCCGTGCGAAGAGGGATCTGCGCATCTCGGGCAGCGCCGGGGGGGCGCGCACCCGGCGCACGCCTTCGCGCTTCATCGCCGAAGCGGGGCTTCCGCTGCCGAGATAGCCGCAGTGCCCTGCGCTTCGCTGATCCGCGCTTCGTCGGTCCGCTCGCCGGTGGCCTGCAGCCCGCATCCGCACTCGGGATGGGCGGAGACCTCCTCCGCCTCGATCGAGGGCAGCGGCAGCCCTGCCCGCACCGGAACCCGCAGGCGGGTGCGACCCGGCATATCCGATCCGGCCCGCCAGTGCCCGATCAACGCGACGGCGAGTGCAGCCGCGGCCTCGGCGGCCGCCGGGGTCTCGCTCGCGGGCACCTCGCCGAGCAGCTGCGCGGCGAGCATCGGCAGCGCGGGGTCGCGGTCGATGTCGTGCAGGTTGACGCAGCCGAGGCAGGGGCGCCCGGCGCCCGAGACGAGGGGGCCGACTCCGACGCTGCGATCCCCGAAGCGGATCGAGAGCTGGTCGAGACCGGACGAGGTCAGCCGGCCCGCTCCCTGGGGATCGAGGAACCGTTCGGCGACCACGACGAGGCCGTAGCCTCTGCGAGCGGGGGAGAAGGGCTCCGCCCGCCACCCCGCGCGGGCGACGGCGCTCAGCAGGGCATCCGCGACCGGGGTCTCCCAGGGCGCCCCGGGCGCGATGAGGCCGATGCGCAGACGTGCGGGCGGCGTATCGGTCCCGTCGGCGGGGGACACGATGAGCGAGTCGCCGAGCATATCGGCGAGGCGGGACCACTCCGCCCGGCTCGACCCGATCCGCCGGA
>JBFXIT010000224.1:0-2747 GCA_050175655.1 Leucobacter sp.
GTCTACGAGCTCCGGTACACCGAGGCCGACACGCACCGCTTCGGAGAGTTCGGGGTGACGACTCCCCTGCGCACGGTCATCGACATGCTGCACGGCGACGCACCGTTCACCGCGGTGGAGCGCATCGCCTGCCGCCTGCTCTGCTGCGGCTGGGTGGAGGGCGGCACCGCGACCATCGCAGCCAGCCTGCACGCGCATCGGCGGCCGAGACGGCGCCTCGCGTTCGCGCGGCTGAGCGGCCTGGGATGAGCGAGCCGGTCGGCCGGCGGCCCGAGGGCGCGGTTCGCGACTATCCGTTCTGCACGCGGTAGGCGTCGTAGACGCCCTCGATGCGCCGCACCGCGTTCAGCACATGGTCGAGGTGGGTCGTGTTGGCCATCTCGAAGACGAAACGGCTGATCGCGAGCCGCGCGCTCGAGGTCTGCACCGAGGCGGAGAGGATGTTGACGTGGTGCTCCGAGAGCGCGCGCGTGACGTCGGAGAGCAGCCCCGAGCGGTCGAGCGCCTCGACCTGGATCTGCACCAGGAACACGCTCTTCGAGGTCGGCGCCCACTCGACCTCGACCAGACGCTCGGGCTGGGACTGCAGCGCCTCGAAGTTGTGGCAGTCGGTGCGGTGCACCGAGACTCCCTGGCCCTTGGTGATGAACCCGCGGATCTCGTCGCCCGGCACCGGCGTGCAGCACTTCGCGAGCTTGACCAGCACATCGCTGGTGCCCTTCACGACGACGCCCGAGGTGGACTCGGACTTCGCCTGGCGGGGCTGCGACAGGAGGGACAGCGCGGCGGCCTCGGTCTCCGTCTCGACCGCGTCGCTGTCGATGAGCGCCGTGACCTTCTCGATGACCGACTGCGCGGAGACGTGGTTCTCGCCGATGCCCGCGAACAGGCCCGCCACGTCCGGATACTGCAGCTGCAGGGCCACCTGCTGGATGGCCTCCGAGTTCATCACGCGATGCAGGGCCAGGCCCTGCTTGCGCAGCGCCTTGGTGAGTTCGTTCTTGCCGAGTTCGGTGGCCTCGTCGCGGCGCTCCTTGGTGAACCATTGACGGATCTTGTTCTGGGCCCGCTTGCTCTTCACGAAGCTCAGCCAGCCCTTGTTCGGCCCGGCGTTCGGATCCTTCGAGGTGAAGATCTCGACCACGTCGCCGTTCTGCAGCGCGGTCTCGAGCGGCACGAGCCTGCCGTTGACGCGGGCGCCCATCGTGCGGTGCCCCACCTCGGTGTGCACGGCGTAGGCGAAGTCGACGGGGGTGCCGCCTGCCGGCAGCCCGATCACCCGGCCCTTCGGCGTGAACGCGTAGACCTCCTTGGCGCCGATCTCGAAGCGCAGCGCGTCGAGGAACTCGCTGGGATCCTCGGTCTCGGCCTGCCAATCGGAGATGTGCGCGAGCCAGGCCATGTCATTCGAAGAGGGGTTCGCCTGCTGGCCCTGCTTGTACTTCCAGTGCGCCGCCACGCCGTACTCGGCCCGCTGGTGCATCTCGTAGGTGCGGATCTGGATCTCGACCGCGCGGCCGTCGGGCCCGATCACGGTGGTGTGCAGGGACTGGTAGAGGTTGAACTTGGGGGTCGCGATGTAGTCCTTGAAACGGCCGGGGATCGGGGTCCACCGGGCGTGCACGGCTCCGAGCACCGCGTAGCAGTCGCGGATCGAGTGCACGAGCACCCGGATGCCGACGAGGTCGTAGATGTCGTCGAAGTCGCGGCCCCGCACGATCATCTTCTGGTAGATCGAGTAGAGCTCCTTCGGGCGCCCCGTGACCTCGCCCCGGATCTTCGCGTCGCGCAGGTCCTCGTCGATCGATGTGATGACGACCCCGACGAGCTCGTCGCGCTTGGGATTGCGCTGCGAGACGAGGTTCTCGATCTCGGCGTAGAGCTTGGGCTTCAGCACCGCGAACGAGAGATCCTCGAGTTCGGTCTTGAGCGACTGGATGCCGAGCCGATGGGCCAGAGGCGTGTAGATCTCGAGGGTCTCCTGCGCCTTCTTCTTCGCCTTCTCGGCGGGCATGAAGCCCCAGGTGCGCGCGTTGTGCAGGCGGTCGGCGAGCTTGATCACGATGACGCGGATGTCCTTCGACATCGCCACGATCATCTTGCGCACCGTCTCGGCCTGGGCGGAGTCGCCGTACTTCACCTTGTCGAGCTTGGTGACCCCGTCGACGAGCATGGCGATCTCCTCGCCGAAATCCGCCGTGAGCTCGTCGAGCGAGTAGTCCGTGTCCTCCACCGTGTCGTGCAGCAGAGCGGCTGCGATGACCACGGGGGCGACGCCCAGCTCGGCGAGGATCTGGGCGACCGCGATCGGATGGGTGATGTAGGGCTCGCCGCTGCGCCGCTTCTGCTCGCGGTGAGCCTGATCGGCGACCCGGTAGGCGCGCTCGATGACGGAGAGGTCGGCCTTCGGCCAGCTGCTGCGAACCGTGCGGACGAGCTGCTCGACGGCGTTCGGAACGGTGCTGCGGGAGAAGATGCGCGGCACGAGCCGCAGCAGCGATGAGCCTCCCGGCGCGACGGAATCAGTGCTCGACATGGCTCACCTCCTCCGCGAATGGATGAGGCTACACTACCGCTTCGTCGGACTGCTCCGTGACCGCATCGTCGTCGGCCTCCTCCTCGCGCCCGCGAGCGCGCATCACCCTGGCGTCGTGCTTCTTGATCCCGGGCTCGTTCTCACGCAGTTGCACGTAGACCGGGGCCGCGATGAAGATGGTCGAATAGGCGCCGACGAGGATGCCGATGAA
>JBFXIT010000225.1:0-2743 GCA_050175655.1 Leucobacter sp.
CCGTCGAGCAGCTGCGATCGCAGTGGCTGCTTCTGCCATTCCTCGTGCGTGAGCTCTCGGGAATTGGCGTGGTAGTAGGCGTTCACCACGTCGAGTTCGCGCACGAAGCTCTCGCCGTGCACGACCATCGAGACCTCCATGTTGAGGTTGAATGATCGCTGATCCATGTTCGACGACCCCACCACCGCGACGCGGTCGTCGATCGTGAAGTGCTTGGAGTGCAGGATGAACGGCGGCCGGTACATGAAGATCCGGACACCGGCGGTGAGCAGCTCCTCGTAGTAGGAGCGCTGAGCGTGGTAGACCATCGCCTGGTCCCCGGTCTCGGAGACGAAGAGCTCGACGTCGACGCCCCGCGCGGTCGCGGCCCGCAGCGCATGCATGATGGCCCCGTCGGGCACGAAATAGGGGCTGGTGATGCTGATCCTGTGCTTCGCCGCGTAGAGCAGCGAGACGAACACCTGCAGGTTGTTCTCGGCGCCGTACCCCGGCCCGCTCGGCACGACCTGGCAGTCCAGCTCGCCGCGGGTGCGCGGGTTGAGCGGGTCGGTCACGCGGTCGAGCATCACCTCGCCGGTCTCGATGTACCAGTCGCTGAGGAACACCGCCTCGAGCCCGAGCGTGGCCGGACCCTCGACGCGCACCATGAGATCGCGCCAGTGCAGGCCGCGGCGCAGGTTGGAGCGTTTGTTGTAGCTGGAGTCGACGAGGTTCTGCGACCCCATGAAGCCGATCTCGCCGTCGACGACCAGGATCTTGCGATGGTTGCGCAGGTCGGGCCGCTGCCACTCACCGCGCCACGGCCTGACGGGCAGCATGTAGGCCCAGCGGGCGCCGATCTCGTCGAGCTTCTTCCGGGTGCGCTTCGCGCCCGGGTTGCGCACCGCCGAGACGTGGTCGAGCAGCACCCGCACGTCGACGCCCCGCTCGACGGCCTCGCGCATCGCCTCGAACACCTCGGCGGTCGAGTCGTCGAAGACGAGGATGTAGAACTCGATGTAGACGTAGCGCTCGGCCTCGCGGATGGCCGCCGCCATCGAGGCGAACGACTCCTCGTAGTCGATGCAGATGGATGCGGCGTTGCCACGCACCATCGGCTGGGCGCCGAGGGAGCGCCCCAGCATCACGGCGTTGCCGACGCCCGGGGGCAGGGTCTCGAGATAGGTGCCGAGCACCGCCTCCTCGCGGTCGGCGACCTCGCTGATGATGCGGGTGGCCTCGGCCTGCTTGCGCCTGCGCTTCCGAGGCAACCGGTTGCCGCCGATCAGCAGGAAGAAGAGCAGGCCGGGCACGGGGAAGAAGAAGATGGCCATGAGCCAGGCCATGCCCGCGGTCGGGCGGCGGTTGCGCGGCACGACGAAGAGCGCCACCACGCGGATGACGTTGTCGAGGATGAGGAGGAAGACGGTCCAGGCCCACGGCCAGTTGAGCGACGCCCAGAAGTCGGCTACGTCGACGACCGGCGACAATTCGTCCGGGTTCATCGGCGCGGATCAGCCGTCGCTGCGGGGAGGCAGACCGAGTCGCTCGCGCTCCTTCGCCTCCATCTCGCGGTAGATTCGACGCTCGTTGCGGTCGGCACGGATGATCAGGCGCAGCACGATCGCGAAGAAAAGGCCGATCAGCACCGTCGGCGTGATCGACCAGATCGCGTTCACCCACCAGTTGTCCATGACGGCCAGTCTATCCTCTCGAATCGGGCGCAGCTGGGGAGCGGCCCGGTATCCTGCTGGATGTGATCGAAGAGGGTGCGAGCGAGCAGGGCACGACCGGGGAGCGGGCGGCAGCGCCGCCGGCGAGGGCGCGCTGGCGCGAGGTGGCCGCCGCGACCGGGCTGGCCGCCGCCGACGGCAGCACCAGGCCCACCATCTTCGCCGAGATGAGCGCGCTCGCGGCGAGCAGCGGCGCTGCGAACCTCGGGCAGGGGTTCCCCGACGAGGACGGGCCGGAGTGGATCCGCGAGGCCGCCGTGACCGCGATCAGGGGCGGCGCGAACCAGTACCCGCCCGGCCGCGGCATCCCCGCGCTGCGGGTCGCCGTCGCCGAGCACCAGCGGCGCAGGTACGGTCTCGAGCTCGACCCCGAGACGGAGGTGCTGATCACCGCGGGGGCGACCGAGGCCCTGACGGCCGCGATCCTCGCCCTCGCAGGGCCGGGCGATGAGGTGCTCACCATCGAGCCGTTCTACGACTCCCACGCCGCCGCCATCGCTCTCGCCGGGGCGACGCACACCACCGTGCCCCTGGTGCCGAGTGCCGGCGGGTTCCGGCTCGACCTCGACGCGCTCCGAGCCGCTGCGACGGATCGCACCCGGCTGATCCTCGTGAACACCCCGCACAACCCCACCGGCACCGTGCTCACGCGCGTCGAGCTCGAGGCGATCGCCGCCGAAGCCGAGCGGGTCGAGGCCGTCGTCGTGACCGACGAGGTCTACGAGCGCCTGACCTTCGACGACGCGGAGCACATCCCCCTCGCCACCCTGCCCGGCATGCGCGAACGCACGATCACCATCTCGTCCGCGGGCAAGACCTTCTCGCTGACCGGGTGGAAGATCGGCTGGGCGAGCGGCCCCGCCGATCTCATAGAGGCGGTGCTCGCCGTCAAGCAGTTCCTCACCTACTCGGGCGGCGCACCGTTCCAGCCGGCCATCGCCCGGGCGCTCGACGAGGGCGAGGCCGACATCGAGGGGCTGCGATCCTCCCTCGACGAGCGCCGCGAGCTGCTGCTCGAGGGCCTGGCCGAG
>JBFXIT010000226.1:0-1476 GCA_050175655.1 Leucobacter sp.
GCCCACTCCTCGACGACCGCGGCCTCGAGCTCGCGGGTCTCGCCGCAGCTGCGGCAGATGAGGTGGTGGTGGTGGCCCCGGGTCTCGCACGAGCGGAAGAGGTTCTCCCCGTCGGGGGACTGCAGCGAGTCGGCCTCGCCGGCCTGCGCCAGAGCGGCGAGCGAGCGGTAGACCGTGGCGAGCCCGATCTTCGATCCCTCGCCGCGCAGCATCTCGTGCAGACGCTGCGCGCTGACGAACCCGCGGGCCTCGGCCAGAGCCGCCCGCACGGCCTCCCGCTGAGGCGTGTTGCGCTGCACGGGGGTGCTCCTGGGAGACGTCATGCGGGGTGTCGGCTCTCGTTCGTGGTTCCGGTGCTCGAGCGGCGCACGAGCGCCGCGATCCTCTGCCCAGCATAGGCGACCACGAAGAGCGCTGCCATCGCCAGCCCGACGGCTCCGCCTGCGGCGATGTCCCAGGCGCGCGAGGCCCACAGCCCGGCGAGCCCGCCGCCGACGCCGAGCAGCGCGGCGGTCGGCGGGATCCAGAGCACGCCCGGCACGATCAGGCGGGCCGCGGCGGCGGGGGCGATCAGCACGGCCGGGCCGAGGATGGCGCCCACCGCCGGCATCGAGACCACGACGCCCGCGGCGATCACGGCGGTGACGACCAGCTCCACCGGCCAGACCCTGAACCCGGCCGCCCTGAAGCCCGCCGGGTCGAAGGTGTCGAAGAGGATCCGCCGGGCGAAGACGCCCACGACCAGCACCGCGAGCACCAGCACCGCGACCGTCGCGGCGATGTCGGTCTGCGTCACCGAGAGCGGCGAGCCCACCAGGAGCGCCTCGACCGGCACCCCGAGCGAGGGGTTGAGGCTCGCCAGCAGGGTGCCGAGGGCGAAGCCGAACGAGAGCACCACGCCGCTGGCGACCTGGCCGCCCTGCCCCGGCACGCGCGCGAGCAGCGCCATGATGAGCACCAGCATCGCCGCGAAGAGCGCCTGCCCGATCAGCAGGTTGTAGCCCGCGAGCGCGAAGACGACGCCGCCGGGGAAGGTCGCATGGCTGAGCGCCACCGCGAAGAAGGATCGCCGCCGCAGCACGATCAGCGTGCCGACGACGCCGCCGAGCAGGCCGAGCAGCGCGAGTTCGAGTGCGGCGAGCGCGAAGTAGTTCATCGGGCGGCTCCGGTGCGCAGGCCTCCGGCGATCGCACGCGCCAGGATCGCGACCGCGTAGAACGCGATGAGCAGCAGCACCACGACCGCTCCGGGCGACACGTTCGCGTCGGCCCGCACCGACCAGTCGAAGGCCAGCCACAGCCCGACGGCACCGGCGATGAGGGGCACCGCGACGGCGACGGGAATCAGCAGTGCGAACCTGCGGGTGACGAGGCGCGCCACCGCCATCGGCACGGTGAGCAGCGCGAGCACCATCAGCACGCCGAGTGCCTGGACGCCCGCGACCACGAGCAATGCCACCGAGACGGCGAGCGCGAG
>JBFXIT010000226.1:1576-2739 GCA_050175655.1 Leucobacter sp.
CGCCCCATGAACGGCAGGGCGAAGATCTCGAGCAGGCTCGCGTCCACGACGCCTACTCGGTCTCGCGGGTCGTGGTGACGGTGTGGTGGTCGAGCTCGACGGTCGTGTCCTGGAACGCATGCTCGACGGCTTCAAGGGTGAGCGCCCGGTCGAGCGGCCCGAAGCTCGCGGGGTGACCCGGCTGGCCGGGCTCATGGCCGGCGGAGAGCAGCAGCACGTGCGTGCAGGCCCGCTGCGCGATCTCGAGGTCGTGGGTGCTCACGAGCACCGTACGCCCTTCGGCGCGCAGCTCGCGCACGAGCTCGAGCAGCGTGTCGCGGTTCTCGCGGTCGAGGCCGTTGAAGGGTTCGTCGAGCAGCAGGAGCCGGGGGTTCGAGACGAGCGCGCGGGCGAGGATGCCGCGCTGCTGCTGGCCGCCCGAGAGCTCGCCGAACCGGTGCTTGCCGAGTGCGGCGAGACCTACACGATCCAGCGCCTCGTCCACCGTCGCGCGCCCCGCTCGTCCGACTGGCCGGAGGGCGCCGACCTGCCGGTACAGCCCCATGGTCACCACCTGGCGCAGGCTCAGCGGCAGCTCGGTGTTGCGGGTGTCGGTCTGCGGCATCGTGCCGATGAGGCGGCGGGCGCGCACGGGCGTCGTGCCGAGCACCTCGACCTCGCCCGCGGTCAGTTCGGCGAGGCCCAGGATGCCGCGCAGCAGCGTCGACTTGCCCGAGCCGTTCGGGCCGATCAGCGCAACCGCACTGCCGGCGTCGATGTCGAGGCTCAGCCCCGCGACGCGGGTGCGGCCCGCATAGCCGAACGCCGCGCCTCGCAGAGCGATCGCGGGCGCGGCGTCGTGTTCAGGCTCGGTCACAGGCCCTCCAGCTCTGCGGGCAGCGGATCGGGGGTCACCCCCCAGGCTTCCAGAATAGTGACGGTGTTGTGGATCGTGGCGCCGATGTAGGTGTCGGTGCCGTCGTCGGTGCCCAGCGAGTCGGCGTAGAGGGCCGAGGCGTCGACCACGATGACTCCGGCTTCGGAGGCCACGGCCTCGGCGAGCTTCGGGCTCATCGACGACTCGACGAAGATCGCCTTGACGCCCTGCTCCCTGATCGCCGCGACGAGCGAGTCGATCTCGGCGGCGCTGGGCTCGGCGTTGTCCTCGAAGCTCGGCAGCAGCG
>JBFXIT010000227.1:0-2738 GCA_050175655.1 Leucobacter sp.
GGGCGTCGAAGTCCCTGGGCAGCAGCGGCTCGAGCAGCCTCGTGTCCACCCGGGTCTTGCGATCCTCGAACTCCGCCTTCGTCGCGGCCAGCAGCTCCTGATCCTCGATCAGCTGCACCGCCGTGGCGGCGATCGTCTGCCCGCCGCGGACCCACGTCGGGTCGATCGCCTCGGGGATGCCGATGAAGGCGTTGTTCGCCCAGTGCATCAGATCGGACCCCAGCTGCTTGAGGTGCGGCTTCGCAGTGAAGAAGCGCACGGTGGGCGCGTGCCACGAGTACTCGGTGTAGTCATCGGCGCCCGTGCACTCCTGCCACTCGGGCAGGTCCCTCCGCACTTCGGCGTCGTTCTCCTGCGGCGACGTCAGCTCGTAGAACTGGTCGTTGAACGGCTGCTCCGAGGGCTCGAAGCCGAGATGGCGCTCGAGCTCGTGGGCGAAGTCGACGACCTTCGGGTCGTCGAACTCGGGGATCCCGAGCTCCGCCAGGTTGTCGTACAGCGCCGTCGTCAGCGCGTGGTTCGGCAGGCCGGGCCGGGTCTTCGTCACCCAGCGGATGCTCACCTCGGTGTTCGTAATCGCCGCGACATGCTTGGCGTTGTTCTTCAGGATGTGCAGGATCTGCTCCTGGATGTCGATGAGCGGCGACCGCCAGCTGAACTGGATCTGGCTGATCCGCGGCGGCAGGTTGTCCGCCGTCGCGTTGCCGGCCCCGAGGATCGCCTCGTTCATCGTCCAGTGCCCCGTCGAGGGGAACATGTTCTCCTTGGTCGTCTTCGTCACGTCGAGCATCAGCGACAGGGCGTCGATCGCGCCGGGCGAGCGGGCCGAGTTGTGCGGGCCCGACACTCCCCCGCTGTAGAAGTCGAGGCCCCAGGGCTCGTGATCGGTGGTCTGGAAGGTGAACACCGCCGACCAGTAGAGGCAGTTCGTGATGTCCCACAGCGCGGTGTTGAACCAGAGCGGGTGGTAGCTGATGGCGGCGTCGAGGGAGTCGTAGTAGCCCTTCGCCGCGTGCACGGCCTTCGAGCCGCACACCTTCTCTGCGGGCTCGCCGAACAGGTGGATCGTGCCGGGCAGCCCGGCCTCCTCCAGCGCCCGCTTGGTGGCGATCGCGCCGGCCATGCCGCCCACGCCCAGGGCCGAGTGCGCATCCGTGAAGCCGGGGGCCCAGGGATGCAGGCCCTCGCGCGGCTGCTTGCGCGCGACCGGCTCCTGGCTGTAGCCGGGGCTCGCATCGTACTCCGCGTACATGCCGATCTCGGGGCCGCCCTCGCCCCACACCGCGTGGAACGCCGTGGGCATGCCGCCGGAGCCCTCTTCGACCTCGAAGCCCTCCGCGCGCAGACGCTCGACGTAGAGCTTCACCGAGCGGTACTCGCGCCAGGCGCTCTCCGAGTACCCCCAGATGGTCCGGTGGAACTCCGACAGCTCGTCCCGCATCTCCTCGACGATCTCCGCAGCGCGCCGCTGCAACGGTGACAATGTCATGATTGCACTCCTTCTTCTGTTGTGGCTTGAAGCTTCTTCGTGAGAGAAGCGGTTCACACGTTCTCGGCCGGCCGGGTGACGACCACGTGCTCGGGCCGCCAGGCCAGAGACACCCGGTCGCCGACGTCGACGGTCAGCTCGTCCTCGAGCGTGCGACGCACGATGTACTCCCGTTTCCGCTCATCGGCGACGAGCACCTTCTGCGACTCGCCCGCGTAGATCACGGCCGAGACGGTACCGCTCACGCCGGCGGCGCTCTCCTGCCCCGCGGGGAGCACCGACACCGACCACGGGCGGACGACCGCGACGACCGCGCTGCCCTCGCGGAAGCGATCCGCCTGCTCGGCGGTCACCTCGACGCGGTGGTCCCCGTCTTCGACCGCCCAGCCGTCGGCATGCTTCGCCAGCGTGCCGCGGAACAGGTTCGACTCGCCGAGGAACTCGGCGGTGACGTCGTTCACGGGCCGCATGTAGAGGGTCTCGGGAGAGCCGTACTGCACGAGTTCGCCCTCGGAGAGCAGAGCGATCTTGTCGCTCATCGTGAACGCCTCCTCCTGGTCGTGGGTGACGTTGATCACGGTGAGGCCGAGCTCGCGGCTCAGCTTGAGGATCTCGATCTGCATCGCCTCGCGCAGCCGACGGTCGAGGGCGCCGAGCGGCTCGTCCATCAGCAGCAGGCGCGGCTTCATCACGATGGCGCGGGCGAGCGCCACGCGCTGTTGCTGGCCGCCGGAGAGCTGCGAGGGCTTGCGGTCCTCGAACCCCTCGAGCTTGACCGCGGCGAGCGCCTCTCGCGCCAGCGTCTTGCGCTGCGAGCGGGGCACGCCGTGCATCTCGAGCGGGAACATGACATTGCGCAGCACGTTCATGTGCGGGAAGAGGGCGTAGTTCTGGAACACCATGCCGATCCTGCGCTTGTGCACGGGCACCGTCGTGATGTCGACGCCGTCGAGCTCGATGGAACCGGCGGTGGGCTCCAGGAACCCGGCGATCATGCGCAGCAGCGTCGTCTTGCCCGATCCGGAGGCGCCGAGCAGCGTGACGAACTCGCCCGGCGCGATGTCGATCGAGATGTCGTCGGCGACGACGTTGTGGCCGTACTCCTTGCGCACCGACCGGAGGCTCAGTGCGGCGCCCCGGATCTCTCCGCTGATGTTCTGATCGCTCATCGCGTCTTCCTCCTCGACTTACGGATGTTCAATATCGTCACGAAGATGAAGATGACGAATGTGACGGCGGTGAGAATGGT
>JBFXIT010000228.1:0-2733 GCA_050175655.1 Leucobacter sp.
CGCCGCTGCGACCCACACGTTCGAGAACGCGCCGACGAGCGCCGCGGCGAGCGCGGGCACGATGAGGAACGACATCGTCTCGAAGGTCGGGTTGCGGGTGGGGGCGATGAGCAGCATCGCGAGGGTCGCGATCATCCCCGTCGCCGCCCAGGCGCCCATCGCCAGCAGGCGGGTGTTGACCCCGAGCAGCTGCACGGCGGTGGGGCGCTCCGCCATCGCCTCGAGCCGGGTGCCGAGGCGCGTGCGCCTCAGCAGCAGCGTCAGCCCGACCGCGACGGCCACCGCGAGGGCCAGTGCGATCGCGGTGGCGAGCGACACGCGCACCCCGCCCAGCACGAAGGAGGCCTCGGGCAGCAGGCTGGGCATGACGCGCGGCGAGTCGCCGAAGAGCCGGAAGCCGATGGTGAGGATCACGATCAGGATCACCACCGACACGACGGCCCGCACGGTCTCGGAGGGCTGCCCGAACCAGCGCGCCAGCACCCAGCCGCTGAACCCGGCGGCCGCGCCGGCCACGGCGAGGCCCGCGAGCACGGCAGCGCCCAGGGGCAGCCCGGATCCTACGGCCGAGTAGCAGACGTAGGCGCCGAGCGCCCCGATCGCGGCCAGCCCGATGTTGACCACGCCGACGAGACGGTAGAGCATCACCACGCACACCGCGAGAATCGCGTAGGCCGAGCCCGAGATCAGGCCGGAGATGACCCCGTCAAGCATCGCTCAGGGAAGGAGCACCCAGTCGCTGACGGGAACCCAGCCGCTCTCCTGCGCCTGCACCATCAGGCTCGCGCGGTTCGGGTGGTGGGACTCGGCCTCGCCGAAGGTGAACGGCATGCCCATGAGCGGGTTCTCGATCTCGTCGAGCGTCTTGAACGCCTCGGTCACCGACTCCCGGGTGATGTCGCCCTCGATACCGCGCAGCACCTCGACGAGGATCTCCGCGCTGACGTAGCCGCCCATGGAGAGCGAGGTGAGCGGGCTGTCCGCCGCGGTCAGCGTGTCGCGCCATTCCACGACGGCGGGGTCGTCACCGGTGAACGGAAGGAACTCGGAGTTGGCGTAGAGGCCGAGCGTGCCCTGCGCTTCGAGGGTGTCCCATGCGGTCTCGGTGTAGGCCGAGGTGAGGGTGAGCCAGTCCATCGAGTCGAGCAGGCCCTGCTGCTTGACGGCGCTCATGAAGGCGACCGCGACGGGCTCGTTCGCGTTGAACACCACGGCATCGCACCCGGCATCGCGCACGGCGAGGATCGCGGGGGTGGGATCGTCGCCGAGCGTCACCGACGTATCGACGTGGGGAGCCACGCTGCCGGTCTCCTCCTGCCAGCGGTCGATGAGTTCGAGGTAGGGCTCGGTGAGGCCTGCGCTGTTCAGGATCACGGGGCACACGTTCTTCCGGCCCAGCTCTTCGGAGGCGAAGTAGAGCAGGCTCGCATAGCCGCCGATGGTGCCGGTGTTGACCGGCGCGATGTTGCTCGATTCGAAGCAGGCGGGCTCCACTCCGGTGCCCATCACCGACACCACGTCGCGCTGCGCGTAGAAGGCGGCGTTGGCGCTGCACTCGACGAGGCTCGCCGAACCCACCATGGCGACGACCTCGCTCTCGTCGACCAGTCGATGCGCCGCCTGGCTCGCCTGGGCGGGATCGGCCCCGTCGTCTTCGGAGATGTACTCGATCATCCGTCCGTTGATGCCGCCTTCGGCGTTCACGCGGTCGAACACCGCCTGGGCGGCGCCCGGCACGTCGGGGAACGGCGCGGGCCCGGTGATGGAGCTCACGGATCCGACGCGGATCGGATCCGCTCCGGCGTCACCGCCGCCGCTCTCGGGCGCGCAGCCCGTGAGCGCGAGGCCGACGGCGGTGCCGATGGAGAGCGCCGCGATCGAGAGCCGTGCGCCCCTCTGCTTCTGCGATGTCATGGTTCGGATACTCCTTCTGGAGCGGTCGGGTGAAGGTCGGTCGGGAGAAATCGGGGGCGGCGGCGTTCAGCGGCTCGACGCGTCGGGGGCATCGGGCCGTTTCGGCCAAGCCGGGATGCGCACGCGCGGCATGACGACGTTGAGCACGCGCTTGCGGATGGCGTTGCGGATGACTCCCGTGCCGTACGAGGCGTCGTCGACTGCGCGCAGCGCGAGGCTCTGCACCGGGCCGAGTCGCGTGGGCCGGATCAGGTGGTCGCGCACGGGCTCCCACAGCATCGCGGCGGCGACGCCGCGGGCGAGGCGCGACTTCGGCGTCGCCAGCAGCACGAGCAGGCCGACGGGCCACCAGTCGCGTCGCAGCAGGTGGCCGAGCCAGAAGGCGTCGGACCAGAGCGAGCGGCCGGTCATCTCGACGACGGCGGTCAGCGGGACCTCGCGGTCGAGGATCCTGCGCTGCCGCGCCAGCTCGTACGCCGCGACGCCGGCCGCGATCCAGGGCTGCCTGAGCGAGAGCGCCACGAGCACCACGAGGCCGGAGAGCGAGGGGCGGGCGGGGATGAGCCGGCGCGGGTGCCGCCGCTCGAGGTCGGCCGCCGATCCTCCGTACATGGCGCGGCGGATCGAGAAGTCCCTCAGCGAGGTGCGCACCTCGTGGTGGTTCACGACGTCGGGCGCGTAGCGCACCGTCCATCCCGCCTCCTCCATGCGCCAGAACAGGTCGACGTCCTCGCCCACGCGCAGGCCCGGCTCGAAGGGCGGGTCGGTGACCGCGCTGCGGCGCACGATGACCGAGGCGCTGGGCAGCCAGCCGACGGG
>JBFXIT010000229.1:0-2673 GCA_050175655.1 Leucobacter sp.
CTCTCCGAGAGCGGCTCGAAGCGGGCGCCGGGCGGCGGCGTCAGCACCATCTCTCCGGGCAGGTGCCGAGCCGAGTTGCTCAGGAGCACCTGCCCGTGGCTTCCCAGGAGCGTGAGTTCGGCGCTGCAGCGCAGCAGGGTGGGAAGGAGCGCGCGTTCGATGTCATCGACCTGCAGGTCGGTGCCGACGGCACCGACCCTCCGCCCCGCCACCACGGCGGGCACGGTCAGCGTGACGATGTAGACCTCGACGCCCAGGTAGTCGATGAAGGGCCCGACGGCCGCGCTGCGCCCGCCCGAGTAGGCGCGGATGAACCGCTCGTGCTGCTCGTAGTCGTAGTAGCGGTCGGCCCCCGGGGCGACGCCGAACGAGTAGCGTGCGAAGCGCGATTCGTCCTCGCGCACCCACCATTCGAGCCTGCCGTCCTCGGTGCCGAGCGCGGAGTGGGCGAAGATCAGGCCGCAGCCGTCGATGACCGGGTGCGCGGCCAGGAACCGCGTGGCAGCGGCCTTCATGCTGCGGCGGGCAGCCGGAGAGAGATCCAGGAGGCCGTTCTCGTCGAATCCGAGGCCCGCGATGAGGTCATCGGCGAGCGCCGAGAGATGAGCGAAACGATCGTCGAACCAGTCGCGCAGCAGGGCGATCGTCGACGCGGCGTCCACGGTACCGGTGCGTCGGCTCACAGCGGGTTCCTCCCGTTCGCGGTGCGCCCGATCTCCTCGATGCTCTGCAGCGATTCGGGCAGCTCGAGCTTCGCCTGGATGATGCGTCGGACATTGCCCATCACGTGGTCGTGGGCGAGCTGCGACGCCTCGTCCGGCCGGCCCTGCTCGATCGCCATCACCAGAGCCAGGTGATCGGTGAACGACTCCTGAGTCGACGCCTGCACGAGATCCTCGCACCAGAGCAGCGGAGCGTATTCGGATTGCAGTCGCTGCTCCGCGGTCAGCAGCCGCTGGGAGTGGCTGAGCACGGCGATCTCGATGTGGAATCGGCTGTCGGCCAGCGTCCGCTCCTGCGGGTTGCGAGCCTCGCGGGCTCGGAAGGCGAGCTCGGCGAGACGGGTCGACTGGTCGGGAGGCGTGCGCCGAGCGGCGAGCCGAGCCGCCGCGGACGAGATCGCCGCGTGCTCGTCGCCGAAGTCGCGCAGGGCGACGATGCTCGCCCGCGCGAGCGCGCCTCGCAGGATCTCGTTGCTCGGGAATGGCGCCTTGACCACGAACGTGCCGCCGTTGCGGCCCCGGCGCGTCTCGACGATGCCCTGCGCGCGGAGCTTCGCCAGCGCCTTGCGCAGCGTCGCCACGGCGACGCCGAACTGGTTGGCCAGCTCGATCTCCGATGGCAGCCGCTCTCCCACGGTGAGCATGCCGAGCGAGATGGCGGATGCGATGCGCTCGGCGATCCCGCCGACCTGCTGCCCCGACGCCTCGTCGCCATGCACCGTGGTGGCGGACAGGATCGGAGTGCGCATGAGGGTGAGTCTACTGGCGTCGGCTCACTGGCCGAAGCTCAGGGCTTCGCGGATCAGGGCCTCCTGCTCGGCCGCGTGCACCTTGGCGGAGCCGGTCGACGGCGCCGCCGACGCGGCACGGGACACCACGCGGATCTTGCCGTTCAGCAGATGCTTGGCCAGCACGAGCGAGATGAACGGCCAGGCGCCCTGGTTCTCGGGCTCGTCCTGCACCCACACCAGCTCGGCGTCGGCGTACTGCGCGAGCACCCGGCCCAGCTCCATGGCGGGCAGCGGGTAGTACTGCTCGACCCGCACCAGAGCGATCCGAGGATCGGGGTTCTTCTCGAGCGCCCCGCGCAGATCGTAGTAGACCTTGCCGGATGTCAGCACGACGCGCGTCACCTGATCCTTCTGCGCGTTCTCGTCGTCGATCACCGGCTGGAACGATCCGGTCGTGAAGTCCTCGACGCTCGAGGTCGCACCGCGCAGGCGCAGCATCGACTTCGGGGTGAAGACGATGAGCGGCTTGCGCGGACGGGTATGGGCCTGGCGGCGCAGGAGGTGGAAGTGGTTCGCCGGCGTCGACGGGCGCGCCACGATCATGTTGTCCTCGGCGCAGAGCTGCAGGTAGCGTTCGATGCGCGCCGACGAGTGGTCGGGGCCCTGGCCCTCGTACCCGTGCGGGAGCAGCATCACGACCGACGACTGCTGGCCCCACTTCTGCTCGGCGGCGGCGATGTACTCGTCGATGACGCTCTGAGCGCCGTTGGCGAAGTCGCCGAACTGCGCCTCCCACAGAACGAGGGCGTCCTCGCGCTGCAGCGAGTAGCCGTACTCGAAGGCGAGCGCGGCGTACTCCGAGAGGAACGAGTCGTAGATCCAGAACCGTGCCTGATCCTCGGAGAGGTTCAGCAGCGGGATCCACTCCTGGCCGTTCGCACGGTCGTGGAACACGGCGTGGCGCTGTGCGAAGGTGCCGCGGCGCGCGTCCTGGCCCGCGAAGCGCACCGCAGTGCCCTCCATGAGCAGCGAGCCGAGGGCCAGCAGCTCGCCGAAGCCCCAATCGATGCCGCCCTCGCGGCTCATCTCGACCCGCTTGTTCAGCAGCTGCTGCAGCTTCGGGTGCACGGTGAAGCCGACGGGCGGGTTGCCGTGGGCCTCGCCGATGCGCTCGATCACGCTGCGGTCGACCGCCGTCTCGCCCGTGACGATCACCGGCA
>JBFXIT010000230.1:0-2639 GCA_050175655.1 Leucobacter sp.
GGATGATCTCGGCGGCGTACTTCACCGCCTCCTCGGCCAGCGCGATGTTCGGCACCCCGTCTCGGAGGTTGGTGTCGAGCGCCTTGATGAGGCTCTGCTCCTCGAGCATCAGGTAGTTCGTGAAGGCGACGTCCGCGTAGACGATGTCCCGCACGTCGCGCAGCGACGGCTCGTAGCTGTGGGGGTCGCCGCCCTCCGGCACCAGCGAGCGCACGTCGGCGCGGTCGCCCGCCACGTTCCGGGCGAGATCGGCAAGGATGCCGGTGGTGGTGATCACGCTGATCCGCTCACCGCCTGCGGGCGGCGGGTCGGCGGCCGTGCAGCCGGCGAGCAGCGCGGTCGCGAGTGCGGCGCCGAAGGCGACGCGGAGGGAGCGATGTCGCACGAGGTGTCTTTCAGGAGTCGGAGGAGTCGGGGGCTGGACGGAAGGAGCAGTGGGCGGCGGTCGGCCGCCGCCCACTGCTCACCGCGCTCACTCCTCCGTAGCAGTGCCCTCGTTCGCCGAACGGCGACGGGCGAGCATGAGCACGGCCCCTGCGCCCAGCACCAGCAGCGCGATGCCGCCGATCGCCATGCCGGGCAGGTCGGATCCGGTCGTCGACAGGCCCTTGGCCCCCGCCGTGCCGAAGTCGCCCGCGCGCACCTGGATCGACTGCCAGCCGATCAGCGCGCCGGCCGCGTCGTAGACGGCGATGCTGTGGGTGCCGGGCGTAGCGCTCGCCGGGATGCGCACGAGGATCGTGCCGTCGGCGCCGACCTGCTGCCAGCCTCCGTTGCCGGTGGTGAGCAGCACCGGTGTCGAGAACATCCAGGCCGCGACCCATTCGCCCGCATGATCGGTGCCCTCGCCGACCTGCACCCTGACGACGCCGCCCTGCTCGACCGAGCTCTTGTCGAGCTCGATGCCCCCTGCGGGGATGCCGCTGAGCGCGTTCTCGGCGGGGGTCGCCGGCGGATCGGTCGGCGCGGGGTTCTCGTCGTCGTGGTGGTCGTCGACCTCGATCACGACGGGTGCGCTCTCTGCGATCACTCCGTGGTCGTGGTCGTAGAGCCGCACGATGATCTCGGCGCCCTGATCCTCTGCGGTGACGGTGTACGCCAGATCCGCGGTCAGCGCTCCGGGGATCACGGTGTAGGCGGTCTCGCTCTGGCGCTTGATGAACCAGTGATAGTGATCCTCGCCCGTCACGGGATTCTGCACGGCCGTGAGATTCGCCGCATCGCCCGAGTGGTAGTGATGCGCGAGGCCGGTGATGCTGAGGACGGTCTCGACCGGCTCCTCGTCGTGGTGGTCGTCGATCTCGATCTCGATCGGCGCGGAGGCGACGTAGTGGGTGCCATCGTCGAAGGTGAGCACGGCCCGCACATGGGCGCCGTCGAGCGCCGAGGCGACCTCGAACGAGTACTCGTCGTCGTTCTCGCCCGCGACGGTGCTCCAGTCGGCTTCGCCCGCGAGACGCACCTGCCACTCGTAGCGGCTCAGCACCGATACGGGGCTCACGCTCGCCGCGAGGTGGGCGGTGGCGCCCGTGTGGTAGTGATGAGCCGCGCCCGAGAGGGTCACCTGCTGCAGCGGTGCCGCGCCGTGGTCGTCGACGTCGATCGTGACGGCATCGGCCGAGGCGAGCATCTCGTTCTCCGCATCGAGCAGGTTGGCGGTGACCCGGGCACCATCGAGCGCCTGCTCGGCGGTGATGCGGAGCTCTGCACCGCTCTGGCCGGCGACCCTGACGGGAGCGGGCTGGTCGGTGCGCTGCACGAACCATTCGTAGCTCGCACCGTCTACGGCGGGCGCCGCGACGGCGTTGAGCACGATGGGGGCGTTCTGGTGGTAGTGGTGGGCGAGCCCGGTGATCGAGAGGGCCTGTGCGACCGGCGCCTCGTACTCGAAGCTCCAGCTCGCCGTCGCCCCGTCGGCCATGTCGAAGCCGAGCGCGAGCGCGGCGTTCACCGTCAGATCACCGGTCAGCGCCACGTCGCCGGTCAGCACGTTGCCCGAGCCGTCGGTGTAGGTGACCCAGTCCTGTGCGGGGATGGTGACGGTGTTGCCGACCTGAGCAGGGGCCTGCGGCGTCAGCTTCGTGCGCTCGGCGACGACGAAGGTGTAGGTCGCGACGTTGCTCGAGGCGGTGAGCCCGTTGCCCTCGACATGAGCCTGTGCGGTCACCTTGTAGGTGCCCGGCGCGGTGAAGCCCCAGGCCTGGTGGGTGTGCGAGGGGAAGCTCTGGCGGATCGTGGCGGGCAGCGTGAATCCGCCGCCGTCGAGGCTCGAGTTCGATCCCTCGTCGTCCGGGTACCAGAGGTAGATCGTGCCGGGGCCGTCGACCGAGCTGATCTCGATGCCGGTGTCGACATCGTTGCCGAAGACGGGCTTCAGGCCGTTCGTGTCCCAGCCGGGCCAGATCAGGTTCATGTTCTGGTTGTAGGGCAGGTAGTGGAAAGGGGTCGGGATGCCGGGCGGGAAGGTGAACGCGCCCGTGGTGCGGAGCGCCTCCGGCTTGACGAACAGCTCGACCGTCTCGGCCGTTCGCTTGACGTGCGATCCCGTGAAGTCCTCGTTCAGCACGAGCAGCGGCCGGTTCTCGTCGTCGAGCATCACGTTGAACGCATCGATATGGCCGTGGTCGAAGGTGATCGGG
>JBFXIT010000231.1:0-2636 GCA_050175655.1 Leucobacter sp.
CCCTCGCCGGGGTCGAGGTCGAACACGAGCCGGTCCGGGCGGCCGGGCTCGCCGGCGGCGTCGAAGCGCCACTGGGGCACGTGGATCTCGAGCGCCGCGAGCTGGGCGAGCCACACGAGCGTCGCCTCGTCGTCGACCAGGGGATAGGTGTTGACGTGATCCTTGTGCTGGATGCGGCCGGTCCGCACCCATTCGGGAGCGGATCCGCCGAGATCCTTCTGGAAGAACGACTCGCCCTTCCCGTCCGCCCCGACGCCGTCGGGCCAGCGCTTCCGCGTCGCAGGCCGGCCGGCGCAGTGCGGCAGCATCGTCGGAGCGATCGACCGATAGTACGCGATCGCATCCGCCTTGGTGGTTCCGGTCGAGGGGTAGAGCACCTTGTCCGGGTTCGTGATCCGCACCCGGCGCCCGCCCACCTCCATCCAGCTCTCCTGCTTGGCCATGCCACCATCATGCGCCGCAGATCGTGCGAGCGACAGCCCTGAGCGAGTCGAACTCCTGCTCAGGCTCAGGCCTGCGCCTCGCCCACCTGCTCCACCGGCCCGGTCTGCCCTGCCCGCTCCGAGACGATGGTCCGCCAGGCGACGATGGCGCCGATCACGCTGATGGCCGCCGCCGCCAGCGCGGTGACCTGCATCGCCGAGGTGAACGCGTGCTGCGCGGCCTCGAGCGCGGCCGACCCCTGGTCGAGCGTCGCCGACGCCATGGCGAGCGAATCCTGGGCCGCGGCGCGATCCGCGGCGTCGAGCCCCGCGGGCAATTGCAGCATGCCGCGATAGGCGAGGTTCAGCACCGACCCCAGGATCGCGATGCCGAATGCGACGCCGAGTTCGTAGGCGGTCTCCGAGATCGCCGACGCCGCACCCGACTTGTGGGGCGGAACCGCCGAAACCACCGCGTCGACGGTGAGGGTCTGCGCCAGGCCCACGCCCAGGCCGACCGGCACCAGGGCGAGCGCGAGCCAGAAGTAGTGATCGACGCCCTCGGCGAGTGCGATGCCCACCATGCCGAGCGCGACGAGCAGCAGTCCGGTGGCGATGCCGCGGCCCGGGCCGATCTTCGCCACGACCCACCCCACCAGCGCGACGACCAGGATGGACGCGAGGGTGGTCGGCAGCTCGGCGAGCCCGGCCTGCAACGGGCTGAACCCGCGTGCCAGCTGGAGATAGAGCGAGAAGAAGTAGAGCAGCCCGCTGAGCGAGAACACCGCGAGGAAGGCCGCGAAGACCGCGCCGCTGAAGGCCGGCACGCGGAACAGGTCGATGTCGAGCAGCGGCTGGGTCAGTCGGCGCTGGCGCCTCACGAAGAGGAAGCCGATGGCCAGCCCGGCCGCGAGGCATGCGATGCCGATCGGGTCGACGCCCGCCTGCACGGTGTGCTTGATCGCGTAGACGATGGGCGCGATCGCCGCCACGACGAGCAGCGCGGAGAGCAGGTCGATGGGGCCGGGATCGGGATCCCGCGACTCGGGCAGCACGAACAGGCCCGCGCCGATCAGCACGACCACGACCGGCACGTTGATGAGGAAGACCGACCCCCAGAAGAAGTGCTCGAGCAGCGCCCCGCCCACGAGCGGCCCGAGTGCCGCACCGCCGCTGGCGGCCGCGGACCAGATCGCGATCGCCCGGGTGCGCTCGCGCCGGTCGGTGAAGATGTTGCGGATCAGCGAGAGCGTCGACGGCATGAGCGTCGCGCCCGCGACGCCGAGCAGCAGACGCGCGAGGATCAGCATTTCGGCGCTGGGGGAGAGCGCTGCCATGAGGGAGGCGGCTCCGAAGAGGAACGACCCGATGAGGAGCAGCTTCTTGCGCCCGATGCGGTCGGCGAGCGCGCCCATCGGGATCAGGAGGCCTGCGATGGCGAGGGAGTAGATGTCTCCGATCCAGAGGACCTGGTTCGCCGTCGCGCCGAGCGCCTCGGTGAGCGAGGGCACCGCGAGCGCGAGCACCGTGCCGTCGATCGCGATCAGGAGGACCGCGAGCGAGAGCACGCCCAGGGCGGTCCACCGGCGCAGAGGGCTGAGGGTGGTGCTGGCCGGGGCGGCGGCGGTCGGAGTGGTCATCCTGATACTATACTGACTGTTCAGTTCAGTTTTGCGCAGCGTTCGGCGGATTCCCAGACGGAAGACCTGAGATGATGGCTGCGACGGCCTCTATGGCAGGTTGCTACGACATGGCGGTGAGGGAGGTGCGCGTGGGGCGCACGAGCGGCAGGACTTCGGAGGACACCCGGCGGCTGGTGCTCGCCGCGGCCGCTCAGGCGATCCGCACGCACGGGACCGGTGCGACGCTGGATCGGATCGCCGACGAGGCCGGCATATCGAAGGGCGGCCTCGTCTACCACTTCGCATCGAAGGATCAGCTGCTGTCGGCTCTCGCGCAGGAGCAGTTCGATGCCTTCCGCTCCGAGGTCGAGGGGCAGCTGTCGCAGGTGGACGGGGGCCCCGGCCGTCTGGTCCGCGCCTACATCAGGGCCAGCCTGATACCCCAGGACGCCGACGAGCTGCGCGAGCGCTTCGCCCTCATCACGCAGCTGCTCACGGTGCCCTCGGTGCTCGAGCTGGCTCGCCGGGACGACATCAGGTGGACGGAGGATCTCGAGCGCGACGGCGTGCCCGAACCGGTGCGCGTGCTCGT
>JBFXIT010000232.1:0-2603 GCA_050175655.1 Leucobacter sp.
GCTGTTCCATTGAGACCTCTTTGCAGATCGATGCGGGCGGAGGGCGCTGCCGCTGCGCGGATGGCGATGGCGGTGCAGCCGTGTCACCAGTCTAAACGTGCGACGGCGCCCGCCCATTCCCGCCGGTGCCGGCGTCAGCCTGCTTCCGCTCGCGCCGGGCCCACAGGAGCACGGGGACGATGAGCAGTGCGAGCAGCCCGCCCATGATCGAGAGGGTGACGTAGCTCGTCGCCGCCATGAGCACGCCCGAGAGCGCGCCGCCCGCCGCGCCGCTGAGGGCGACGAGCACGTCGATGGCGCCCTGCGTGCGAGGCCGGTTCTCGGGGACCGTCGCGTCCACGACGAGCGCGGTGCCCGAGATGAGCCCGAAGTTCCATCCGAGGCCGAGGAGCACGAGGGCGAGGATCAGGAGCGGCAGGGAGTCGCCCGGAGCGAAGGCCGCGACGGCGCCCGCAGCGAGCAGCGTCGCGCCCGAGGCGACGGCCATCGGCGTGCGCCCGATCCTGTCGACCAGGCTGCCCGTGACCAGGGAGGGCAGGTACATCGCGCCGATGTGCAGCCCGATGACCAGCCCCACAGCGCCCAGGGTGTGGTCGTGCGCGCGCATGTGCACGGGCGTCATCGTCATGATGGCGACCATCGAGATCTGGGTGACCACCATGACCACCGCTCCCACGTAGGCTCCGAGGCCCGCCTGGGGAGCGGCCGGAGCGGCGCCCGGATCTCCCTGCTCCCGGTGCTGCCGCACCCGGTCGAGCTCGCGGGCGAGGAGGTAGGGATCCGGGCTCAGCAGGATCAGCAGGGCGATGCCCGCCGCGAGATAGGCGACCGCCGCGAGCATGAACGGGCCCGCGAGACGCGGCACGCCCATGCCCTCGGCCAGACTGCCGAGCGGCTCGACGAGGTTGGGGCCGGCGACCGCGCCGAGGGTGGTCGACACCATCGCGATGCTGACCGCGCGCGCCCTCCTCGTCGCCGGAGCGAGGTCGGTGCCGGCGTACCGGGCCTGGAGGTTGGTGGCGGTTCCGGCGCCGTAGACGAAGAGCGCCAGGAAGAGCAGCGGGGCGCTCCCGATCACGGCCGCGACCACTACGCCGATCGCACCGAGTCCGCCGGCCGCGAAGCCGAGCCCCAGGCCGATCCGGCGCCCCCAGCGCTGCGTGAAGCGACCCACGAGGAACGCGGCGAGCGCGGAGCCGAGGGTGAAGAACGCCGCGGGGAGCCCTGCCAGCCCCTCGGATCCGAGCATGTCCTGGGCGAGCAGCGCCCCCACGGTGACGCCGGCGGCGAGGCCCGCGCCGCCGAGCACCTGGCTGATCACGATGACGGTGAGGGTGCGCCGCTGGAACCCGCGCAGCGCCTCTCCGTCGTCCGCGATGGTCCGCACTGCGCTCTCGACGCTTCTCATGGCTGAGCCTCTCTCATCGGTTCGCGCTCTCGACCGTTCCCCGCCGGACAGGTCGTCGGCGGATCGTCTCGATCAGGCTATTCAACAAATCGATTGAATAGTACAATAGGATCCCGACGTGCCACAACATCGAGCGAGGGGAACGGAAGAGTGGAGACACGCGAGTTCAACGACCGGATCTTCGGCCAGTTCGCCAGGATCGGCTCCGCCCTGGGACACGCCAAGCGGGTGGAGATCGCGAACGTGCTCATGCAGGGCGAGCGCACCGTCGAAGCGATCGCGCAGCAGATCTCGGCCTCGGTGGCCAATACCTCCCGGCACCTGCAGATCCTCGCCGCCGCCGGGCTCGTGACCCGCCGCGCCGAGGGGACATCGCGCGTGTACAGCCTCGCGGATGAGTCGGTCGAGGCGGCATATCTCACGCTCGTGGATGCGGCCGAGACCCGCCTCGCCGAGATCGCAGCCCTGGCCGAGGGCTTCTTCGCCGACATCGACGACGCCACACCGGTCTCGTTCGAGGAGCTCGACCGGCTGAGCCGCGCAGGCGAGGCCGTCATCGTCGACGTGCGCCCCTCCCCCGAGTTCGCCGCCGGCCACGTCGAGGGGGCCATCAACATCCCGCTGGCCGAGCTCGACGCCCGCATGGCCGAGCTGCCCGTGGATCTCGATGTCGTCGCCTACTGCCGCGGCACCTACTGCGTTATGGCCGCCCACGCCGTGGCCCGGCTGCGGGCGCAGGGCCGCAACGCCCGGCGCCTCGACGGCGGATTGCCCGAGTGGCGGAACGCCGGCCGACCGGTCGACGTCGCCGCGGGCGCCTGAACCAGAGTCGCCCGAATCAGGGCCGTCCCTGCACGGCAGCCGCTTCCGCTCGAGCCCGGCCGTTCAGGGACTGGGCTGCACCGGTATCTCGCTCGTGCGGGCCGCGGCGCCGGGCTCGGAGGCGGGCGGGCCGCCGACCGTCTCCATCCGCTCCCGGCCAGAGGCGCGCAGGGCCCGCACCATGTCGACGATCAGCACGATGAGCGCGATCCACACCGCGATGAAGCCGATCCACCGCACCGGCGACATCGGCTCGTTGAAGATCAGGTAGCCCGTGAGGAAGCTGAGGATGGGCGTCGTGAACTGCACGAACCCCATGCGCGAGAGCGGGAGCCGGCGGTTGCCAGCCCCGAACAGCAGGAGCGGGACGGCC
>JBFXIT010000233.1:0-2580 GCA_050175655.1 Leucobacter sp.
AGTAGCCGCGGGCTGCGGATAGGATCGGCGCCCGAGCGATGCCACATGAAGCCGCGAAGCGCGTGCTCGCCGGCGACACCGGCTCAGCATCGTCTGCGACTGGAACGGTCGAGGTCAGTACGCCTAGCGCCCCGGGGCTATCGGTTCCAGGCCGGCCTCGCGCGCTGCCGCCAGAAGCGTGGAATCGTAGCTCAGCATGCCGTCGAGTTCGTCGCCCGCGAGCAAGGCCGCTGCGAGATGGAGAGCATCGAGTGTGCGGAGTTCGTCCGGCTGCATACGACCGGCCTGGTCGTATGCCTGCGGAGTGAGCACGAGGATCGAGCACGCGGCCATGACCTCGCGAACGGCAGGAGCCCGCTCCGGATCGAGGCGCCGCACGACCCTCATGAGCTCCGTCGCGCACAACTCCGAGGCGTAGAGCTCTGCGTCGGTTTCCAGCAGCCACGCGACGAGCGCCTCCGACTCCGCCTCGTCGAGCACGAGTTTCGCAAGGGCTGAACTATCCGCATAGACCTTCACGGCATGCGCTCTTCGCGGAGCTCGTCGAGAATCTTGTCGCTGGTTCCCACGCGGTTCGCGCTACCCGCGCCGCCGGCAGGAACACCAGATCCGCTCTCGGCAATCCGCCCGCCCCTGCGCACGAGCATCTCGCTCAGGGTCATCCGCGCCGGCCTCAGCAGCCCGGCCGCCTGGAGCTCTGAGAGCCGGCTGCCTCGGATCGGCGTGATGCGCGCAACCGGGCGACCGCGATCCGTGATCTCGAGCGCTTCGCCGCCGACGACGCGCGCGACCACCGCCGATGCGTTCTGCTTCAACGCCCGAATGCCTACGCTCTCGACATGCTCCATGTTCTACATGGTAGAACATGGGCGGTCACTCGGGAAGGTGTTGCAGGGACGGGCCGTCTTGCGGAGTGCGGTTCCGTGCAGGATCCGGATGCCCGCCGTGCTTGCGCTTGCGCTACCTCTTGTAGTTCGGCGCCTCGACGACCATCTGCACGTCGTGCGGGTGCGACTCCTTGAGCCCCGCAGCCGTGATGCGCACGAACTGGCCGCGATCCTTCAACTCGGCCACCGTGTTCGCTCCGACGTACATCATCGACTGGCGCAGGCCGCCGATCAGCTGGTGCGCGACCGAGCCGAGCGGGCCGCGGTAGGCGATCTGGCCCTCGATGCCCTCGGGGATGAGCTTCTCGTCGCTCGAGGCGTCCGCCTGGAAGTAGCGGTCCTTCGAGTAGGAGGTGCGCTCGCCCCGGGTCTGCAGCGCGCCCAGCGAGCCCATGCCCCGGTAGTTCTTGAACTGCTTGCCGCCCATGAAGACGAGATCGCCGGGGCTCTCGTCGGTGCCGGCGAAGAGCGATCCGATCATCACCGACGACGCGCCCGCGACGAGCGCCTTGGCGATGTCTCCCGAGTACTGCAGCCCGCCGTCGGCGATCACCGGCACCCCGGCCGGCGTCGCGGCCCTGGCCGCCTCGTAGACCGCAGTCACCTGCGGCACGCCCACGCCCGCGATCACGCGGGTGGTGCAGATCGAGCCGGGGCCGACGCCCACCTTGACCGCGTCGACGCCCGCCTCGACGAGCGCCTGGGCACCCGCATAGGTCGCGATGTTGCCGCCGATCACGTCGACGCCGTCGAAGGCCCGGTCTCCCTTGATCTTCTTGATGATGTCGAGCACGCCCTTGCTGTCGCCGTTGGCGGTGTCGACCACGATCACGTCGACGCCCGCGTCGACCAGCGCGCCCGCGCGGTTCCAGGCGTCGCCGAAGAAGCCCACCGCGGCGCCGACACGCAGGCGGCCCGCCTCGTCCTTGGCCGAGTTCGGGTACTCCTCTTCCTTGTCGAAGTCCTTCACGGTGATGAGGCCTGTGAGCCGGCCGTTCGCGTCGACCAGCGGCAGCTTCTCGATCCGGTGCTGCTTGAACAGTTCGGCCGCCGCCGCGCGCGAGATGCCCGGCTCGCCGGTGATGAGCGGCATCGGCTTCATCGCATCGCCGACACGCGTGGTCTTGCGATCCTCCGCCGAGATGAAGCGCATGTCGCGGTTGGTGATGATGCCGACCAGGATCCCGTCGTCGTCGACGACCGGCAGGCCGGAGATCCGGTACTCGCCGCACACCGCGTCGACCTCGGCGACGGTCGCGTCGACCGTGGTGGTGACCGGGTTCGTGATCATGCCGGCCTCGCTGCGCTTCACGCGGTCGACCATGTCGGCCTGATCCTCGATCGAGAGGTTGCGGTGCAGGATGCCGATGCCGCCGTTGCGCGCCATCGCGATCGCCATGCGGGTCTCGGTGACCGTGTCCATCGCGGCCGAGATCAGGGGGATGCCGAGCCGGATGCGGCGCGTGAACTGCGTCGAGGTGTCGGCCTCGCTCGGGATGACGTCGGTGTGCGCCGGCAGCAGCAGCACGTCGTCGTAGGTGAGACCGGTGAACGCGAACGGATCACGCTGTTCCATTGAGACCTCTTTGCAGATCGATGCGGGCGGAGGGCGCTGCCGCTGCGCGGATGGCGATGGCGGTGCAGCCGTGTCACCAGTCTAAACGTGCGACGGCGCCCGCCCATTCCCGCCGGT
>JBFXIT010000234.1:0-2562 GCA_050175655.1 Leucobacter sp.
CGGCGAGCTCCGAGAGCGCGCCGCGCCGCACCTCCTCGTGCAGCTTGGTCAGCTCCCGGCAGACCGCGGCGGGCCGATCCGCGCCGAACGCCGCGGCGAGCGCCGCGAGCGTGCCGGCCACGCGCGAAGGGGCCTCGAAGAAGACGAGAGTGCGGCGCTCCGAGGCGAGGGCGCCGAAGGCTCGGGATCGCTCGCCGGCCTTGCGGGGCGGGAACCCCTCGAAGGCGAAGCGGTCGGTGGGCAGCCCGGAGACCGCGAGCGCGGTGAGCACGGCGCTCGGGCCGGGGATCGCGCTGACCTGCACCCCGCGCTCGGTCGCGAGCTGCACGACCCGGAACCCGGGATCCGAGACCGTCGGCATGCCGGCATCGCTGACGAGCAGCACGTCGCCGGCCTCGGCGCGGTCGACGACGACGGCGGCGCGGTCGCGCTCGTTGTGGTCGTGCAGGGCGACGAGCTCGCCGCGGCGCTCGATGCCGAGCAGCGAGAGCAGCTGGGCGGTGCGGCGGGTGTCTTCGGCGGCGATCAGGTCTGCCGATGCGAAAGCCTCGCGCAGGCGCGGCGAGGCGTCTCCGAGATTGCCGATGGGGGTCGCCGCGAGCAGGAGCATGCCTCAATGCTAAGCCCGAAGCGGAGAACGCCCGGGCCTGAGAGAATGGAGCGATGACCGACGCGAACGATCAGCAGCTGCCCGATCCCGACAACCGGGAGTGGACGCCAGTGCCTCCCCCGAACCCCTACGCTTCGGGGCAGGGCGGAACGCAGCCGGGCGGGGGCAAGGCGTTCGCGATCGTCGCGATGGCGCTCGGCCTGGCCGCGCTGCTCACCGTCGGGGTGGCGGTGAGCTACTTCGACCCGTTCTTCGCCATTCTCGGCGCCGTGGTGGGCGCGCTGGCGCTGGTGCTGGGCATCATCGCGCTCGTGAAGCGCGGCCGCCCCAAGGCCGCCGGCATCGTCGGCGTGGTCGCGGGATCCCTGGCGATCCTGGTCCCGGTGGCGCTCGCGCTGGCCACCACGGTCCTCCTCGTCAGCGAGAAGACCGAACTGCAGCCGGTGGAGGAGGCGGAGGAGTGGACCCCCGATGAGCAGCAGGAATCGCTGATCGAGTGGCCCGCGAACATGGCGACGGGCGGCGTGGTCTTCGAGCGGGGAGAGGGGTCCGCGCCGGCGGTGCGCACCTCGGAACCGCTGCCCGCCGGCAGAGCGCCCGAGGCCTCAGCCGTCGACCGCGATGACGACGTCGCCGACATCCTGCTCTACGTCGACTACCGCTGCCCCCACTGCTTCGATTTCGAGGCGGCGAACGGGGCGCTGCTCGAAGATCTCGTGAGCAGCGGCCGGGCGACCCTCGAGATCGTCCCGCTCAGCTTCGTGGATCGCAGCTATTCGGCGCCGATGGCCGGGGCGATGGCCTGCGTCGCCGATGGGCAGCCCGGGGCCGCCTGGGCCGCGCACACCGCGCTGTTCGGAGCCGAGGTGCAGGTGCCCGAGCCCACTCCCCAGGTGCTCGTCTCTGCAATCGATGCGGCCGCCGGCGGCCTCGATCCCTCGGTCCGCGACTGCATCGAGACCGGGCGCTTCACACCCTTCGCCCAGGCGCTGAGCGGATGGGCCTTCTCGAATCCGGTGCCGAACGCGCTCGACGCGTCGATGACCGTCACCGGGACGCCCTTCGCGCTCGTGAACGGTGCGCCCTACCCGGGGGCTGCCGAAGACGGCCAGGCCTTCGCGCGGTTCGTCGACGAGCAGACTCGTTGAGCGGGATCGGCGGAGCCGAGGGCACGGGAGACACTGAGAACGAAGACGCCGAGAGCGTCGACGAACCGGGGGCTCCGGGGCGCCCCGCGAGCAGCTTGAGGATGCTGCTCGATCGCGTCGGCTACGGCTACTTCCCGCTCGCGCTCGTCTCTCGCCTGCCTTACGCGATGATGGTCGTCGGCGTGCTCACGCTCGTCGTGGCGGCGCGCGGCTCCATCCAGCTCGGCGGCATCGTGTCGGCCATGACGGGCCTCGGCTGCGCCGTCTTCGGACCGCTGATCGGCGCCGCCGCGGACCGCTTCGGCCAGCGCCCGACGCTGCTGATCATCGGCGCTCTCAACAGCCTGCTGCTGGGCGCCTTCGCCTGGATCGCGTTCAGCCCGCTGCCCGACTGGCCGCTGCTGCTCGGAGCGTTCCTGATCGGCGCCTCGACGCCGCAGACCTCGCCCATGTCGCGCTCGCGCCTCGTCTCCATCATCTCGACCCGTATCCCGCTCGTCAGGCGCCCGCGGCTCATCAGCACGGTGCTCGCCTACGAGTCGGCCGCCGACGAGGTGGTCTTCGTCTTCGGCCCGGTCATCGTCGGAGTGCTCGCCAGCACCGTCGGCCCGTCGGCTCCCGTGGTCGGCGCCGCGGTGCTCAGCCTCATCTTCGTCAGCGCATTCGCGCTGCACCGCACGAGCGCCCCGGCGAAATCCCGCGCCGAGCGGGCCGCGACCCTCGAGCCGGCGTCGGCGCTCTTCCGGCCGGCCCTGCTCGTCACCGTCGCCGGGGTCTTCGCCGTCGGCCTCTACTTCGGGTCCA
>JBFXIT010000235.1:0-2524 GCA_050175655.1 Leucobacter sp.
GCCTGCCTCTGCGATTGCTCGGAGGCGCGCTCGTCGCAGAGCTGCAGTGCGATCTCGCCCTGTTCCGCGGCGGAGTCGAAGTCGGCTGCGATGAAGCGGGCGAGTGCCCGCCCCGAGGCGAGTCCGGCCGGGTGGACGCCTTCGGCGTCGGATGCGGCGGCCCGGCCCGCGAGTGCCAGCGCGGCCCGGGGGGCGACCCTGTGCTGCGAGGCCGATGACGCCCGCGACCGGGGCGCCGATGCCGAAGTGCGCGCGAGCGCTCGAGCCGGGCGCCGCGTCGCGATTCATGCACTGACGGTAGCAGGCGCGAGGCCGATGCCGTGTCAGCCTCGCGCTGCGGCGATCGCCTCGACCGCTGCCTGATGCAGGCGCCCGTTGCTGGCGAGCGCGCTGCCGGCCCACACCGTCGATTCTCCCGCGATGTCGGTGAAGGATCCGCCCGCCTCGCGCACGATCGGCACGAGTGCCGCCAGATCGTAGGGCTTCACGTCGAACTCGGCGACGAGATCGAGGAGCCCCTCGGCGAGCAGCATGTACGACCACATGTCGCCGTAGGCGCGGTCGCGCCACACCTGCTCGCTCAGCGACAGCAGCGAGTCGAGGTAGCCCGCGTCGCGCCACTGCGCGATGCTCTGGAAGCTGAGGCTCGCGTCGGAGAGCTCGCCCACGCCGCTCACGCGCAGGCGGCGCGGCTGCGGATCGCCGCCCTGCGCCTCGCCGTCGCGGCTGTCGAGACCCCGCGCCCACGATCCGCCGCCGGTCTCCGCCCACCACCGCGCGCCGAAGGCCGGGGCGCTCACGACGCCGACCACGGGCTCGCCGTCGACCTCGAGCGCGATGAGGGTGCCCCAGTTGGGCACGCCGCGCAGGAAGTTGGAGGTGCCGTCGATGGGATCGAGGATCCAGCGCCGCTCGCCCCGGTCGGCTCGGCCCGACTCCTCGCCGAAGAACCCGTCGCCCGGGCGCTCCGCCTCGATCCGCTCGCGCAGCGCCCGCTCGACGGCCGTGTCGGCGTCGGTCACGAAGGTGCGATCGGGCTTCGTGGCGACGCGCAGGTCTGCGGCGCGGAAGCGCGGCAGCGAGATCGAATCGGCGAGATCTGCGAGCGCGAGCGCGAACGCGAGATCTGCGGAGGGGGCGGGCGGCTGCTCGGTCATGACGAGCCGAGTATACCGAAGGCCGGCTGCCGGGGTCGGGGCTCAGCGGGTGAAGACCCGGCGGCCGCCGATCCAGGTCTCGTCGACCCGCGCGGTGTGCAGATCCTCCCCGGGCAGCTCGAAGAGATTGCGATCGAGGATCGCCAGATCCCCGTGGTATCCCGGAGCGAGGGCGCCCGTCGCGTGATCCAGGTGGTTCACCCGGGCGCTGCCGCGCGTGTAGGCGGTCACGATCTGCGCCGGCGTCAGCCTCTGGCTCGCGGGTCCGAGCGGTGATCGTTCAGAGCCGGGGCGACTGCGCTGCACCGCGACGTGGATCGCTTGGATGGGGTCGGGCGTCGAGACCGGCCAGTCGCTTCCCCCGGCGAGCTCCGCGCCCGCGGCCGCGAGATCGCCGAAGGGGTAGAGCCGATTCGCGGTGCCCTCGGGCAGGAAGGGCAGCACTAGTCGATCCAGCTGTTCGTCGTGGGCGGCCCAGAGCGCCTGCAGGTTCGCGGTCGCTCCCAGCCGGGCGAAGCGGGGCACATCGGCTGCTGCGACGACCTCGAGGTGGGCGAGGTGGTGCCGGAGCCCCGTGGGGCCGTTCACATGCCGCGCATGCTCGAGCGCGTCGAGCGCGTCGGTGACGGCTCGGTCCCCGAGGGCGTGGAAGTGCACCTGCATGCCGGCGGCGTCGAGCGCGGCCACGAACCCGGCGAGTTCAGCCGAGGCGAAGAAGGAGATCCCGCTGCTCGCGGTCTCCGCTCCGTGCGCGTCCCGGTAGCGGCCGTGCATGGCTGCGGTCCGGCTCTCCGCGACGCCGTCGACCATCACCTTCGCCGTGCCGAGCGAGAACCGCTCGGGGTCACAGCGCTCGGCCGTCTCGTCCCGTCGCTCCAGCATCCGCGGCAGCTGCTCGAGGCCGTCGGTGCGGTTCCACCACTGCGCGCCGCGCACCCGCGCGTGCAATGTGCCCGCCTCGAGGGCGCGCAGGTAGACCGGCATGCTGTCGGGCATGCCCATGAGGGTGCCGATCGCGGCATCCTGCCAGGCCGTCACGCCGAAGGAGAGCAGGCGTTCCTGCCCCGCGAGCAGCCCGGCATAGGCCAGATCCGGCGTCGGCACGGGGCGCACCCGGTCGAAGAGGAACACGGCCCCGTCGTGCACGGTACCGGCGGGGGTGCCGTCGCGCTCCCGCTCGCAGCGGCCGTCGGCGGGGTCGGGCGTTCGAGCGTCGATGCCCGCGGCCTCGAAGGCGGCAGTGTTGGCCCACGCGCTGTGGTGATCCCGATCCTCGAGCAGCACCGGACGGTCGGGCACGATGGCGTCGAGCATCTGCCGGGTAGGCGCGCCGCCCGCGAAGGCGTCCTTCGACCATCCGGCGCCGG
>JBFXIT010000236.1:0-2524 GCA_050175655.1 Leucobacter sp.
TCGTGACCCGGGTCGACTGCCGCCCCTTCCAGCCCGCGCGTATCATGCGCAGGCCGATGTCCTGGTCTTCGGTGAGGCGGCCCTCGCGCCAGGGCCCGAGCTGCCCGCGGCTGTCGACGGTGGCGACGTCGTCGAGCGCGGCGAGGCGGTTGAACTGACCGTTGCCGCCCATGTTCGCGGTGCCCCATCCCATGCGCCCCATCTGGAACACATGGCCGAACACCCCGAACTCCACGTCCTGCGCCCAGGTCAGGTAGCTGTGCCGATTGTAGATGCGCACGAGGGCCTGCACTCCTCCCACGCGGTCGTCGGCGAAGTGCCGGGCGATCGCGCCGGCACCCGGGTCGAGGCGGCCGTCCGCGTCGACGATCACCAGGATCACGCGATGGGGATTCCAGCCCTCGTACTCCCCCGCGCCCAGGATGTCTCGTTTGATGTGGCGCCACGCGTCGTTGAGCGCCTCCGACTTGCCCTGCCGCGCGTTCGGCGCGACCCTGGTCAGCACCGTGAGGTCGCTCACACTGCCGTGCAGGTCTCGCAGGATCTCCCCGGTGCGGTCGTCCGAGCCGTCGTTCACCACGAGGATGCGCTTGTGGGTCACCTCGACCCGGGCGAGCCGTTCGACCGAGTCGGCGATCGTCACCTCCTCGTTGAGGGCGGGCACGACGAACACCCAGAGGTAGCGACCCTGCGTCGCGGCGGGATCCCCGTGATCGCCGCGCGTCCGCTCGACCCGCGTGATGGCGATCTGAGCCCGGATCACGAGGATCACGAGCGAGACCGTGGAGCTGACCACGATCACGAGGGCGACCCAGAAGAGCGGTGCCGCCCACCACGGCAGCCCGCCGTAGAGGCCGAGCAGGTCGCGTGTCAGTTCGCGGGCGAGGTCGCCGAGGGAGTCGGCGGCGGCCGGCGCGACCATTCCGTGCGCGGCCATCCGAGTCACCTCGTCGCGGCGGGCGCCGGTGCGGCAGCCGCGGCCTCGGCGCTCCGGGCCTCAGCGCTCCGGATCTCGGCGCCGAGCGGCGCGCCGGCGATGCCGATCTCCGTGCCCAGATGCCGCTGCACGGCGTCGCGCATGCGCTCCCCCGCCACGGTCGGCGGCGCCGGAGCCCCGCGCAGCAGGTGGTCGAGCGCCTCGACGATGCGGATCGCCGCGCGACCGTCGCCGTAGGGGTTCGCCGGTGCCTCCAGCTTGGCGCGCTCGGCCTCTGCCGGGCTGCGGTCGAGCACGATCGACGCCGCTGCGACGATGCGAGCGGGATCGGTGCCCACGAGTTGCAGCGTGCCCGCACGCACCCCCTCCTCGCGCTCCGTCACGCCGCGCGCGACCAGCACGGGGATGCCGAGTGCGGGCGCCTCCTCCTGCACCCCGCCGGAATCGGTGATGATCAGGCTCGCCGACCCCATGAGACGGATGAAGGCGAAATAGTCGCGCGGCTCGACGAGACGCACGTTCCGGCGGTCGCTCAGCAGTTCGACGAGCGGCCCCCTGGCCACGGGGTTGGGGTGCATCGGCAGCACGAACTCGGTGTCGGGGTAGCGGTCGCTCAAACTCGCGACCGCCTCGGCGATCCCCCGCAGGCCGCGGCCCCAGTTCTCGCGCCGGTGCGCGGTCACGAGCACGATGCGGCGGCCGGGATCGGCGCTCAGCGTCTCGAGCCCGGGGCCGAAGTCGGCGGGCTGGCGCATCGCCCAGGCGAGCATGTCGATCGAGGTGTTGCCCGTGACGACGATGCGGTCCGGCTCGATGCCCTCGCGGATCAGGTTGGTGCGGTTCGCCTCGGTGGGCGCGAAGTGCAGCGAGGCGAGGCGGGAGATGATCTGCCTGTTGCCCTCTTCGGGGAACGGCTCGCCGAGGTTCGAGGTGCGCAGGCCCGCCTCCACGTGCATGACCGGCAAGCGGAGGTTGAAGGCGGCGAGCGCCGCGGCCATCGCCGAGCTCGTGTCGCCATGGACGAGGCATGCCGCCGAGCCAGCGGGATCGCGGCGCCCCTCGGCGCTGAAGCTCTCCGGGACGCGCTGCTCGCGCCAGATCCGGTCGATGCCCGCGACCACGCGCGCGACGATCTCGTTGATCGAGGGGGCGATCCCGTCGATGCGCTCGCCCGCGCGCAGGTTGGCGTCGATCCGCAGGCCCGCCTGCCTGATCAGCGGCTCGACGAGGTCGGTGTGCTGACCGGTCGAGATGACCACTGGCCTGAACGCCCCCGAATCCTGCAGCTGGCGGATCACCGGGATCATCTTGATCGCCTCGGGCCTGGTGCCGATCACCATGAGCACGCGGGTGAGCGGCGCGAATCCGCGTGCCCTCGCACCCGTCTCGAACTCATCGGCTCCGTTCTGCGGATTCCCGACCATTCTCGACACCTCCCCCCGGCGGCTGTCGCATGTTACGTCTCTATTCTGCCGTCCATTCCACTGGAGACACCTATGAATCAGGTGAATGCCGTGTCAGGCCGCATGCGGGCCGACGCGATCGACCAGGATCACTGCCTCGCCGGCATCTTCCGAGGCGGCCAGG